>CAZIJC010000084.1:0-18981 GCA_964539385.1 uncultured Anaerolineales bacterium | reverse complement strand
GAGCGGCGCATCTGTCACGGACGGCATGGTCGTTACAAGCCGACCCTCCACCCCCCACCGGAAGCCTGCCGGGGGGTGTCCGGCCTTTCTTCAGATCGCAAGCCGGCTTTGGCATCGCCTTTGCCTTTTGGTCCAGGCGACTGGAGTTTTCCGGGTGATCGATGGGGCTCGCCGCCCGGCGCGTGCCGGCGCCGGCAGCCTCAAAGGAGATAAGCCATGGATGAATCCGCTCTTCGTGAAAAGGTGGGGCAACTGCTGTCGGAAGTCCATCGCCTTCCGCGCAGCGCACACTTGGAAGTCATCGACGCCGGGCAGGCAAACGGTGTCCAAGGGTCGGTCGTCAAACGCGAAATGGCCGCCATCGAAGAGAACCTCGACCAGGTACGCCTGGCCGTCAAGTACCTGGTTTTTGATCTGGAAGCGACCAAGCGGGAGAACCGCTTGCTCAGGAACTTGCTGGGCGGGGCGTAGGGAGACGCCTCGGCTGGTGAAGAAATAGCGAGAGCGCTGCGCGGCAGCCTGTGCCGTGCGGCAGGGAGAAAGCCGGGCTGACGGGATGCAAGGGACCGTTGGCGCTGCATGAATCGCGTCTGAGCATCCCAATTCCGTCGGCCGAATCCGGAGGGGAACCACGATGCAGGCCATTCTCAGGGACATTTCCTCGCACGACTTGCTCGCCGTTGCCGTACTCGGCGGCGAGGCGGTCCGCAGCCGGGTCGAGCACGAACTCGACCTGCGGGCTGCCGGCACGCTCGTCAGCCGCATCCTCAAGGATGCCGGGAAGACGGACCGGCAGGCGGCTCGCCGATCCGTCGACGCGCCGGTCGCCGCCTGAGCGGTCTTGCGGCAGCAAAGGCCGCCGTCTTCTTGCCTCGCGCACACTCGCGGGGCGCCGCAGGCGGGGGAACCGGCACACACACCGGCTACGAAGGCTGCGCGCGTGCGCGGCCCGGGCAGAAAAGGACGCTAAGGAGACAAACGATGAAACTGCGAACGGCACTTGCTGTATTGGCCGTCACGCTGGTGGCGGGTCTGGTGGTTCCGAATGTGGCGGATGCAACACTGGACATCGAAGATATCTATCTTGACACCGTTGTAGATTATCTCAACGGGGGCATTCCTCCGTGGGACCGGTACTGGATAGAGATAGAGGTGATCGGAGCGGACATCACCGGCGCCACGGTGACGCCGCCCGGAAAGGCGCCCATTGCACTCACTGAGGACGGCGGGGAGTGGGACTTGGAGGGGGATTACGCCTCCATGGCCGCGCTGCGGGCGGATTACCCGGTGGGGGATTACTTGTTTTCCTTCAACGGTGGCGCCGACTCGGTCACGGTGCCGTACGACCCGACGGCCCCGATCGGAACCGTTGATCTTTCGTCTATCCACGGTCGGACGGATGTGCCCTGGCAGACCCCGACGTTCAGTTGGCCCGCTTATGCGGGGACGGGCGGCGACGCCTTGGGCATGAACTTGGTTGATCCGGGGGCGGGCAGTGACCTGTACGAGAACCCCCCCCCCGTTGATATCGGCGAGACGTCGTGGACGCTGCCCGGGGACCTTGCACCGAACAAGGCTTATGAGTTGGAGGTCTCGGTCTTCGTCGTCGAGGGCGGGTCGCCGGCCACGCTGGAAACCGTGGGACTGGACGAATTCACGTATTATCCCGTTTTCAGCAATGCCAACATCGTGGAGTTCAGCACGCCCGAGCCGGCGACGCTGGCCCTGATGGGTCTGGGCGCTGTCGGGCTCGCGCTGCGCCGCCGTAGAAAGTAAGCGGGGATGACGTGGGGAAGCCCCCCGCGAGGGGCGGGGGGCTTTCCGCAATTCGGGTGTCGGCCGTGGCCGGTCGCCGCCTGAGCGGCCGGGAGTTTCGGAAGCATCCTGTCCGGCCGCGGGGCGTGCCGTGAGGGAGCGGACGGGCTTTCAAGATAGAGCGTCCTAATGAGAAACAGCCCTACGGAGGGGCCGTAGGAAGCAATGGTGCGACCTTCGAGAAGCGAGCGAAAAGGGAAAGACGATGACTCGTTCAAGATTCGCCGTAGCGCTGTTTGCAGGGCTGTTGTGGGCGACGGGCATTTGTGGCACGGGGGCATTCGCCGAGAATCCCCAGGTCGAGGTCGGCGCGCAGGACGATTGGTGGGCCAACTTTTCCGGCGATTCGTTCAGCGCTGCGCCCACGACGTGGGAGTGCGGCTACATGCTCCGGTACGACGTTCACAGCGGCGCGGTGCCCGGCGCGTCGGCCGAGATCACCTTGCCCACGGGCCTGGCCGACATCTGGGCTTACCAGACCCAGGCCATGTATCTGGAGTGGACCGGGGCGACGAACACCATGAAGTTCACGTCGGTGGGCGATGCGACCGGAGAGATGAGGATGGGAATCGACGCCGTGCCGACCTCCGCGGTGGAGACTCCCCTGGTCTCGGCCACGCGCTCCATCTCCGACCCGGTCCTCACGGGCGACGTCCAGACGCAAACCATCACGCTTGACGTCACGGTCGCCTCGTCCTTGAGCGGGTACGGGATGGGCGTGAACCTGATCTCGTGGGTTCCCGACAACCTTGCGTACTCGGTCGTCGGTTCAACCGCATCTGCGGGCTTTTCGGAGGGCGGGCAGCCGGGGTCCTACTACCCGGCCGATCCTTCTACTCTTGAGATTGGGGAGACGTATCGGTTCACTGCCGAGGTCCAGGTCACCCGCAGCGGCGAACTGTCGCAAAGCGAGATGGACGGCGACCTCTATCACAAGCCCCCGTCGGACGTTTTTTACTACACCTACACCGGCGTTGACCCGGCCACGGGGGGGACGTCGATTTTAGTCCCCGTTGCATCGGGTGTGGACGCGACGTTCGCTTCGGATGTGCCCACGGACTTCACCGGGGGTTCCAGCGTCCAGAAGAACCTGAGGTTCACCCCTGTCGTCGCGGGCGTCGGGCCGGCGGCGGTGAGTGAACTATACCTCTCACGAGAGAAGCGGACCTCGATCAGCGAAACGATGCTCTACGTGTTTAGTGTCGACCTGGAGGCGGATAACGTTGCGGCCGCCACGATCACCGCTCCCGGTGCGAACGTGTACGATATGGAGATGTACGGCGACGAAATCGAATTCTGGCGCACCTCGACCGACGAGGCAGACCTGACCGACTTCGGACCGGGAACGTACCACATCGTCCTGACCGGCACAGACGGCGTCGTCCAGACCTATGACGTCGAACTCGCGGACGCGACCTATCCCGACCCGATGCCCCACTTTGACCAGGCGATGGGCTTCCTGGCCGAGGAGCCGCGCCCGACCCTTTCGTGGGAGGCCCCCGGCGCCGGCGTCGATGCCATCGGCCTTCAACTGTGGAGTGTCGGCGAGGAAGAGGATGAATATGAGGGGTTTTTCGGAACCGGCGTCACCTCCTACACGCCGGGCGAGGACCTGGGCCTTGGCGGCTACATGGCGTGCGTTACGTTCATTGAGGGCGAGGCAGGGACCCTTTCCGGCGGCGGCGACTACTACACCGGGTGGATCGCGTGCACCGACACGTACTTCAACGTCACGCCGGAGCCGGCCACACTGGCCCTGATGGGTCTCGGTGCCGGCAGCCTGCTGCTGCGCGGCCGCAGGTCTCGGATTCGCCGTGGCGGGAAGAAGTAGGTGGGGAGGACGAAGGCCCTGCCGGAGGGCAGCGGCCCGGAGGTTCCAAAACGGTAAGGTTGCGAGCGGGGATCAACAGAAGGAGGGAAAACGAGAGGGCGTATCGAGGGGCCTCTTGCCACGGGGGCGGGGCCGCAAGTTACGAATGGGTTTTTGTAGGAGGGAGAAGCATGAGAATGGCAAGACTAACTCTGGTTTGTGCAGTGGCGCTCGTGGCGGTTCTGGCCGCCGGCACGACCGTCGTGGCCGACCCCACCGCGGGCGAGGTCATCAAATGGTCGCAGCCGCCTGTGGAGATCCAGCCCGGTTTGATCTACGGCTGGGACGAGTGGTCGATGTGGGGCGGCGGCGGCGGCGGGTGGCCAATCGTGGCCGACGACTTCATGTGCACCGATCCGCGCCCCGTGACGGACCTGCACTGGTGGGGTTCGTACCCGGATGCTGAGCCGGGCACGACGCCGCAGCCTCCGGCGGGATTCCTCATCCGGTTCTGGAAGGACGTCCCGGCCGGGGCGGATCCCAACCCCGACATCACCTGGAGCCACCCCGGCGAGCCGATCCACGAGATCTGGTGCTTCAACTACCGCGAGCAGCCCTTTGGCCAGGACATCGACGTCGGGCTGTACGATGAGACCGGCCAGATCGAAATCATGGACGAATGCTACCAGTACAACCAGGATCTCGTGCCGGAGGAGTACTTCTGGCAGACAGAGGGCGAGATCTACTGGCTCAGCATCCAGGCGTTGTACGAGGAACCGATCGAGTTCGAGTGGGGCTGGAAGACACGGCCGCACTACTTCAACGACGATGCGGTTTGGGGGGTGCAAGTCGACGGCATGGACATCATCTGGGACCCCATCATGGACTTCCCCCCCGACATGCCGGATGGCCGCAGTTGGGACATGGCGTACGAGTTGAGTGTGCCGGAGCCGGTCAGCCTCTCGCTGCTGGGCATCGGCCTGCTCGCGGTCTTTGCGAAGAAGCGCCGTCGCACCCTTTCGTAACCGCTGACGGCCGGGGGGGGCACGTGCCCCCCAACCGGCCGCCACGGGGAGACCGGCCCATCGGGGGCCGGCGCGTCCCCGGGATCTTGTAGCACGGGCCGCGCGGTGCGGCCAAGAAGACCAGGAGGTAAAACGATGAGATACGCGATAACAATTGCCGCCGTTCTGGCGGTTCTGGCGACGGCTTCCGGCGTCAGGGCCGACTGGGACCTGGGAGACCCCGACAAGATGCACTTCCCGCAGTTGCCCGACCCCCAGGGCTGGGACGTGGCTTTTGACCCCCTGTACGTGAACCCGCTTGCCGACGACTGGCGCTGCACTGAGACCGGGCCCGTCAACGACATCCACCTGTGGGTCTCGTGGCAGGGAGACAACATGGGCCAGATCACCGCCCTGAACGTGAAGATCTACGACGACATCCCCGCCGGCGCGACCGGCGGGTACAGCATGCCCGGCGACGAACTCTGGAATTCCTATCTCCTCACGCAGGGCGTGGATTACACCGTCCGCGACTATGGCGACGGCATCCAGGGATGGATCGAGCCCGGCTTTGAATGGTGGCCGGAGGACCACAGCCTCTTCCAGCAGATCAACATCACCAAGTTCGGCAGCCAGGAGCCCTTCATCCAGGATGAGGGAAAGATCTACTGGCTCGTCGTCAAGCCGTTGGGCGTGGCCGGTCCCGACGAGCACGTCGGCTGGAAGACGTCGCTCGATCACTTCAATGACGACGCCGTCTACTTCGACGGCGAAATCTGGCGCGAGTTGCGCGACCCGTTCACCAGCGAGTCGCTCGACCTGGCGTTCGTCATCACGCCCGAGCCCGCGACGGTGGTTCTGTTAGGTCTCGGTGCGGTGGGCCTTGTGGCGCGCCGCCGCAGGAAGAAGTAACAGGGTATGACGCGGGAAAGCCCCCCGCAGCGGGGCGGGGGGCTTTCCGCCCTTCGCGGCAAGCGGCATGGTTGCCGCAATCAGCGATAAGGAACAAACGATGAAAACCTTGGCACGAGCCATGGGCATCGTGGCCTGCGTGGCGGCGGTCCTTTCAGGGACGGTCGCCGGGGCGGGCACAGCGCCGGGATTCTTCTTCGCCGACGGCTTCGACCGGCCGGACTCGACCGACATGGGGTCGTTCTGGACCGAACAAGGGAAACAAGAGGGCGTATCGACCGGCCTCTTGCCACGGGGGTGGGGGGCGCAAGTTACGAATGGGTTTCAGCAGGAGGGAGAACGATGAGAATGGCAAGACTAACTCTGGTTTGTGCAGTGGCGGTTGTGGCGGTTCTGGCCGCCGGCACGACCGTCCTGGCCGGCCCGCCGCAGGGCGAGGTCAAGTGGTCGCAGCCGCCGGTCAGGCTGATGGAGATCGATCCGGTCATCACGGATCCGAACCTGATCTACGGCTGGGACGAGCCGTCGATATGGGCCGACGGGCAGGGACCGATCGTGGCCGACGACTTCAAGTGCCTCGATCCGCGCCCCGTGACGGACCTGCACTGGTGGGGCTCGTACCCGGGGCCTGAGCCGGGCACGCCGCCGCATCATCCGGACAAGTTCCTGATCCGGTTCTGGACGGACGTCCCGGCCGGGATGGATCCGAACCCCGACATCACCTGGAGCCACCCGGGCGAGCCGATCCATGAGATCTGGTGCTCCGACTACCGCGTCAGCGAGGAGCCCGTCGGCCTGGACATCGATGTCTGGGAGTACGATGAAACCGGCGAGATCCTCATCCTGGACGACTGCTACCAGTACAACCAGGACCTGATGCCGCATGAGTACTTCCCGCAGACAGAGGGCGAGATCTACTGGATCAGCATCCAGGCGTTATACGAGGAACCGATCGAGTTCCCCTGGGGCTGGAAGACCCGGCCGGATTCGTGGAACGACGACGCTGTGATCGGCTGGGACATGGTCGGCGGCTTCGCGTGGGATCCCCTCTGGGACACCTCCCCTACGGGAGTGGAACGCAGTTGGGACATGGCGTACGAGTTGACGGTTCCCGAGCCCGCGACGCTGGCCCTGTTGGGCCTCGGTCTGGCGGGCCTTGTGGCGCGCCGCCGCAGGAAGAAGTAACAGGGTATGACGCGGGAAAGCCCCCCGCCAGGGGGCGGGGGGCTTTCCGCCCTTTGGAGCACGGGTCATGGTTGCCGCAATCAGCGATAAGGAACAAACGATGAAAACCTTCGCACGAGGTTTGGGCATCGTGGCCTGCGTGGCGGCGGTCCTTTCAGGGGCCCTCGCCGGGGCGGGCACGGCGCCGGGATTCTACTTCGCCGACGGCTTCAACCGGCCGGACTCGACCGACATGGGGTCGTTCTGGACCGAACAGTGGTCCGACTGGTCGATCGAAGACCAGCACGCACGAAGTGCGCCCGGAGCCGAATCCACCCTGATGACCGTCAACGGCTTCGAGGCCTCCGAGCCTATCCTGGAGGTCGCCGTCCGTTACGACGGGACGATACGGCCGACCTACGTCGCGCTCGTCTCCCTGTACCTCGACGACGACCACTGCGTTTTCGTCAAGATACAGGATGGATGGAAGGACAAGCAGGGCGTTGAACACGACGTAGACGGGCTTTACGACACCGTGTGGTTTTTCCTCGGCAACAACAGCCAGCAGCCTTGGGGAGGCATGGAGCATGGCTGGGACGACTGGCAGGACCTCTCGCCCCACTTCTCCGAGGCCCGGATAGGCACATACGTTATGGGCGACGAGGTGTTTGTCGGCATCGACCGCGACTTCGACGGCGTTCCGGATCCCGGATCCATCTATTCGCGCGACAGCATCCCGCTGGCCGAGTTGGGCCTTGGCGTCGGACTGGGCGGCTACAACGCCGCTTGGGCGGACAACTTCCTGGCGGTGCCCGAACCGGCCACACTGGCCCTTGTGGGCCTCGGCGCGTGTGGTTTCCTGCTTCGCCGCCGCAAGAGATGATACGCAGGGCGGAAGCGGCTGCCCGACGGGCGGCCGCCAACGCTCCGGCCCGGCGCCGAGCGCCGGCTGAGAAGAAAGGAAACAGAATGAGACACACAGACACGATGGGTTCGCTGCGTTGGCCGGCGTTGGTTGCGGCCGGGCTCTTCGTCGCCGCAATCGCCGGGCATCTTCAGGCCGACCCGGTTGCCTCCAGCACCTTTGACGCCGATGACGAAGACTGGGTCTGCGTCAGCACGCTGGGCAACTGGTGGCCGGCCACCTGGTCGTCGACCGGAGGCAATCCGGCAGGGCATATCTACGGCAGCGACCAGGACACGGGAGCGTTCGGCTTCGGCGCGCCGACCAAGTTCGTGGGCGAGAAGTCCGAGGCCTACGGCCAGGCGTTCACCTTCGACATCCGGACCAACGTCCAGAACCCGGCCGGCGGATGGGTCGGCCTGGAAGGCAACGGCGGTGTCCAGATTGTCTGCGACTACCCTACTCCCGCGGGGCCCAACGTCTGGTATTCGCGGGGCGTTTTGCTGAGCGAGGCCGACGACTGGTTCTACGTCGATTCCGGACTCTCCGTCACCCACGACGACATGGTCGCCATCATGGGCGACCTCGAAGGCCTGGCGATTGCCGCCGAGTTCAAGGACGGCTTCGACGAAACCAGCCGTCTCGACAACGTCTTCATGATGCCCGAGCCGGCCACGCTGGCCCTCGTGGGCCTGGGCGCAGCGGGCCTCTTTGCCCGCAGACGCCGTCGCAGAGTTGCGGCCTGTTCCGAGCCGCGACCGTGAGGGAGCGGACGGGCTTTCGAGATAGAGCGTGTTAACCGAATCCGCCCCCTGGGGGCGCGGAGGAAGCAACCGTGCGGCCTCCGAGAAAGATGCGAAAGGGGAAAGCGATGAAACGCAGACAGGCTATTGTGGTGCTGGCGGTGGTGATGGGCCTCGTTGCGGCCGCCGGGAGCGCCGCCGGCGACGTGACACTCGGATTCGAGACCCTGCCGGGCGGCTCGCCCCCCGGTATCGGCGACCCCGTCGCGGATGCCTATGCCGTGTGGGGGGCCACCACGTTCTCAAGCGAGGGCGTAACCGGCCAGCCCCGGTTCGTCAACGGCTATCCGGGGGCGGTGACGTTCGCCGCCTCCACGTCGTGCACGTACCCGCCGGGGAACAACATGGCGGTCGAGTTCGTGCCGGGCGTCCGGTACGTCTCGGCGCGGGTCATGACGGGGTGGGGCCAGACCGTGACCATGATCGCCCTGGACAGCGTTGGCGACGAACTGGGTTACATCACGTCGGCGCCCGCGCCGGAGGATTTGTGGATCGGCACGCTTTCCCTCGGCTTCGCGGGCGCCGACATCGCCTCGGTCGAGTGGTGGCCGTCCATGCAGAGCGTCATGGTGGGGGTGGACGATCTTGCCTACGGGCCGGTGCCGGAACCGGCGACGCTGGCCCTTCTGGGCCTCGGCGCGGCGGGCTTGGCGCTGAAGCGCAGGGCGCAAGCCCTGAGTCCCGGCGCGAAGGGATCGGCGGGGCCACCCGACGCGAAAGAAGTAGCCGAATGAACTGGGGGCGCCAAGGCGAAAGGAGATGTGCCATGCGTACGTACGCTACTTGTTTGACGGCCGTAGGGGTGCTCGTCTTGGCCAGCGGGGTCTTGGTCGCTTCGGCGGGCGCGGACCCTGTCACGTTAAGCGATGGCAACTCGTGGGCCCGGGTGTGGCCATACGCCGGCGAGGAGGCCCAGGGTATGGACATCTGGGTCGTGAATCAGCCCGGCGGAACGGACCTGAACGTCCTGCAGCAGCAGTGGTTCTGGTACCGCGTGGACCGGACAACCACCGGCGGAGGAGAGAAACCGCTCGAAGCCCTTGACCCCGATCCGTTTGTGTTGCCGTCCGATACGAACGGCAACGACCAGGACGACAATCTGTACCTCCGGTACGAGAGCCTCGATGAGGGGCTCACCGCCGAGGTCAACTATCGTCTGACGGGCGGTACGGCGGGCAGCGGCCGGGCCGACATGGAAGAGTCGATCCGCATCATCAACACGGCCGACACGGCCCAGACGGTCCACTTCTTCCAGTATTCGGACTTCATCCTCAGTTTCAACGAGGACACCGTCGTCATCCCGTGGCCGAACACCGCCAGGCAGTGGTTCGACACGATCCGCATGAGCGAGACGGTCGTGACGCCGGTTCCCGCTGGCGCTGAGGTGGCTCTGGTCTTGGACCTTCTGGACGAACTCAACGATGACGCGCCGACAACCCTCACCGGCTTCGGCGGACCGTTGACGGGGAACGCTTCATGGGCTTTCCAGTGGGATATGGCGCTGGAGCCGGGCGGCAGTTTCCTTATCAGCAAGGACAAGTCCATCACCCCGATGCCCGAACCGGCCACGCTGGCCCTTCTGGGCCTGGGCGCGGCGGCTCTCGCGGCCCGCCGACGCAGAAAGTAGGGGTGGCACGCAGCAGTTGTGGCCATGCGTGCTCCCGCAAGGGGGCGGGGGCACGAGGGTGAGTCGTAGGTGAAGTTTGCGGCCGGCCGCGCCTGCGGGCGCGGGGATAGACGCAAGGAAGCGCGCAAGAGCGCGGCGGGTCGTCGCAACGGGGGAAATTGGCCCGGAGGGTCCATCGGGCCGGTTTCCCCCGTCGCCGTGGGCGGCCTGGCGGCCGCCAGGCAGATAACAGTCCGACCGTGAGGCACGTTGCGGCCTGTTCCGAGCCGCGACCGCGAGGGAGCGGAAGGGCTTTCGAGATAGAGCGTGTGAGTGAGACAGGCCCCACGAAGGGGCGCGGAGGAAGCAATGGTGCGACCTCCGAGAAAGAACCGAAAGGGGAAAGACGATGAATGCGACACGAACAATTCGATGGATGATGGTTGGTTTGGCAGTGCTCGTCCTGGCGCCGGCAGCCCGGGCAGACTGGGACGAGAGCATGGGCTGCAAGATGCACCACCCGCAGTACCCGGACCCGCAGGGCTGGGACATCGACATGACGAACTACACACTGGCCGACGACTTCCTGTGCATCCAGAGCGGCCCCATTACGGGCATCCACTTCTGGTACTCCTGCCGCGAGGGCGAGCCGGGCGGGATCATTGACAATGTTCATGCCAGCATTCACGACAACGTGCCCGCGCAGATAAACGGGACGTTCAGTCACCCGGGCTTGCCGCTGTGGGAGCGTAACTTCGTTGACTTCGAGATTGCCGGGCCGTTTGACGGTGTACAGGGGTGGGACAACCCGACCTTCAACGAGGACGGCACCGAGTGCGTCTATCCGGACCACAACCAGTTCTACCTCATGAACCTCAAGATCCCCGAGGCCGGGGCCCATTGGCAAGAGCAAGGCACCATCTACTGGCTGGACCTTCGTGTGGACACGATGTTCGGTGAGGTCGGCTGGAAGACCACCTTCCCCGGGGATATCTATGAGGACCAGGCGGTCTACCTGGTGGACGACATCGCTGGTGGCGGGATATGGGAGCCGATCATGGTCTGCCAGGAGAACATGCCGACGGACCTGGCGTTCGTGATTACGCCCGAGCCGGCGACGCTGGCCCTGTTGGGCCTGGGCGTGGTGGGCCTCGCGGCGCGCCGCAGAAGAAAGCAGTAACCGTGCAGGACGGGGAGAACGGCTGCCGCAGGGGTGGCCTTCCCCGAGTTCGGTGAGCGTTTGCGAGCACTGGAAAACGCAGTCAAACAGGAGGGGAAACGATGAGAGCAGCAAGAACTTTCGGATGGATGGTTGTCGCAGTGGCGTTGTTGGCGGCCGCGCCCCTGGCGCTGGCTGAGGACCTGATGCCGCCCAATTACCGCGGCCTCGAAGGATCGACGTGCCAGGAATGGGACTTCATGACCTCCGGCGACCCGGCTGTCCTGGGCTTTTACCCCGAGCCCGACGGGTCGAGCGGCATCACGAACAATCCCTACGACACGCCCATGGCCTGGGTGCACGGGCCTGAGGCATGGTGGTCGGATGGCTTCGGCCCGCCCGGGTCGTCCGGCGGCTCGTGGTCCGACTTCAGTTACATGGAGTTCTATGTTCCGAACCGGCCGAACATGCCCGCCGATTCATGGAAGGCCGTCCGGGTTCAGGTGACGTACTTCGACCCGTTCGGCGGCGGGCTGCCGCCGTTCATCGAGGTCGCGCCGGAGGTCGGCACTGCGGAGGAGACCTTTGTTGGAGAGGTCATTGATTTGGGTGAGGACTGGTTCTTCATCTACGAGGACTGGCACCTTGAGCCCAACCCGGACGCGGAGTGGGTGTACATCCAAAACCCAGGCGCGACGAACCCGCTGCCGAACTACGCTATCAGCGAAGTGGTGATCGACACGATCTGCGTGCCGGAGCCGGCCACGCTGGCCCTCGTGGGCCTCGGCGCGGCAGCGCTCGCGGCACGGCGGCGCAGGAAGTAGGACGAAGCAGACGTGGTTGTGAGCGTCTCCGCGAGGGGGCGGGGGCACGAGGATGAGTGGTAAGTGAAGATTGCGGCCGGCCGCGCCTGCGGGCGCGGCGGCCGCCAGGCAGATAACAGTCCGACCGTGAGGCACGCTGCGGCCTGTTCCGAGCCGCGACCGTGAGGGAGCGGAAGGGCTTTCGAGATAGAGCGTCGTAACCGAATCAGCCCCACGGAGGGGCCGGAGGAAGCAATGATGCGACCTCCGAGAAACGAACGAAAGGGGAAAGACGATGAACGCTTCAAGAGCTTTTTCGTGGTTGGTTGTTGGTGTGGCAGTGCTGGTGTTGGCCTCGCCGGCGCGGGCCGACTGGCGCCCGAACGCGGCGAACCCGATGGACGCCACGAACCACAAGATGCACTACCCCCAGATGCCCGACCCGAACGGCTGGGACGTCGATTTCTGGTCGCACACGATGTTAGAGGACCCAATCGGTGAGGAGTACTTTGTCAGCGCCGCTGTTCCGGCCGACGACTGGAAGTGCACCGGCACGGGGCCGGTCAGTGACATCCACTTCTGGGTCTCGATGCGGGGCGATACGCTCCTGGCCAACCCGGACGGGGTCGTGCCCTTCCAGATCACATCGCTGGGCATGTGGATTTACGACAACGTCCCCGCCGACCCGGCCATACCCGACGACTACAGCAAGCCCGGCGAGCAGCGGTGGGAGGCCTTTTACTACGACCCGTGTGAGTTCCAGGTCATCCATTGGGACGTGGGCCAGCAGGGATGGTTCGACCCACTGAAGCAGGAGGCCACTTCGGGAGACCATGACCACATCTACCAGGTGAACGTTCCCGACACCTCCATTGCGGGCGACCCCCCCTTCATCCAGACGGAGGGCGAGATCTACTGGCTCCAACTTAACGTCGGGGCGGAGGACCTGGACGGAAACGCGGTGGAACTCGGCTGGAAGACCTCCCTGACACAGTTTATGGACGACGCCACGTATTTTTATACAGAGGCCGCCCACGAAGGGCTTCCGGAAGAAATCAAGGAGTATCGGGAATTGATCATCGATGGCGAGTCGCGCGACCTGGCGTTTGTCATCACACCCGAGCCGGCCACGCTGGCACTCCTGGGTCTCGGTCTGGCGGGGCTGCTGGCCCGCCGCCGGCGGAAGTGAGTTCCCGCGCGGTGGGTGTCGCCACCCACCGCGCCTGGACGGTGCTTGGCGCCCTGTTCCGAGCCGCGACCGCGAGGGAGCGGAAGGGCTTTCGCGATAGCGCGTCGTAACCGAAACCGCCCCACCGAGGGGCCGGAGGAAGCAACCGTGCGACCTCCGAAGCGAGAAACGAAAGGAGAAAGACGATGAACGCAGCAAGAACTTTTTCGTGGTTGGTTGTTGGTTTGGCAGTGCTCGTCCTGGCGACGGCCGCCGCGTCCGCCCAGGAGTACGACGTCTACAAGTACTCGCAGGCTGTCGAGGGCGAGCAGCCCCAGCCGTTCCCCGTTCCCGACGTGGACAAGGTCGGCGTGCCCTCGCCGCCCGGGGCCGGGCCCGCTCCCGGAGATATGAGTTGCTGGCAGGCGTGTGCGTCCAATCTGCTCGGGGCTGCCGGCTACGGCATCGGCGCCGACCCGCAGACCCGCGCCGACGCCATCTACACCCAACTGACGGGGGACCTCGGCAAAGGGAACATGGGCTTACCCGAACGGGCCATCAACTACTGGCTCTACACCTACGGCAAGAACCCGGACACCGGCGACTACCAGCCCGACAACACGTACACCGACGTGACGGTCGTGGCGCCGCCCGGCAACCTCATTCCGCCCGACTATAACCACCTGCTGGACGAACTCGACCGGTGCCAGTACGCCGCCGTCTCGTTCTGCAACCCCGACCACTGCCTGACCCTGGTGGGCGGCAACAAGATGGATCCCGACCCGGACACCGGCGGGTGGCAGCCGGCCGGGTCCATCTGGCACGACTCCGATTACGACCAGCCGGATATCGTCGTCAACGTCAATGACGACGTGTACACGAGCGGCACCAATATCAACGGCAACTGGATGCTGGCCAACTACCCGACCGGCCAGACGGGCCCCGCCCTGTCGTACGTGACGCTCTGCCCCGGCCTGAACAAGCCCGAGGACGCCGTCACGAATTACGACGTGGCGTACTTCATGACCGACGACGAGGATCCGGGCACCATCCTCGACAACCCGGACTTCCGCGAGGCCGGTGCGATGGCCGGCATTTACGCCGACCCGTTCTGGGTGGGCGCGGCGGGCGGCGAGGAGGTCATCGTCCAGATCGGCAACGAGTACGTCGACGACATGTACAAGAAAGTGTACCTGCTCGTCGACTACATCGACCAGGTAGCCGGCCGCGACGAGGATATCGTCCTCATCGACGATGCGGGCACCGAGTGGGCCCCGACGAAGGTCGATGCGTCCCCGGACGGCGGCCAACTGCTGTTCTACTGGGACCTGGAGGACCTGGGGTACCAGCCGCAGTTCGAGCAGATCAAGTTCCCGAACGACGCGTACAAGGACCTCGACGCGTACGTCAAGGACTGGAACGTGGCGACGATCTGCGTGCCCGAGCCGGCCACGCTGGCCCTGATGGGTCTCGGTCTGGCGGGTCTTATGGCGCGCCGCAGGAGGAAGTGAATTCCCGCGCGGGGGGTGTCCCCACCCACCGCGCCTGGACGGTGCCCTGCGCGGCGGCTCAAGCAGAGCCGCCGCGCGGGACACGACGCGTAAGATCGTCGCAACGGGGGAGACTGGCCCGGCATGGGCTGTTTTCCCCCAACGGTTTGAACCGGCCGCACGTTGCGGCCTGTTCCGAGCCGCGACCGTGAGGGAGCGGACGGGCTTTGGTGATAGAGCGAGTCAATGACACAAGCCCCACAGAGGGGCCGGAGGAAGCAATGGTGCGACCTCCGAGAAAGAACCGAAAGGGGAAAGACGATGAGAATGACGAGAGCAATGCGATGGATGGTTGTTGGTGTGGCAGTGCTGGTGTCGGCCTCGGCAGCGCGGGCCGACTGGGATGAGGGCCAACCGCACAAGATGCACTACCCGCAGTTGCCCGACCTGGTAAACGGCTTTGACGTACTCGACGGCGTGTACAGCAACGACACCGGCGGGGCCGGCATCAAGATCCTGGCCGACGACTGGCAGTGTTCCGAGAGCGGTCCGGTCACCGACATCCACGTCTGGAGTTCGTACCTCGAGGACCTCCGTCCCGTGCCGGGACCGAACACCATGTTCAACGTGGCCATCTACGACGACATCCCGGCTGGCGATAGCTCCACCGGCTACAGCATGCCGGGGAACCTGCTATGGAACGCGTATGTCGAGCCCGATGCAGAGCGGGTCTACGCCGACAACCTTACCGAGGCGTTTTACGACCCCAACCAGGAACAGGTCATCGGCGACGACCAGACCTGCTGGCAGTACAACTTCGTCTTCGACGAGGCCAACGCCTTCCCGCAGGAAGAGGGCAAGATCTACTGGCTCAGTGTCAGCCACACGCCGGACCTTGACGGCAACGGCATCGTGTTCCTCGAGGACCTCTTACTCCCCGCGGCCGGTTGGGCCTACGGATGGAAGACGACCGACCAGCCGTGGAACGACACCGCCGTCTGGATCGATGCCACCATGGCGGGGCTCTTGCCCCAGGATGCCGTGCCGCCGTCGGGCTCGGCCTGGAACATGCTAGCAAGATTGCAGGGCGACGTGATGGTTCCCATGGACCTGGCGTTCGTGATTACGCCGGAACCGGCCACGCTGGCCCTGCTGGGCCTCGGCGTCGTGGGGCTCCTCGCGCGTCGGCGGAGGAAGTAATAGCGGCTTGATGCGGCCTGTTTCGAGCCGCGACCGTGAGGGAGTGGATGGGCTTTGGCGATAGATCGTCGTAACCGAAACCGCCCCACAGAGGGGCCGGAGGAAGCAACCGTGCGACCTCCGAAGCGAGAAACGAAAGGGGTAAGACGATGAACGCAGCAAGGGCGGCAAGAGCAATCCGATGGATGATGGCTGGTTTGGCAGTACTGGTTGTGGCCCAGGCGGCGCCGGCCGACTGGGATACGAGCGATTCGCACAAGATGCACTTCCCCCAGATGCCTGACTTGGACGGCTGGGACGTGAGTTTCTGGTCCGCCCACGAGTTCGCTCCGGGCCTCGTGCCACCGCACACCGCCTTCGCCTGGCCCTCGGGCGATGACTGGCGGTGTGACGGCACGGGCCCGGTCACCGACATCCATTTCTGGGTCTCGATGCAGGGCGATACCCTCCAGTCCAACCCGGGCAGAGACGTGCCCTTCCAGATTACGTTCCTGAGAGCGCGCATTCGCGAGGACGTGCCTGCCGGCGTCGAGAACGGGGGCCGCACGTACGATTACAGCACGCCCGGCATGCCGCTGTGGAGCGCCGAGTTCGGCGCGCTGGGGCAACACGTGGTGAGCCACTGGGAGACGCACGAGCAGGGATGGTTCGTGCCGGTATCGGAGGAGGCCATCCCGGGCGACCACGACCACATCTACCAGGTCAATATCCCCGACACCAGCGTCTCCGGCGAGGAGCCGTTCGTCCAGGAGGAGGGCCAGATCTACTGGCTCCAACTCGATGTGACCGCCGAGGACTTGGCCGGCAACGAGGTGGACCTGGGCTGGAAGACGGCCGACATGGACGCCTACCCGTTGGGCTATGCGGGCGAATCCTTCCTGGATGATGCGACGTATTACTATCAGACAGCCGGACTCCCTACCGAGATTCAGGAGCACCGGAGGCTGATTATTGAGAACCAGCCGCGTGACCTGGCGTTCGTGATCACGCCCGAGCCGGCAACGCTGGCCCTGATGGGCCTCGGCTTGGCGGGCCTGCTGGCCCGCCGCCGCAGGAAGTGAATTCCCGCGCGGTGAGTGTCCCCACCCACCGCGCCTGGACGGTGCCCTGCGCGGCGGCTCAAGCAGAGCCGCCGCGCGGGACACGACGCGTAAGATCGTCGCAACGGGGGAAACGGGCGCACCGTGCGCCGGTTTTCCCCAACGTTTCCGCGACCGGGCATTTGACTTTGGCGGGTTTTGTGCTATACTGTCGCCGGAGTGGGGCCAGTTTAAGTGGTCTAACTGGTCAAATAGCGTGTGTTGCGGGGCTGGATTCCGGGTAACGGAGTCCGGCCCGTTTTTTTTCGGTCCTGTTGCCGAACGGCCGGTTTCCGGCGATACCCGGGGACCGGCCGTTTTTGTGGGTGGCAGGAGTGGGCAAAGGGGAACGGGAAGGAGAGTGAAGTGCGGCGTGTTTCGGCGGTGAGCCGAGATGCGCAAGACGGGGCGTTGGAGGAGCGCGCTGACGTGTTAGCCTGCGCCTCCCACCGCCGCCCGAAGGCGGAGAAAGAAGCGGCGGCGGAGAATCGGTGGTGCGTAACCCGGCCGCAGTGCGGGCTTCCTGCGGCGACGGAGGGACGGCCGGTGTCGGGGTGGACAACGCACGGCCGGAGGGTCCATCTACGCTGAAGGTAGAGAAGACGAGCACAGAGGGGTTCTGAAGAGGGGTAGAGCAACGGAGCTGGTTAAGGGTCGTTGTTGGTCGGGGGGCACGAAGTCGATCGGCGCGGCCAGAGAGTGAAAGAGGTCGCCCACCGAGCGCCGAAGGAAGGCGCGAAGCACAAACGCGCGGTGGAACGGCATAGGAAACCAGTCGCGACCAGCACGAGGGGTACTCGTTCCGGCGTGATGCAAGAGACCCAAAAGGGTCGAGAAGGGTGCTGAGATGAAACGCGCGATGACCATGGCAGTGGCGGTAGCCGCAGTTTGCTCAATCTGTAGCATTTCCCAGGCAGACATTGTGTCGGTCAAGCTCACGACCGATGCCTTGGGCCTTGGCAACGCCGACCTGAACGGCAATAAAAATGTGAGCGCCGACATCGACGGCAAGCTCATCACAAGCCCGACCACCGGCGAAGGCAGCAAACTGTACGTGCAACACAGCGGATTGGCAGGGTCGGGAACGGTGGCCGACCCGCTCCTCTGCACCATCACCGCTCGCACGCATCTGGACACGCTCACGGAGCTGCCCGCGGCCCACGACTACCAAGCCGGCGCGATCTACCTTTCGAAGGAGTCCGATAAATTGCCGGATGGGCGCGACGAGGGGCTGGGCGTGCGAGCCTTCAAAGTGGGGACCGACGGACTGCGCACCATCGACTCGGAAACAGGCCTGGCACTCATCGAAGGGAGCAAGGATGTCTCCGGGGGAACCGGCCCGATCGCCTACGTCGAGGGCCTCAATGGTCCCCCGCACGTTGACGAGGACGTTTTGTTCAGTTTCGACCCGGCCTCCTATGTCTTTGGGCAGAGCATCGTCGTCACCCTTTCCAAGTTCGAGGCAACTGAAAAAATCGACCTCACCCTCAATCTCGTTGGCGGCGGACCTCTCTCGTATTCGTTCATCGGCCCCCCCGGCGGTGGGTTCACCGATCTCACAGAAAAAGTCTACAACCTCTCGTTCGCCGGGTTCACCGGGCTTGGGGCCGACGACGTGGTGAGTTCCTTCTCAATCCGCGCTCTCGACGACAACCCGATCGATGATCCCAAAGACACGGCCGAGCACTTCCTGATCACCGGCTTTAGGGCGGACGTCGTCCCCGAGCCGGCGACGCTGGCACTGATGGGCCTCGGGATGGCGGGCCTGCTGACACGCCGGCGGAGGAAGTAGGACGAACCAGACGTGGTTGTGAGTGTCTTCGCAAGGGGGTGGGGGCACAAGGGTGAGTAGTCAGTGAGGATTGCGCCCTGTTCCGAGCCGCGGCGGCGGACGCTACGGCTTCGCGCCCGTCAGCCGCCGGACAAGCAGGTCCTCGAAGGCGGCCATGTCCTTCCACTCGGTGGCGACGCGCATCTTCTTGGCGGCCTTGTCGATGACCGTCTTTCCGTCGTCGGTCACGCGGATGGGCAGCGTCTCCATCTTGCAGAGGTCCTGGGCGAAGG
>CAZIJC010000083.1:0-19381 GCA_964539385.1 uncultured Anaerolineales bacterium | reverse complement strand
ACCACTGCCTTGCGACGATGCTCCTGGCCGAATCGTTCAGCATGACCGGCGACGAACGCCTCGCCGATCCCGTCAAACGGGCCGTCGAATTCATTCTCAAGGCCCAGAACCCCAACCTCGGCTGGCGGTACGAACCGCGAGCCGACAACGACACCAGCGTCCTCGGCTGGGCACTGATGGCGCTGAAGAGCGCCGAGATCGCCGGCTTCCAGGTCCCCCAGAAGTCCTACCGCTGGTCCGCCAACTGGCTCGACAAGGTTCGCAAGGGCAAACACAAGGGCCTCTACGAGTACCAGCCCGGCCGCGGACCGTCGCCCGCCATGACGGCAGAGGGGCTGTTCTCGGAGATGCTCATTGATTTTCATCCCGGCAGCCCGCGGACCGCCGAATCGGTGGATTACCTGCTCAAGCACAAGCCCCGCTGGCGGCCGCAAAACCAGGATGACACGAACCTCTATTACTGGTACTACGCCACGATGGCGCTGCACCAATTGGGTGGCCCGAAGTGGGACCAGTGGAACCGTGAGATCCGCGAAACGCTCGTCAAGGCCCAACGCCGGGACGGGCCCTTCACGGGCAGTTGGGACCCGCGATCGCGGTGGGGTCAGTTCGGCGGCCGCGTCTATTCGACGGCCGTCGCGGCCCTGACGCTCGAGGTGTACTACCGGTACCTCCCCTTCTACGACCTGCGGTTGGGGGATCAGGCCAAGTCGAAGTAGCGGAAACGAATCGCGTTGACTTGTGCCGTCCGGGCGGCCTATAGTTGCGACCGACAGAGTTCGTTGGACCTTTCCATGAAGCGATCGCGCACCAACTTGGGCCGGGCGGCGCTTGCGCTGGCGATGCTCAGCGCGGCAGCCTCGGCTGCTCTTGCCGCGGATGCCGGCGACCCCGCCGCCGCGGCGCCCAAGGCGAAGTTCATCGGCAGCCAGTGGCAGTCGCTTTACCTGGCCGGCATGAAGATCGGCTACATCACCCAGAGCGTGTATGCGTTTCCCGACGGCGGCCGACGACTCCAGACGAACCGGTTCCTGCGCCGGAATCGGGCGGCCGGCAGGTTCGGCTACTACAAGATGATCACGGCCGACGTGGATGCGGACTTCCGGCCGCGGGCCCTGACGTGTCGTGTCGTCAGCGGCGACCGGCAATGGCACGTGACCGGCCGCGTGGAGAACGGCGCGCTGGCCCTGACGCGAACCGTCGGCGAGAAAAGCGCCTCGGCACGGGTCCCGCTCGAGAAGGACGTGACGTTCCTGTCCTGGGCGCTTCGGGCCACGTTGCTGAGCGGCGCCGGGACAGGCCAGACACATCGCTGGCGTGTCATCGACGAGTCGCTCGGCGCCCTGCTGCCGGACCCGTGCCTCGTCCGCGTCATCGGCCCTCGGGGTCTGCCGGCCGCCGGCGACGGCCAGAACTTGCTCGGGACGGCGGTCGGTTGGTCCTGTGGCGCAGAGCGCGTGGCCCACCTGGTGGACTCAAACGCTCGCGTGCTCCGTAGCGTGTGGGAGTCGACGCCGATGGTCGCCGAGGCGACGAGCCTGTCGGCGGCCCGGCGTCTGAACAGCCCCGCCGAAGCGCCGCCCGCCGCAGACATCCCGGGCCTCGCGGGTGAACGGTACCACAACCCTCGCCTCGGGCTGAGCCTCTGGGTGCCGCCGTATCCCTATGTGATTCACGTGGCAGAACCGTCGGGCGCGGTGATGATCGCGGATCTGACGGACGAGGCCTACCTGTCGGTGCGTCCGGCCTACGGCTCCGGCCCAGCCGTCGCCGTGGCCGGCACCTCCGCTCAGGCGGGCCAAGACGGGGAGGCAGCCGAACCCCTACTGGCATCCCACCCCATCCAGCAGGAATGGGCCGCCCGGTTCGACGCGGTTACGGCGGAGCCTCGGACGGCCGTCGTGCCCGGCGGCACCAAGGCGTATGACGTGCAGGGAATCGGCGGGACCTCGCGGCTGGGGTGCACGACCTACCATTTCCGGAACCTGCTCCTGTCGGGCGAGGGGCTGACGTGGTTCGTTTCGCTCGCCGTGGCCGACCGTCGCCTCACGGCCAAGGCGGTGCTCCTGGAGAAGGTAAGCCGGTCGATCAAGGCGGCGGCGCCGGAAGGGCGGCTGCCCATCCAGGCCGTGGGACTGGTGCTGCGGAGCCCGTATTACGGGTTCCAGATTCGCCGGCCGAGCGTGCGGTGGAAGGTGCCCGACCACGTGGGCGGTCCGCTCACGGCGCTGGAGGTGGCGCGCGAGGACCATGCGGCCGTCGCGCTGGTCCGCGTTGTGACGCCCCCGAAAGGCCAGTCGCTGGAGGCCTTTGCGGCCGAGCAGGCGGAAACGGCTGCCAAGACGCTGGGCGTCGAGAAGCCCGAACCGAGACCCGCCACGTTCGGCGGACAGAGGGCGATCGAGATCGCCTACGAAGGAAAGGCGATCCTCTCGGGCAAACCCGCGCGGTGCAAAACGGTTTATACGGAGCGCCAGGGGCGCGTCCTGGCCCTCGTGCTGGTGGTTGCGGCCGATGCCGACGAGACAGCCGCACAAGAGATCGAGCAGATTCGCCGCAGTGTAAGGTTTATCTGGCAGGCCGCGGGCCCATGAGCATACAACGTTACGTTCGGGTCCGCCTCGCCGCGATTCTTGCCGTCGCGATGGCGAGCGCGGCGGCCCACGCCGCACCGTCCGCCGGTAAGCCGGGACGGGCCGAAGGTGTCGCCTTCCTGCCCCTGACCTTCACGAGCGACGAGAAGGGGCTGGGCCAGAAGGTGCAGCAGATGCTCCGCTTCAAGGCCAAACGGATCGGGGCCACCGTGTACGACGCACCGAGCATCAAGGAAGTGCTCGGCAGCCGCGAGGTTTCCGGCGACACCCCGCCGGCGGAACTGGCTGCGCTCGGGCGCCGGCGCTTTGACGCCGACATCGTCGTCACAGGCCACGTTGCCGGCACCGAGCCGTATGAGGTCCGGCTCCTCGCCGTCTATACCGACAACCTCCAGCAGCCGCGCGTCTTCAAAAAACGGTACGCCTGCGCGAATCATCATCTCATTCCGGTCGAGATGGCGGGCGCGGTGTTCGACATCCTCGGCATGGAGCGTCCGAAAGACCCGCTGCGCATGCTGCGGGCGGACCCCGAGATCGACCGACGCTGGCGCGAAGGGCCCAACCTGGTGAAGAACCCCGGCTTCGAGCAGCCCGGTCCGTCCGGCAACGGGCCGGCAAACTGGCAGGCGCTCGAGGGCCAGATGGCGTGGGTGCCCAATCCCGACGGCCCCGGCAAGGTCCTGAAATACGATATGAACAAGGCGACCGCCGGGTCGTACGGTCTCGATTTCTACAGCGAGTGGATCCCGATCGAGGCCGGCGCAATCTATCGTTTCTCGTGCCGGTACAAGACGCTTGCGCCGACGCCGAAGATTTTCCTCAAAGGGTACCACCCGTTCGAGGCGATGGACGGTTACCCCGCCCAACGGCGCGAGACGTACCGCCGCCAGGTGCATCCTTCCGGCGGGAAAGGCCAGTGGAACAGCGTGACGGCCGACTTCATTCCGCAGTCCACGCGGCCCGCGCAAACACCGGCGTTTATGAAAGTCGACCTGTACGCGTACCATCCTGCCGGCGTCATCTTCTGGGACGACATTGTGCTGAAAAAGGTCCGCGACGCGCCGCCGAAGGCCGAGGAGAAGCCTGGACGGCCCGCCGCCGCCAAGGCGCCGAAGGAGTCGCGATGAAGGTCCGGCGGCTCCATCGGTGGACCACCAACTACCACAAGGCCGTCGCAATCCAGAAGCGCCTGGCGGAGCGAGTCGTCGAAGGGCCGCCCCTGGCTCGTGTCGGCGTCGTGGCGGCGGCGGACGTTTCGGGCGGGCGCGCGGGCGAGTGGATCGCGGCAGCCGTCGTCGTCATGGACATCGAGACGCTCCAGACCATCGAGACCCGCTTCGCCGCGATGCGGGCAACGTGGCCGTACGTGCCGGGACTCCTTAGTTTCCGGGAAGTGCCGGTGGCGCTGAAGGCGTTCCGCCAGGTGCGCTCTCGGCCGGACCTGGTGATCTGCGACGGGCAGGGACGGGCACATCCCCGCCGGCTGGGACTGGCGTGTCACGTCGGGCTGGCGCTCGACGTGCCGACGATCGGCTGCGCAAAGAGCCGCCTCATCGGTACAATAAGGCGGGAGCCGGGGCGGAAGCGCGGAGGGCGCGCGGGGCTCGTGGATCGTCGCGAGCGAATCGGAACGGTCCTGCGGACGCGGACGGGCGTTAAACCCGTGTACGTGTCGGTAGGCCACCGGATCGATCTGGCGAGCGCCGAGCGGTGGGTGCTGGCAACCGCGCCGCGCTACCGGCTGCCGGAGCCGTCGCGGCGGGCACATCAGGCGGTGACCGCGCACAAGAAGGAGTGGGCAGGGCGTGGCTATCCGTAAGACCAAGCGAGCCAATCCGCGCCGTTTCGAGCAGATTGAGGTCGTGTTCTTCGATGTCGGAGGCACACTGGTCTACAGCGAACTCGGACATCTGGACCTGCTGCACCAGGCGCTGGTCGTGATCGGCTACAAGGTGGCCCGAGACAAAGTGCTCGCAGCAAACGACTTGGCGCGAAGGGCGGTGGCACGCCGTCGCCGAAGGCACGCTGCCCGCATGAACACGGGTGCGGCCAGCCGCATGTGGCTCGACCACCTGGCGGAGGCTCTGGACCTTGATCTGCGGGGAGACGACCTTCAGCGGGAACTGACGCTGGGGATCCGCGAGATCGAGACTCGCAGCCCGGAAATCCTGGACGCCGACGCCCACGAACTCCTCTCGGCGCTGCGGGACCGTGGTTTTCGTCTGGGGGTCATCAGCAACTGGGCGGCCGACTTGGCAGACTATTTGTGGAGTTTCGGCCTGGCCGGGTATTTCGACGCGATCATCGCCAGCGAGGCGGTCGAGACGTCGAAACCGCACCGGGAGATATTCTTGCGCGGCCTGACGGCCCTGGATTGCCGCCCGGGCCAGGCCGTCCACGTGGGCGACGATTACTGGGCCGACGTCGTCGGCGCCCGCGAGATCGGCATCCACCCGGTGCTGATTGACCGCGACCGCGAGGACGTCCACGCCGACTGCGCCACCATTACCAGCCTGGGCGAACTGGCAGAGTTGCTGCCGGGCCAGGCCTCGTCTCGGGTGGATAACTCCGCGAAGCGCCGGCGCCCTTGATAGGCGCAAAGGGTTCGCGGGGCCTTCCTGCCTCCAGCAGTCGTTGCCACGCGCTTCAAAAAACAGCCGAACCCTTGACACGCCCTCGTGGTTCGTTTTAACTATCGGTTTCGTCCGGCCTTCGGTTCGCGGAAGAGGAGGGTTTCGCAAGTGTGCGCGATGATCGAAGTTGAGAATCTCACGAAGTGGTACGGCAACACGTTGGCCGTCGACCGGGCCACGTTCTCGGTTGAAGAGGGCCGGATCGTGGGCTTCCTCGGGCCCAACGGCGCCGGCAAGTCCACCACGCTGCGCATCCTGACCGGCTTTCTGCCTGCCAGTAGCGGCCAGGCGCGCGTCAACGGCCGCGACGTTCTCATGGAGAGCCTCGCGGTTCGCTCCTCGATCGGCTACATGCCCGAGAACGTCCCGCTGTACCCCGAGATGCGGGTCGAGGAGTACCTGGCGTTTCGCGCGGGCCTCAAGGACGTGCCGTCCCCCAAACGCCGCGCTGCCGTGGACCGTGTCCTCCAGCGGTGTTGGCTGAAGGAGGTGCGGCGGCGGCTGATCGGGCAACTCTCGAAAGGGTTCCGCCAGCGGTTGGGTCTGGCCGAAGCGCTGGTTGCGGACCCGCCGGTCCTCATCCTCGACGAGCCGACCATCGGTCTGGACCCGACCCAGATCGAGGAGACGAGCAAACTCATCCGGTCGCTCGGCGGCAAACACACGGTGCTGCTGTCGAGCCACATCCTGCCGCAGGTCGAGAAGGCCTGCTCGCACGTAGTGATCATCGCCGACGGGCAGATCAAGGCCGCCGACAGCCTCGACGAACTCAAGAAGGGGCTGGCCCACGGGCAGCAGGTCGTCGTGGAACTTCGCAGCGGCGATGCCGGTGACGGGCCGGCGGAGGTCGCTCGCGCCCTCAGCCAGGTCGCGGGCGCCGCCGACGCCAGGATCGACGAGGTGGGCGGGGGGTGGCTCCGCGCGGTCGTCACGCCTACCGCCGATGCCGACCTGCGCGAAGGGCTCTGCGCCCTGGTGGCCCAGCGCGGCTGGCAACTGCGCGAGATTCACCGCCTGGCCCCGACGCTCGATGAACTCTATGCCCGCATCGTGGCGGGCGAGGCGGCCACCGCCGGCAAAGAGGCCGCCTGAGACCGGTCCTGACCGGAACGCCCACAGAATCGCGTGGGCTTGAAGCACATAAGGAGAGGTGAAGAATGGGAAAAGTCCTGCTTCTGACCCGGCGCGAGATCAGCGCCTACTTCGTCTCGCCCATCGCGTACGTGGCGATGGCGCTGTTTCTGGTCATCGCGGGCATCTTCTTCGCGTTGGCCGATTTCCGGCCCGGTGCGCCGGCGGCCATGCGGTCGATCTTCGACATCATGATGTTCATCCTCATCTTCGTCATCCCCATCGTCACGATGCGCAGTCTCGCGGAAGAGCAGCGAAGCGGCACGATCGAGACGCTGCTGACGGCCCCCGTTACGGACATCCAGGTTGTCGTGGCCAAGTTCCTCGGCTCGTGGATTTTCTACATGGCGATGCTCGCGCCCACGCTCATCTACGTGGTTCTGCTGGCCGTATTCGGCAACCCGGAGTACGGGCCGGTGGCAAGCGGGTACCTGGGGCTGGTGCTCCTGGGCGCGCTGTATGTGTCGATCGGCCTGTTGGCCTCATCGCTGACGCAGAACCAGGTGATTGCGGCCGTGACGGCTTTCGTCATCCTGATCGTGCTGGTGATGCTGGGGCCGTGGATTGCGACGGTCGTGCCGTCGCGGTGGTGGATTATCGGGGTGCGCGCGATCGTCCAGCAGGCGACGGTGCGCACGCACTACCAGGATTTCAGCCAGGGCGTCGTGGACCTCGTACACGTGATCTACTTCGTTGCACTGACCGCTTACGCGTTGTTCCTTACGGTTAAGGTTCTGGAGAGCCGCAGATGGCGATAGAAAAGAGCGATCCGAAATCCGACTCCGAGCGCCCTCGGCAATCGCCCGCCTCGGGACAGGAGGGCGGAATGACCCGGCAGCGCCGCTGGCTTGTCTTCGGCTCGAACGTTGCCGTGGCCGTTCTGCTGGCGACGGTCCTGGCGGGTGTCATCGTATGGTTTTCGGTGGCGCTGCTTCGCGGCCGGGCGCGCAGCGACTGGACCGCCTCCGGACGGTTCAGCCTGAGCCCGCGCTCCAAAGCCTTCCTGAAAGAACTGGACGTGGACGTGCGGATCACCAACCTGTACTCGCACGCCCCGGAGGCGCCTGCCTCCGAAGAGCGGTACCAGCGCGTCCAGGGCCTGCTGAACGGGTACGACACGGCCTCGGGACGCGTGACCGTCGAGGACGTGAACCCGGTCCTCGATCCGGGCGGCGTCGAAAAACTCGTCCAGCGGCTCAGGGACCGCTACGCGAGGGAACTGAAGAAACCCGAGCGCCTCATCAAGAAGGACTACGAGACGCTCTACAAGGACGTCTCCGACACCCTTGACCGCGAGGCGAAACGGCTCGAGGGGGCCGCAGACTTCTGGAAGGGCGGACCGCAGCAGGCCCTGGAAACGCTCATGATGGTCGCCCAGGTCTGGCGGCAACTGCGCTTCATCGGCGACGTTACGGCCGACAACGTCCGGGCCATCACGGACCAGGCCCTGCCGGCCTATTCCTCGGCCCTCTCGCAGGCCAAGAAACACCTCGGGCAGGTCCGCGAGAAGTTCGAGGCCGTGCCGGACGCCTTCGACCAGATCCGGAAAATGGCGAAGGACACCCCGCCCCCCGCCGCCGTCAAGGAGATTCTCGACGCCGCCAAAGAGACCTACGAGCCGCTACGCGCGCGGATCCAGGAGTTTGAGAAGCAGGCCGACGTCCAGGACATTGAACTCGACGCCGTCCGCCGCGACATCGACCGGGGCGACGTCGTCCTCATCGAAACGTTCGCCGAGATGGGCGTGATTCGCACGCCCTTCAAGGACCTTGACAAACTCAAGGAGGTGGCCACGGGCGCCGGCGCCGACGAGGTGCTGGAACCGGTTGAGCAGGGCGCCGAGGGCTTTGAGATCATCACCCCGCCCGAGAAACTCCAGGCCGTCAAGACGGCCCTGGCTGACGCGAAGATCCCCGTCGCCTCAGACGAGGTCAAGACGCTGCCCGACAAGATCAAGGTCATCTCGTTCGACGACGCGTGGGTGCACAACCCGAACCCCGAAGGGCGCGAGGACGTTCCGGATCGGCTCTTCGCGGGCGAGACGGCCGTCTCCAGCACGCTGTTCGGCCTGGTGCAGGAGAAGAAGCCGGCGGTCCTGTTCGTCACCTCCGGCGGCCCGGCCACGACGGGCACGCCGCCGATGCCGGGCATGATGGGCGGCGGGCAGCGGGGGGCCTACATGGAAATGGCCGAACGCCTGCGCAAAGCCAACTTCATCGTCGAGGACTGGCTCCTCTCGCCGGACTCCGAGATGCCCGAGCCCGAGAACGCCTCCAAGACGATCCTGGTTCTCGTGCCGCCGCCCCCGCGCGATCCACGGATGCGCATGCCGCCGCCCTCCGAAGAAGTCTACCGCAGGGCCATCGACGCCATCAAGGGCGGCGCACCGGCCATCATCCTGGGCGAACCCGCCACCATGTTCCAACAGCCCGTCCCGTACGGCAGCCTGTTCGAGACGTTCGGCGTCGAGGCGAAGTTCAACGCCGTGGCGGTCCACAGCGTGGTGGTCGATGCGGCCGGAAGAGAGAAGGCGTTCGCGCAGGTTGAACTCACCGGCTACGAGAAGCACGCCATCACCAAGCCGCTGGGCGCGCTGCCCACGATGTTCCTGAACGCGTCGCCGCTGATCATCAAGAAAGACCTCGGCGACGACCTCAGTATCTCGCCCATCGTGGACATGCCGGGCGGCCGCGACTACTGGGCCGACACGGTCGTCTTCGAGGCGGTCCAGAACCGGGCCACGCGAGACGATGCCGAGGACCTGGCAGGCCCCTTGCCGCTCGGTGTGGCCGTCGAGCGGAAGATGGGCGACGAGACGCAGAAGGTGGTGCTCTTCGGCGACGCCGACCTGGCCCGGGACCACGTCGCGTTCTACCGCGAACAGGTGCTCTCCCCCCGCGGGATCGTCACGCGGGACCGATTTCCGGGCAACGCCGAACTGTTCGTCAACGCGTGCCTGTGGGTCTCCGGCACGGATCACCTGATTACGGTCAGCCCCGAGGCCCTCCAGGCCCGGCGCATCGGCGATCTGGGCGGGTGGCAGTTGCCGCTCCAGGTCCTCGTCGTTGCGGGGCTGCCGATCCTTGTTCTGGTCGCAGGAATTCTGGTTTACGTGGTTCGCAGGGGATAAACGATGCGTTACACCACCACGCTGATCCTGGCGGTCGTCGCCCTGGTGGCCGTCGTCATCATCGTGATGTACCGGGAGGAACTGACCGGCGAATGGAAACCGCCCGAGAAGCCCCCCGACAAACTGCCCCTCGTCGAAGACCTGGCGATGGACGACCTGACGGAGGCCACGCTCGAAGAGGCCGCCAAAGACGGCACGATGAGGCCGAGGATGGCCTTCGTCAAGAAGGACGACAAGTGGCGCCTCGCGGCGCCTGTGGACGGTCCGGCTGACGACTACGAGGTGCGCAGGCTGCTTCGCGCCGCCGTCGAAGGCAAATACCGCCAGACGATCGACCCCGCGGGCAAGGGGCAGCCGACCCTCGTGGACCTCGGCCTCGACCCGCCGGCGTATCGGCTGACACTCAAGGCCAAGGCGAAGAAAGAGAAGCCCGAGCCCACCGTGACGGTCGAGGTCGGCCGCAAGGCCGCCGTCGGCGAGGGCCTCTACGTCCGACTGGCCGGCGCCAAAAAGGTCATTCTGCTCGAAGGCGATGACCTCCTGGAGCGGGCCCGCCAGCGCGTCAGCAAGTTCCGCAGCCGCAACCTCGTGGACCTGGCGCGCGACGACGTCGTGCGGATCGAGATCGAAGGCGACAAGGGGGCGCTGCGCATCGACCGCTCCGACGAAAACAAGGACCGCTGGGTCCTGTCGAAACCGATGGCCGCCCGCGCCGACCCCGACGCCGTCTCGGAGATCCTGCGCAAGGCCCTCGGCGTCATGGCCGCCGACTTCGTGGACGACCGTGCAAAGGACCTGGCGCGATACGGCCTGGTGAAGCCGCGCCTCGTCGTCACGCTGTACAAGGCGGGCAAGCCTCCCGAGAAACCGGAGACCGAAGACGAGAAAACGGGCGAGGATAAGAAGGATAAGAACAAAGACGAGGAGAAGCCCAAACCCGAACCCGTCAAGGCCGTGGTCCTGAAGTTCGGCGCCTGGGCCGACCTGAAGAAAGAATCGGTCTACCTGGCTCTCGGCGATTCGAAGTCGGTTGTCGGCGTCGAGAACAACGACTTCAAGGCCCTCGACAAGGGCCTGGCCGACCTCAGGGACAAGCACGTCATGACGCTCGAGCAAGACCGGGCCACCGAGGTGAACCTGCGTGTGCCGGCCAAACTGGCTGAGACCGAACAGGATGTCGCGTACGACCTGGTCAAGGCCGGCGGCGAGTGGAACGTCAAGACGAAAGGCCGCCCCGGCACGAAAGCCGACTCCGCTGCCGTGGACGACCTTCTCAAGGAACTCGCGGGCCTGAAGGTCCTTTACTTTGCCGAGGGCTCCCGTGCCGACATCGCCAAGGGATTCAAGCCGGCCGGCTCCGTCCGCGTTCAGATGGAGAAGGAGTCGGCCGCGTCCGGCTTTGCGATCGGCGGCCCCGGCAAGGACGTCCCCGCCCTCGTCAAGAACATCCGCGAGGACTGGATCGGCCGCATCAACCCGAAAGACCTCAAACATCTCCGCAAGAACTGGCTCGAGGTGCTCGACAAGCAGGTCCTCTCGCTGGAGCCGACGAAGGCCACCCGCCTCGCCATCAAGGCGCCGGACCGGACGGTCGTTTTCGAGAAGACCGGCGATACGTGGGCGATGACCGCCCCCGTCAAGGAGGAGGGGCGCGGCTTCTTCGCCACCGACCGTCTGGACGACCTGAAGGAACTGAAGGCCGACAAGTTCGTCGCCGCAACGAAGGATTTCAACCCGTTCGGACTCCAGCAGGGCGAACTGGCCGTCACCGTGACGCTCGAGCCCGAGAAGGAGGGCGGCAAGCCCGTCGAGAAGACGCTTCACCTCGCCCACCACAAGGACGCCAAGATCGTCGGCCGCGTCGCCGGCGGCGACCTCGTCTTTGAGGTCCCGCTGTCGCTGCTGAAGGACATGGCGGGCGAGCCGCTCTCGAAGGAACTGGTGGACCTGCTCGCCAGCAACGTCGAACGTCTCGACGTTCAGGCCGACGAGGCGAAGGTCGGTCTCCTGAAGCAGGACGACAAGTGGTTCCGCACCGACGCCGCCGGTCGGCCCGACGTGGAAGCTGAGAAGTCGAAAGCCGACGACGTGGTCAAGGCCGCCGTTGACGTCGACGCCGTCCGGTGGGCCGCTTACGATGCGAAGGAGCCCGCGCGGTTCGGCCTCGACAAACCGGCCGTCCGCATTGCCGTGGCTGGCAAGGAGAAGAAGGCCACCATCCTGATCTCGGCCAAGGCGGTGGACGCCAAGGTGGCCGCCCTCTTCGATGAGGAGCCGCTACGCTACGCCATGGTCGAAGGCGGCAAGCGTATTGCCATCCTTGCGGGCGAGAAGCTGAAGACGCTTCTGGAGGCTGCCTCAACACTCGGGCCCGAAAAACCCGAGCCCCAAAAAGAGAAGGCCGAAAAGAAGGCGGACGAGAAGAAGGCCAAGTAACAGACGCACTGGCGATAGGACGCATGACGGACGGCATCGCGCTTGGGCGCGGATGGCGTCCGTCGTGTCTTACCGGCTACCCGGCAGCGGCAGGTTTGCGAAGCGGTGCGCGTTCTTCCACAGCCGGCGCTTCAGTTCGTCCGCGATGGGCAAGGCCGCCAACCTCTCCACGGCCTCCTTCTGATCTGTCCACGGCGCGTCGGTGCCGAACAGAAGGTACTCCGGCGGGTGGTTCGCCAGGATGTCGAGCAGCAGGTCCCGGCGGCACCGGCTGAGCGAGAAACTGGTTTCCAGGTAAACAGGCAGTCCCACGACGTGCCGCCGCGACTCGTCCCACTGCTCCCAACCGCCGAGGTGCGCCGCCGCCATCCGCAGGTCCGGGACGGCCTCGTGCAGCCGCCGCACGCGCTCCGGGCTCGCCACGTCGGCCTTCTCGAACCCGAGGTCGTAGCCCGTGTGGAAGACCATGGCCAGGTTCGCCGCCGCGGCCGCGCGGGCGATCCGGATGCACCGCGGGTCGTCCAGCGGACATTCCATGTAGTAGGAGTGAAACTTGAGCCCTTTGAGTCCCGCACGTGCGATCCGGTCGATCTCGGCCTCCGGATCGCGGAAATCGGGATGGACCGACGCGAACGGCACAAGCCGCTCCGAGGCGACCGAGGCCGACCAGTCGGTGATCTTCGTGGTCTGCTCCGGCTTGGTGGCGACGCCGCAGATGATCGCCCGGCGGATGCCGGCCCGGTCCATGCTCGACAGCAGCCCCGCCACGGTGCCGTCGTGCGTCGCCGGGCATGGAAACCATAAGGCAGCCTGCTGGAGCGTCGGAATGGCCCTCCTGGCCACGTCATCGGGAAATGCGTGGGTATGAACGTCAAAGACGGCAAACGCCGGCCTCGATCCGTCGAGGCGCGAAGATGCCATGCCGGGATTTCCCATCTCGCCTCCAACCGTGCTGGAACCATCCCCGAGGGGCCGTTCTGTGGCCGGCCTGCCCGGCCTTCGCTAGGCGCTGCCTATCGCGCGCCAAGCCAACTGGGGACTTTTGCGCATCGCTGCGGATAATTCCACGTCCGCCCCGATGTTCTCCGAATGCCCCCAGCGACAAACCGCATTTCTGGGGGGAAAAACGCAGATTTCGGGAAAACGCCTGTTTGGCACGGACTTTGCGATACTGTATGGCGTTGTAAGTAGCCGTAGCTATGCCATGCGGGGCGGTCCCGCATGAATTAAGCAGTGGTCGAATGTCCCCCCGTTCGGCCACTGTTTTTTTTTCGCCGAAAACGGGGCTCATCGGTCGTCCTGGTTGGCGACCAGGCGCCAACAACCGTCCTCTTCGACCAGGTAACTCCCGGTGTCCTGCCAGTCTCCGAGTGTGTACAGCGTACCTTGCATGCCTTCGACCGGGTTCCGTACGCGCTGCGCCCGGTGGATGTGACCGCAGACGATAATATCGGTGCCGCGAGCCAGTTCCGCCGCCACCCGTTCGGCGCTCAGCCCGTAAGGGGCGAGGCGCGTCGCCTCAGCATCCGGTGTCTGCTTTTTGCGGTCGGAGACCCGTCGGTAGAACTTGCCCCCCGCTTGCGCGATGGGTGCGGGCAGTTGCGTCCATAAGCGCTCGACGGCGCGCGACTGGATGAACGTCTGGACGTCAAGAGCCAGGCCGCTCCGGTCCTCCATATCGTCGCCGTGGCATAGGTATACGCGTTGCGAACCGACCGTGATGCGATGGTACCTCTTGTGGGGGGCCACCTCGATGCCGGTGTCCTCGGAAAAGCCGCGCATGTAGAAGTCGCGGTTGCCGCAAAGAAAGACGACTCGCACGCCGGCGTCCACCACGCCGCGCAAGGCGTCAAGGGCCTCACGGTACTCCTGTAGTTTGAGATGCTTTGGTCCGATCCAGTAGTCGAACAGGTCGCCCAGGATGTAAAGTTCATCGGTCTGCGGCGTTTCGCGCTGGAGGAACCGGAGGAACCTCGCCGTGCGCTCCGGCTCGCGCTCGCTCAGATGAACGTCGGACACGAATACTCGCCGCATGGTTACCCCGGTTGCAACTCGCCGGCCGTTCGCTGGGAGCCTGTCACTGTGCGCCCGTCGGGCCTTGCCGCCCGCGCTGCTCGCGTACCAGTGCAATCAGTTCGCGCAAGGGAGCGGTGACGGCCGAGAGGGTGCGCGTCTGGACCTGTGGCTCGGCCAGCGTGCCCGTTACGAGAACCACCACGATCTGCTTGCGGATGCCCTCGGCGAGTTCCGAGAGGGCAGGAATGAGCGGATCGTCGTTTTTCTTTCCGGTCATGAAGGTCAGGTTCAGCCGGCCGTCGGCCTCCATCGTGCCGGCGCCGTACAGGTTCATGGCGCGGCCTTCCAGGCGGACATCGCCCAGGATAAGCCGCTTGCCCCTCAGGAAGTACAGGACGCGCGCCTTCTGGAACGCCGTCCGGTCGGGGGGCGTCATTCTCAGGACGTTGAGCAGGCGGACCACGAGCGGCAACTCATAGAGTTTGGCCTCGGTCACGTAAACGTATCCGGATGCCTCGACCGTCTTGGCGTCGGTCCCTTTGGCGCGAAGGCCCAGCGTCCCGCGCAGCAGGCCACCGGTGATGTTGTGTTCCAGGCGGAACCCCTCGCGCAACAACCGCTCGAAGTTGACATCGGCGGCCGACAGGTTGAAGGCGTACCCGCGGCCCGCTCCGAGACCGATCGAGGCGAACCCTTCGACCCGGCCGCCATAGAACTCTCCCTCGAAGTTCCTGATGCTCACGGCACCCGCCCGTTCGGATTTCTCGATCCGAAGCCGTGTGTCCACGATCTCCTTATCGGCGACCGTTCCCTGCTGAACGCGCATCTCGCCCTGGAGGGCCACCTTCCCGTCGGCCCACCGGCCCATCATCTCGGCGGTGCCGACGAGGCCCGACACCTTGATGCCCGGCTCGAGGGCCACCTCGTCGAGGACGGCCGTGCCGTACCACTCGGCCAGGGCCTTTCCCTCATCCGTCCGGCGGAAGGTCAGTCGCGAAAGGTTCAGGTCCATGCGGCCGGCCGGCCTAAGGATCGCGAACGCCTTTTTCAGCGGTTCGGGCAGCGCGTCGTGCAGCGGACCCTCAAGCCGCAGGCCCTTCGTCTCGATCGACAGGTTGAGCGTCGGGCCCTGCTCGTCGTAGGCGATCCGCCCGCCCAGGACGAATTCCGTCAGGCCGCTACGCGCCCGGACCCCGTGCAGACAGACCTCGCCCCGCTCGAACTCCATCTGGCCGGTCACGTGCTCCAGCGGATACGGGAAGATGTCCAGCGTGGCCTGGGCGTCGCGCATCGTCACCCAGACGTCGTGCTTGAGGCTCTCGTCGGCGCCGAACGCCTTCGTCAGATGGGCTTCGACGTCCACGAGGCCGCGGGGCCGGAGGTGGCTCCAGACAGACCGCATCTCGGGCCCCAGCGCTCCCCGCAACGATTCGCCGAGTGTCACGTCCTTGCCGCTGAGCACCAGGTCCATCGCGTAGTCGTCCGGCCGCTGCTCGATCCAGCCGGCGGCCTCCACCCGGGCCCCGCTGTTGAATCCGGTGAGCGATTCGATGCGGCACGAGCCGCGCTTCAGTCGAAGGTTGCCCGTCACCTCTTCAGCCAGAAACGGAAAGGGCTCGTAGATCATCCGCGCCTTCTTCAGACGGATCGCCAGGTCGTAGTCCAGGTGGCCCTCCGTTTCCGGGCTGCGGGTTATGGTTCCGTCGATGTCGGCCAGGCCCGACAGGTGAAACACTTTCAGGATGCGGCGCTGGCGCTCGGGGAGGGCCTTCTCGAGGTCCTCGTCGAGGGCAACATCCTCTCCCGCCACCTTCAGGTTGATGATGTGCGGCCCGTCCTTCTGCGAAACCAGTTCGCCCGACAGTACCACGTTGGCCTCCCCGTGGCGGCCGCGGACGTCGATGAGCTTCGTAAGGCCCGACGAGATGATGACCCTGCCCGTCGCGTTCTTGAGTTGGTACGGGAAGTAGTCATAGAGGAAGTCGCAGTCCAGCAAGTTCATGTCCACGACGACCCGGCGGTGTGGGTCCCTGACGGGCGGGCGATACACCTCGACGTCCATGTCGGCCAGGCCGCTTGGCGCGTACAGGTCGTACATGTCGCGCTGGGGTTTGGACAGCGCCGATCGCAAGTCGTCGTCGAGCGCCACGCCGCGGCCGTAGACCATCACGCGCGACTCGCACATCGGCCCCGGGTTCTTCGCCCAGCCCACCAGTCGCACCCTGGCGTTGCCGTGATAGCCTTCAATGCCCTCGGTCTCATAGCCCTGCGGCGTGAAATGGACCTTCCCCCGAAGCCGCTCCAACCGGTACGGGAACCGCCGGTACGTCATCTCCATGCCGCGGCAGAACAGGTCGCCTTCGACCTCGAGCCGGGCATCCTCTTCGGGGCCGCGGCGGACCTTCACGTTCACGTCGGCCTCGCCCTTGGGCGAGTAGGCGGAATAAACGACCTCCATGTGCGGCGCCACGCCCACCAGCAACGGCCTGCACTTCTCGACATCCACGTGGTCGGCCGAGACCGAAAGGTTCATCGATAACCGCTCGCGGTCGAAGCCCGTCATTTCCCCATCCAGGCCAACCGGCCACCCGTTCATGAGCCCCTGCACGTCCGTCAGCCGGAGCGACGCCGGCGAGAACGCGCACCGTCCCGTCAGGTTCTCGAACTTGTGTGTGAGCCCGCCGTACTCGTAGGCGAAACCAACACCCGTCAGTTCCGTCTCGAGGCGGAAGCCCTGCGTCTCATCGAAGAGCACCTTGACGTTGACGCTTCCGGTGGGCTCGAACCGGTCCCAGATTTGCTGTACCTCAGCCGGCAGGCTGTCGTACAGTTCGTGTGAAAGAACGACATTCGAGGCATGCCCCTCGAATCGCAGCGCCGCCGTCCGCGCATCGAGCACGCCCGATGCCACCGCCAGGTGGACCTCCCGACTCCTGACGTCCGTCTGGAACCGGAACGTGTGCGGGTCGGACTCGCTCGGAAGCAGCAGGCCCGCTACCTGCATCCGGTGCTCGTACATCGTTTCGCCGCGCACCTTTCGGACGATTCGAAGCGTGCCCTCCTCCAGGGCGACGACGGGTCTCGCGCGCGGCACCGCCGACTCCGGCGGACGGGCACGCACCAGCGATTGGAAGTTCCACACCTTCTCGTTCCACCGCACCAGGTTGATCGTCGGCCGATGGACGACGGTCTCCGTCACGGCCGGCGCCAGGCTCAAGAGCGACATGGGGTCGATCTTCAGGTCCACGCGCGCCGCCGCCAGTATCGGCTCCTTGAACGGCGGCGCGGCACGTACGACAAGGTGCTCCAGCACCAGCCCTTCGCTCAGGCTGAAACTCGCGTGCTTGATGCTGACGTGGGTTCCCAGCAGGTTCTCCAGATAGGATTCCGCGAACTGTTCGACCCGCTCGTCGCTCGTCAGGTAGTAGTAGGCCGAGGCGGCAACCACGGCGGCCAAGGCAAGCACCACCAGCCCCATCCGCCGGTGCCGCTGCCGGCGCGCACGGGCAGCGCGGCGGCGCTCGTCCACCGGATGATGCCAGTGACTCGGCTGGCCTGCCGGGCCGTCAGTTGGTTGCCGTTCGTCGGTCAATTCGAGGCAAGTGCTCCCCTACGGGTCTTCGCCCGCCGACGGGGCGCGGCCAAAAGGGCAGCCTCATTGCGGCTCAGCCCGCCCCAGCAGCGCGACAAGGCCCACGCCGCCGACTACGGCCAGGCTCGGCATCACGGTGAGCCGATCACCGGCCGGTCCGGTCAACACACAATGAACGAGTGTCACGTAAATGGGCGCCAGAAACAACCACAGGGCAACCGCCCGCCGACGAAGCACCCACAGACCCAACAGCGCCAGCGCCGCAGTCGGCAGCAGGCTCGTGTAGCCGGCCATCGGATGGAGCAGCCTGTCACCGACCCCCGTGACCGCCCCGGGCGTCCACAGCCGTACGACGCGAAGGGCGGCTCGCCTGAGCCACGAGGCCGGCGCCCCGGCGATGCGCCCGGCGGCGTGCCTAAGATAGAACATACACCGGCCGGCCTCGTCAACCCCTTCCGGCAGCACGGCGACTTCGCAAGGGCCGCCGGCCCGCCCCGTCCCTTCGTACAGGCGCAACCCAATGTCCGTCGTGAGGACCGGCGCACCTGCCTGCACGGCGTTTCGGGCCAGCCACGGCGCCAGCGCAACCACGAGGACCACCACGGCGACGGCCCACCCGGCCAGAAGCCGCTTGCGCTGCTTCGAGGCAACGGCCGCCAGGCCGGCCGCCAGCACGAAGCCCGCCGCCCATGCCTCCAGGTACGTCGCGACCGCCAGCGCCAGCCCGGCCAGCGCCGCCCACAGCCACCCTCGCCGGCCGCCGTCCGAGACGCGCTCGAGAAACTTCATGCCTGCTGCCGTCACGGCCACAAGTGCCAGGCCCACCGGCACCACCGGGACCAACTGGGATGAGAAATACACTTGGTACGGGTCAAACGTCAGCAGCGCGACCGCCACCACCGCCGCCCACAGCCCTGCCAGTCGGGCGGCCATCGCGATGACAACGATAAGCGTGGCCGCGCCGCAGAGCGACTGCAACACCAGCACCGCCCGGTCGTCCATGCCAAACATAGTCCCGGCCGCTGCCAGGATGAGCGGATAGCCGGGCATATGGCGAGCCGCATCTCCCCGGCCGGCAACCTCTGCCGGTCCGACGGCGGACGCTGCACGCAGGACAAAGCCCTCACCCTCGGCCACGGACCGGCCGATGGCCAGGTACTCGGCCGACCCCGGCAGCCGTGCGGCATGGCCATCGCCCATCACAAAGGCCAGCGTCAGACGGGCCATAAAGCCCAACGCCACGAGGGCGACCAGAAGCAGCCGCGCGGAGCGATGCGACGATTCCGGTTTCGGTTCCTCAGACATCGACCGTGCCGCTCCCCAGGAGTTGAGCCATCCTATCGGCGGCCATCGAGGAAATCAAGGCGAACGGCGTGTACCCGGTGGGAGGCGCCCCCCGAGGGTGCGGAACACCCACTCTACAGGCCACAAGCAGCCGTGAACGGCTCAGACCCCTTCGGCACGGCCCAGTGGCCGTCGCGGTAGGTGCGGCGGGTGAGGGCGTCGGCTTCGTCGTCGCCGGTGATGCGTTCGGTCTTGGGGTCGAACGTGACGGTGCGGCCGACGCGACCCACGACGTTGCCCAGGTGGGCGAGCGTCGCGGCGTAGTGGCCGATTTCGATGTCGGCGTTGGGCTTGCCACCGTCCTTGATGGAGTCGAGGAAGTTGCGCTGGTGCGGCTCGGACGGCAGGCTGAACGTCTCTTCCTTGATGAGTTTGTTGCGCTCGCCAAAGATCTTGTAGCCGCCGCCCTTGCCGAGGATCATCATCCCCTTCGTGCCGTAGAACACGTCACCGTTCTCGTGTCCCTCCTGCCGGTACGGCGACCAGTCGCGCTGCTCGAAGACGA
>CAZIJC010000082.1:0-19585 GCA_964539385.1 uncultured Anaerolineales bacterium | reverse complement strand
CCTACGCCACCTGGTGGATCCGCCAGGCCATTACGCGGGCCATCGCCGACCAGGCACGGACCATCCGCATCCCCGTCCACATGATCGAGACGATGTCGAAACTGCGGAACATCTCGAAACAGTTCCTCCAGGAGCGCGGCCGCGAACCGACGCTCGAAGAACTGGCGTTCGGGGCGAAACTGCCGCTGATGGAGGTCCGGCGGGTCATGAAGATCAGCCGCCATCCCATCAGCCTCGACCGGCCCGTCGGAGAGAGCGAGGACTCCTACTTCGGCGACTTCATCGAGGACGAGACAGCCGAGTCGCCCGTCACGGCCGCCACCCAGGAGATGCTCAAGTCGAAGATCGACCATGTCCTCAAGACACTGACGTACCGCGAGCGCGAGATCATCAAACTGCGCTACGGCATCGGCGACGGGCAGACCTACACGCTGGAGGAGGTCGGGCGGATCTTCCGCGTCACGCGCGAGCGCGTGCGGCAGATCGAGGCCAAGGCCATCCGCAAACTTCAGCATCCGGTCCGCAGCCGCAAACTCGAAGGCTTTCTCGAAAGCAAGCCGCAGGAGCAGGAGGCAACGCAGGTGTAGCCGCAGAGGCCCACGCCACACGCGGGGGCTCCATACGCCGGCGATCAAGCGGAGCGAAAAATCCTGATGTTGCTGTTGCCGTTCGCCGTTAACTTTGAACCTTGAACTTGGAACTTTGAACCGTCTTTCAACGAGTCCCGGCAAAGGTGAAGCATTTTCCTTTGCCGACCCGAGGCGGGGCCCCTCACCCCCGCCTCATTTTTTGCGCGTCGGCCCAGGTCGGCGGCGAAATGCCTGCAGGCCGCCAATTCCCTTGACCGCCCGCCCTTGGCGCGGTATAGAATGGCTCTGTTTGAGAGAGCGGGAGGAACTGTGGCCGAGATGGTCCTCGACAGGTTGCGCGAACTCCAGGAAGCCGACCTGGAACTGCGCGGCCTCCAGCACAAGAAGGCGTCCCACGACCGGGCGGCGAAAGTGCAGGTCGCGCAGATCGCCAAGCACCAGGAACAAATCGAAGACCTCCGCGGCGAGCGCCTCGCAGCCCGCGTTGCCACCAACGCGAAAGAACTTACCGTCAAGCAGAAACGGGCCGACATCGAGAAACTCCGCGCTCAGCAGATGCAGATCAAGGACAACCGCCAGTTCCAGGCCCTCCAGAACGAGATCAAGTTCGCCCAACTCGCCATCTCCAAGATCGAGGACGACATCCTCAGCGACCTGGGCGACCTGGAAGCCATCGACGCCCGGATCGCCGAAGCCGAGGCGGCGCTTGCCCGCGAACAACAGGGTCTGGAAGACCTCAAGAAGCAGATCGAGGCCCGCAAGTCGGACGTGGACACCGAGATCGAAGCGTGTCGCCGGCGTCGCCAGGAGATCGCATCCGCCCTGCCCGGGAAAGTCGTGGACCAGTTTACGCGGATCGCCGACCGCCTCGACGGCGAGGCGCTCGCCCCCGTCATCCGCCAGGAGGACGGGGGCAGTTTTATTTGTGGTGGATGCCACATGAGCCTCACCCAGAACACGTACGTCATCCTGGCCGGCCACGGCGACAACCTCGTGGCCTGCCCCAACTGCACGCGCATCCTCTACTTGGCAGACGCATGATGGATCCGCCCGACGCCGCCCCACCCCTTGATCCCGGGCCCCCGCCATCCGGCGAGGGCTCTCCGCATCTCATTGTGTACGTGGACGGGGCCTCGTCCGGCAACCCCGGCCCGTGCGGGTGCGCCGCCGTCGTCAAAACCCCCGAGGGCGAGACGGTCTTCGAGAAGGCCCGCGCCTTCGGGCCCGCCACCAACAACGTGGCCGAGTACCAGGGCCTGCTCTTGGGGCTGGAGGTGGCCGCCACGCTCGGGGCTCGTTGCCTGACGATCCGCAGCGATTCCGAACTCCTGGTCCGCCAGGTCGCCGGCGAGTACAAAGTCCGAAGCCCGCACCTGAAGCCCCTGTGGCGGCAGGCCCGGGGGATGCTCGCCCCTTTCGAGACGGTCGAGATCGAGCACATTCCGCGCACGGCCAACAGCGAGGCCGACGCCCTCGCCCGCAAGGCCCTCCAGAAGGCCCGCCAGGTCGATGAACAGATCCCGCCCGAGGCCCGGAAGCACCCGCGGCGGAAGACCTTCCGACTGAAATGACTCCTCGGCCATGAGCCGGCGGCGATTTCTGGAACCGTCGGCCACGTCGCGCATCCAATATCGATGAGGTTTCGGTGCGCACGCGTTTAAGGAGGGCAGGGCATGTCCCGCAACGCCTTCATCGTCGTGGCGATGGCTGCGGCTGTGGCGGCCGCTTGCTCGGTAGCCACTGGTTGGGGGATGCGCTTCGGCGCCGGACCGATGTCGCACTCCGACGGCTGGCCCGACGGCCTGCTCGACCTCTGCAACCGCACGTCCCGGGTCGATGGTTACTGGGTCAACGCCAATGCGTGGTGCCACTTTGCCGGCGACGCGAAGGCCTTCAACGCCTTTCTGAATCGCTACGCGAGCCTCAAGACCACGCCGCTCAGACTCATCCTCCATCCGGGTCCCCGGCGAAGCAACGACGGATGGACCGCCGACAAGATCGTGCCCTCCAACTGGATGCTCAGTATCTTGCGCCGCGGCTGGGGCGCGCCGGAGCTCAAGGCGGGCGAGACCGGCGAGTACGTCGTCACGCTGCACCTGTGGCTCGGCGACAGAATCGCCCTCCAGGACCTGGACGTGCCGCTCAACGTCAACGTCGAATCGAGCCGGGAGATCGACCGGTTCATTGCCGACCACGTGGCCAAGCAGAGCCTTATCCGGAAAGGCGACGACGCGAAGCCCGGCAAGTGACTCACGGGAGCCCGCGGCCCGGCACGCGCGCCGGACGAGAAAGGAACCATCATGAAACGCCAGGCAACGCGTCTCACGCTCGGCTGCATCGCCATGGCCGCCTGTTGCACGGTCGCCTGGGCTCTGGGCGGGAGCCATCGCAACGACCAGCCCTGCTCGCACAAGGAGTGGCCCGCCGGGCTGGCCGACATCGTCAACACGAAGGGCCGCGTCTGCGGTTTCTTCGTCAACGCCAACGACTACTTCTTCTTCAAGGCCGATTCCAAGGCCTTCAACGGCGTCCTGGCGGCCTATGGCAAGTTGAAGGACACGCCGCTTCTGCTCACGCTGCATCCGGGGCGCGGCACGGCTCGCGAGCCATGGGACAAGGACAAAAGCGTTCCCTGCGAGTGGTCGGTTTACATCCAGCGCCGCGGATGGGGCGCGCCCGAGGCCAAGCCGGGCGCGACGGGCAAGTACGTCGTCACACTTCACCTCTGGCTCGGCGGCGACGTGGCACTCGAGGAGTTGGACGTGCCGCTGAACGTCAACGTCCACTCGGCAGGGGAGATCGAAAAGTTCATCGCCAGTCACGAAGCCAAGCAGAGCCTGCTCGAGAAACCCGCCAAATAGCGGCGCTCATGCGCCGCCGTTTGTGGTATAATCATACCGGAGTCAGGCGAGCGGGCAATGCGGCCGCCCGGTCTTTCGGGGCCGGGAGGAAAGTCCGAACTCCACAGGGCACGGTGGTGGGTAACGCCCACCGGCCGCAAGGCCAGGGAAAGTGCCACAGAAATCAAACCGCCGATGGGCCGTACGGCCACAGGCAAGGGTGAAACGGTGCGGTAAGAGCGCACCGCCCGCGTGGTGACACGCGGGGCACGGCAAACCCCACCGGGAGCAAGGCCAAATAGGGGACTGTTGGCGTGGCCCGCGCAAGATGAGTCCCGGGTTGGCCGCTTGAGCCGTCCGGCAACGGACGCGCCCAGATAAATGGCCGCGACCCGCCGGAGCCTCGGCGATGGCGGGGACAGGATTCGGCTTACCGCCCGCTCGCCGGCTCTTCCTTTTTCCCCGCGCGCTGATGGACGGGCACCGCCGCGGCGCCGCTCAGCGTGCGGCCGCGCCAGGCTTCGGCCGCACGACGTTCGCCTGCCCGGTGGCCCAGCCGCGGACGGCCTCAAGCCGCTGCCGCCCCTTGGCGAAGTAGAAATCGCCGAGGGAATCAAGATGCCGGCGAGCCTTCTCGTCGCGCCGGCGCTCCCAACCTGCCACGGGATGCACCATTCCCCGCCGGACGAGTTCGCCCGTCAGGGCGTCGGCGATCAGGCGATGACCCGCGATGGTCGGGTGCACGTGGTCGATCAACAGATACCCGCCGACAAGGCCGTCCCTGCTGCGCTGCGCAAAGAGGTCCCACACATCGACGAGCGGCGTGCCGGTCCGGCGAGCGATGGCAACGATCGCATCGTTCATCGGCTGAAGGATCCGCAGCGGACACACGTCCAGTTCCTTGGCCCGCGTGTAAGCCTCCCGCGCCTCGCCGGTCCGCTTCAGGGCATCGTAACACTTGGCCAGGGAATACTGCAGCCCGGCATACTGGTCGTCGATGGCCGCGGCCTGCCCGAGCAGTTCGACGGCCGCCCTGGCGTCGGTGCCGGATTGCGCCTCGGCCTCGCGGCAAAGCGATTCCCAGCGGAGCCGCTCCTCCGGCGTCAGGCCGTCGCGATGCTGCGACTTAAACGGCGGCGAGTCGCGGAGGCCGCAGACGGGGTTGACCAGGATCAGCGGCACGCTGGCGTCGCGCGCCATGCCCACCATGCGCGCGACGTTGTAGCGGAAGTGGTCAATGACGTTGCGACGCCACTTCTGGTCGCGGTGGTACCGCGCCAGGCCGTCCTGGTAGTCGAGCATGGCATCGGTCTCGGGGCCCAGGACGGGCCGACCTTCGGCGCGGACAGCCTGAGATGACCCTGCCAGGTGCACGTACCCTTCGCGCAGGAGGTTGTAGGTCCGCGTCCGGGTCAGCATTTGCCACGGCCGGGCCAGAACGCGCGGCATGTCCCGGATATGGCCGTACTCGCGATCTTCCAGGAACTCGTTGTGTCCGACGTAGAGCATGACCAGATCCGGCTCGTGGCCGAGCACTTCCCGGAGGATCGGAACCAGGCGGTAACTGGCATAGGATATGCCCCCGCAATTGACGACGTCCCACGTGCGGGTGGGCTCGGCCGCCTGAAGGTTAAGTTCCAGCCAGGTGGTGAACGAGGTCTCAATGGCGAACGGCCGCCCCTGGACGGTGGAACCGCCCAGGCAGAAGATGCGGAACTCATCCGCCCCTTTCTCGGCCGCGAACGAGTCGGGCCGGAAGAACCCCTGACGCGACTCGGCGATTTCGTAACGCGCCCCGTCGGCGCTGGGCACGAACAGCGGATGCACCGCGCTGAACCCCACGAACGGGTCGTCGCGGTAGTCGGGCCGGCCCCAGTCAACGGCCACAAACACAAGTTCGGCCACCACGAACGGCGCAAGGCCCACCGCCACGGCGCTGAGGCGCAGCAGAAGCCCCCGCCATCGGCCTGGACGGTCCCGGGGGGTTGTGCAGCCTGCACACGTCACGGATTCGCCTTCACCCCGAGTTTTGCGAAGAAGAACTTCACGTACTCGTCGATCGGGTTGCGGTCGGGATAGTCCTTGCGGAACTTCAGCACGCACTCGACGCCGAGGCGGTCGAGTTTCTCTTTCAGGACAATGCCGAACTTCGGATGGTGGATGTACTGCCTGCCGCTCGAATTCGGGGGCAGCGGCGCGAGCGCCTGCGGGTAGAACAGCATGACCGGCGCATCGCCGGCCGTGGCGTGGTTGATCGCCGACGCCTCCTCAAACAGGGGGTGCAACTTCGCGTCGGCCACGTCGTCCGGCCCGCTCATCCCAAACAGAGGCATCATCGCGCTTTCGACCTGGTTCGTATCGAACAACTTCTTGATGAAACGCGGATCCAACGACGACTGTGCCCCGTACACGACCGCGGCGCTGAGGCGCGTGGACTGGCGCGCCACAGGGTCGGAACTCGACGGGTCGGCCAGGTCCTTGTGGAAGGCAAGCCACAGCGAGATGGCCGCGCCGGCCGAACCGCCCGTCGCGCCGACGCGCTTGGGGTCGATGTTGTACTTCGGCGCATGGCACCGGATGAACTGAAGCGCCCTGGCACAGTCGTGCATCTGGGCGGGGAACGGCGCCACGTTCGTGAGACGGTAGTTGGCGGCCGCCACCGAGACGCCGCCCGCAAGCAACTGCTTCAGAAGCGACGGGTTGAGGGTCCGCTTGTCGCCGCCGCGGAACCCGCCGCCGTGGTAGTAGATGACCAGCGGCGTCGGGCGGTCGCTCTTGGCGCGCCACAGATCGAAGACGTTCCGTTCGTGCGGACCGTACTTCACGTCGGCCAAGTCGGGCGCGGGAATCGGGGGCCGCCGCTGCCGTCGGCCGGCGTCAGGCCGGTTCGCACGCGCCGCCCGGAAGGCGGCGTCTTCCTGAAGCGTGATGACGCCATCCTGGTTGGCATCGACGCGGTCAAACAGGCGCCGGGCCCCTTCGGGCAGTTCATCGCGTGTGAGTTTGCCGTCCTTGTTGCGGTCGTGGCGTTCGATGAACTGCTGCGACCGCTGCCTCGCGGCGTCCGTCACGGTGGCGGGTCGCTCTCCGCCGGCCGTGAGGACCGCCCACGCCAGTGCAAGACACAACGCGAGGACCCTGAGAACTCGAGTCCGCCAGCCGTTCATGGGGACCTCCTGTCTCTATCCATAAGCCCGTTGCACGCCTTGCTCGGCGAACCGCCGCCAAGAGGCCCGGTGCACAAGCCGAGCACGGCCGGCCCCATCGCTCATCAGCACGTCCGTAGCGTATGCCTCAACGCTTCTTGAGGGTCACGCCGACGCCCGCGCCGTGCATGAGCAGAAAGTTCGTTTCGAGGTCCTTGTTCGTGGTGATGGCCTCGAGGTACGGCTTCATGCCGCTGCCATGCGAACGCGTGTTGTGGGCCAGAATCAGGCCGCCCGGGCGAACCAGCGGTAGGAGTTTGTTGAGGTAGTCGATGTAACCTTCTTTGTCGGCGTCGAGGAAGACGATGTCGATAGGCCCTTTGAGTTTGGAGACTTCTTTGTGGGCATCGCCTTCGACGAGCGTGACGATGTCCGCCACACCGGCCCGTTTGAAGTTCTCGCGGGCCAACGACGCCCGCCGGGCATCGATCTCGTGGGTGGTCAGTTTGCCGCCGGTGTTCAGCAGACCCAGGCAGAACCAGGTGCTAGAAAAGCCGTTACTGGTGCCGATCTCAACGACGTGCTTCGCGCCGACGGCCTCGGTCAGCAGCCGCAGCAGCCGCCCGTCGGCTTTCGAGACGTTCATCATGCCGCGCCGCTGGTTCTTGTCCATGTCGTCAAGGACGTCGAGGATCTTCTTCTCCCGGTCGTCCTTGGCGAGCGGCGGGTTCTCGACGGGCGCAGCGGGGGCCGCGCTTCGTCCGGGCCGCATGCCTCGCGGCGGTCCACCCGGACGCGGGCCGCGCGCCGGCGGGCCCTCGGCAGCGTCCAGAACAAGCACCACGGTCAGGCCGACCAGGGCTGCCACTGCCACCAACAGCACAGACGTTGCTCTCGACATGGTCCTCTCCTCCCTGTCACGTGCACGCCGTATAGAAAACCCTTTCCGGCAACCTGAACGCGGGTTGCACGGGTTTATTGCAGGTGCCCGGCCCTCAGTTCGCCGGCGGGTTGATGGCGCCGGCGTCCTTGCCGAGGGCTGTCATCACGCGCCGGGCGAGCAGGCGGCCGAGTTCCGTGGCAGGCTTCCCGCCGAAGTGGACGTTCTTGCCTTTCCACCATTCGGCGTACAGGCCGTCGGCGCCCTCTTTCACGAACTGCCACTGGTCGCAAATCAGGATCTCGGGGTGCCGCTTCATGACCTCCAACGCCCAGGGGTTCAGGTACTTGTCCATGACGCCGGCCTTGCGTCCGGGGGCCTTGCCGTCGGCGGACAACTCGCCCGCCTTCTCATTGCCGTTCGGCACGGGGCAGGTGGTGACCCAGATGAGTTTCGCCCCGGTCTCCTTCATTTTGGCGATGACGGCCTCCAGGTTCTGCTGGTATTTCTCCTTGGTGTTTCCCGCGTCCCAGTGGCCGAAGTTGAACGAGATAACGTCCCAGTGGCGTCCCTTGACGTGATGCGCGCCCATCCAAGTGACGATATTCCCAACGCCCTTGCCCGACGGCCCGCAGTTGGTCGGTGGATGGTGGCAGTTGACCTTCCCCTTCAGTGCGGCCTTCAGCGCCGACCCGTAGTTCCCGGAGATCGAGTCGCCGACGAACAGCAGGCGCGGCAGTTTGGGATCGTCCGCCGCGGCCTGGTCGCCGACCGGGTTGACGTGCATCTCGTCGGAGAGGATGGCATCGCTCTTCGCCCGGCCGATGACGGTTACCTTGTTGACGTAGGGCTTCACGTCGACCATCGAGAGCAGGCCGTAGACGAGCACGTTCGTCTGGCCGCCCTTCTTCATGGAGACCTCGAACGCCTTGTCGCCGACGATCAGCCTGGCGGGCTTCCCCCTGCCGCGCGCGAACTCGAACTTGCCGCCGAAGAACGGCTCGTCTCTCGTCGGCAGATGGTCCTCGACCTTCGTGCAGGTGACGCTCAGGCCATGCGCCGACAGCCAGTTCTCGTCCAGCGCCTCTTTCAGCGTCTTCTCGGCCAGGTGCGGCCGAACGGTCTTCGTGGCGTATTTGGGCCCGGGCGGCAGTTTGAAGTCGATCCTCTGGCTGGAGGAGTGCACCTTGAGGGCGATGACGTCGTTCTGGACGTTTCCGAGTTGGCGGTAGTTGAGGTTGAGGCCGACCCGCGTCCGGTCGTTCCAGCGGACCTTCTTGCGGCCGTCGCTCGTGAGAACGTCCATCGACGTTCCATCCTGCGGCAGGGCGATGCCGCGAATCTGCACGGCCTCCTCCGGCGGGACCTTTCCGGCCGACCCCGCGGTCGGCGGGCCTGCTGCCGCACAGCCGCCGGCGGCGAGAACCACTGCGACCAACAGGGGCAACGCGCGGCTGCAGAACGAGATTTCTGCCATCCGCATTGCATCTCTCCCTCTTTGTTCATCGTGGGCACGCACCGGTCATCAGCGAAATCATACCAAGTTTCCACTCCGTCTGAGGCCGGATTTCGTCCATGAGCGCAGAATTCTCATTTTACAGACCTCGCCGCGGGCGTGTACAATCAGGTCAAGGCCAATCACATCTTCGGAGAGCCGAGTTGCCTGCGGACCACGCCTGACGGCAGGGTCCCACAAGTCTTGTGACGCACCAAGCGACGACACGGGGAAAGGGCCTATGCGCAGAGGGGCCGCATATGCCGTCGTAGTGCTCGTTGCCGTGGCAGCGGGCATTCTGGCGATCTCGCTGATCGAGCCCGCCACGCCCGCCGCGCAGATGCATGCCATCCTGGCGGCGCTGGAGGAAGGCTTCGCGTGCGGCGGCCTGACGATTCAGTATCCGCAGAACGAGACGCTCTTCCCTCCGGAAATCGTGCCGCCGACCTTTCGCTGGAGCGACAGCCGGGACACGTCGGATACGTGGCTCGTCACCATCACGTTCGCCGACGAGGTGGGACGAATGAACTTCCTCACCCGCGCCCCGGAATGGACGCCTTCCGCCGAAGCGTGGGAGGACATCAAACGCCGGTCGCTCCCCAGGCAGGCGGAGGTCGCCGTTCTGGGGGTGAACGGCGCGAGGCCGGGCAGAATCCTCTCCGGGGCACGCATCTCCATCCGCACGTCCGGCGACGAGGTCGGCGCGCCGCTGTTCTACCGGGAAGTGAACCTGCCGTTCATCGATGCCGTCAAGGACCCGTCGCACATCCGTTGGCGGTTCGGGTGGATCTCGTCGAAGCAGCCGCCGCCCGTCGTCCTGGAGAAACTGCCGGTGTGCGGCAACTGTCACTCGTTCTCGGCCGATGGCAGCCATCTGGGAATGGACATCGACTACGCGAACGACAAGGGATCATACGTGATCGCTCCGGTGAGCGAAGAGATGGTCCTTGGCACGGACAAGATCATTACGTGGTGCGACTACAACCGCCAGGACGGCGAACAGACGTTCGGCCTGCTGTCGCAGGTCTCCCCGGACGGGCAGTACGTCATCAGCACGGTTAAAGACCGGTCCGTTTTTGTTGCCCGGCCCGACCTCGCCTTCTCCCAACTCTTCTTCCCGATCAAGGGGATTCTCGTCTTCTACCGCCGCCAAACTCGGACGTTCCACGCACTGCCCGGCGCCGACGACAAAAGGTTCGTGCAGAGCAATCCGACGTGGAGCCCGGACGGCAAGCACGTCGTCTTCGCGCGGAGCAAGGCGTATGACCTGAAGCGGGACCGCAAGGAAACGGTCCTCCTGACCGACGCAGAATGTGTCGAGTTCCTGAAGGAGGGAAAGACCTTCCTGTTCGACCTGTACCGCATACCCTTCAATGACGGTCTGGGCGGCAAGGCGGAGCCGCTCCAGGGCGCTTCGGGCAACGCAGCGAGCAACTACTTCGCCAAGTACTCTCCCGACGGCAAGTGGATCGTGTTCTGCAAGGCCGCCAGTTTCATGCTGCTTCAGCCCGATAGCGAACTGTACATCATGCCGGCCGAGGGAGGCCAACCCAGAAGGATGCGGTGCAACACGTCTCGGATGAACTCCTGGCACAGTTGGTCGCCGAACGGGAAGTGGCTCGTTTTTGTCTCGAAGGCCAATACGCCCTACACACAACTTTTCCTCACCCACGTCGATGAGGCCGGACGCAGCAGCCCGCCGGTCCTGCTCGAGCACTTCACCGCTCCGGACCGGGCGGCCAACATCCCCGAGTTCGTCAATGCCGGAGGCCGCGCCATACGGAGAATTCGCGAGCAGTTCGTCGACGACCTTTCTTTCGTAAGGGCCGCACTCGAGTTTCTGGAGGGCGGCGACCATGACCGGGCGGAACAGGCATGCCGGCAGTCCCTGGCGATCAACCCCGACAACCCCGGCGCGCACAACATCCTCGGAGAAATCCTCGGGACAAAGGGCATGCACAAGGAGGCCGGCGTCCACTTCGCAAAGGCGGTTGAAGGCAAGCCGGACTTTCCGCGCGCCCAGGCCAACCTCGGATGGGCGTTGGCCAAAGAGGGCAAACTCCAGGAAGCCGTCGCCCACTACCACGAAGCCCTGCGGCTCGAGCCCACCTATGCCAAGGCGCATCACAATCTCGGGACGCTGCTGCTGGCCGTCGGCAAAACCGACGAGGGGGCCAGGCATCTGGCCGAGTGCGTCCGGCTCCGTCCGCACAACCCCGTCACGCACTACAACCTTGCCCAGGCCCTGTACAAGTTGGGCAGGATCCAGGAGGCGATCGTGCATCACGCCGAGACGGTCCGGCTCAAGCCGGACCATTTCAACGCCCTTCACAACCTCGGGGTGATGCTGTGCCGGACCGGAAAGGTCCAGGAGGGACTCACCCGTTTGGGGGAGGCCGTGCGGCTCAAGCCTAGCCCCGAGTATCACTGTACGTTCGCCCATCTCCTGGCCGTGCACGGGCAGCCGCGCCGCGCGGTTCGCCAGTACCGCAACGCCCTGAAGTTCACCCCCGATGGCGTGGTCGCGCTGACGGGATTGGCGTCGGTCCTGGCCACGAGCGGGGATCCGGAACCGCTGGACGGCGCCGAGGCCGTCGAACTGGCCGCCCGCGCCTGCAGGTTGACCGCTAACCGGGACCCGAAGTCACTCGACGTTCTGGGAATGGGCTATGCCCAAAGCGGCCGGTTCGCCGATGCTCTCAAGACCGCCGACAAGGCCCTGAATCTCGCTCGCGCCGCCGGCCAGGAAGACCTGGCCCGTGAAATCCGCCACCGCATCGCACTCTATAAGCAGGCCAGGCCCTACCGCCGTCCGGGTTTCCCTTAGAGCGTGAATCGTCCTTGCCTTCGTCACGGCCGTGTGGTGCAATCGGCGGCATGAGACACGTCACGATCGGCGCGGTGCTGCTGGGCCTGGTTGCCGGCGCCCTTGCGGCCGACCGCTCCGGCGGGAATACCTCGCCCGCCGCGACCTGCGACTTTGAGAACGTGGCGCGCGGCAAGCCTTACACGATGACGCCGGCGCCCAATTACCGCCATTGCACCGACCCGGCCGATAAGACACAACTGACCGACGGCACATACACGCGCGGGTACTTCTGGACGCAGAAGAGCACGGTGGGCTGGCGCCTCGGACCGCCGACGTTCGTCTCCATCGATCTGGGCAGCGTGCAGCCGATCAAAGGGGTCTCGTGGAGCACCGCCGCCGGTGTCGCCGGCGTCCGGTGGCCGGAGGCGCTCCTCGTTTTCGTCAGTTCCGACGGAAAGACGTGGCACGAGACCGGCGACCTGGTCCAACTGGCCGCCCCAAAGAGCAGCCCTCCCAAGGAGGGGTACGCCACGCACGTTTACCGGACCGACGGGCTGAAGACGCGCGGCCGTTTCGTCCGGATTGCCGCGCTGGCCTGCGGCCCCTATGTGTTCGTCGACGAGATCGAGGTGTTCAAGGGCGATGCCTCGCTGCTCGAGCAACCCGAGCCCGGCCGCCCCGTGAACAGTCCGCGGGCCGCCGTGGCCTCCCGACACGTCACGCGCCTGGTCCAGGCGCAGTTTCGGCGCGACCTGGCGGCCGCCCGCCTGGACCTGGAAGCACAACGTGCCGGCTCGGCCGAGAGAACGCGTCTCACGCAAGCAGCGAATCGTCTGGCGGAGAAGATCGAGACGATGCCGGTTATCGCCGCAGAAGGTTTTCGGGCCGTCCTTCCGATGACGCCCCTGGAGCGAGAGGTTTTTGGTTTTCAGGCAGCCGTCTGGCGTGGGCAGAAGAAACCGCCACTGCGCCTCTGGCAGAGCCACCGGTGGGACCCGCTCGCCCCATCCGCTGAGCCTTCCGCCGCCACGCCCCCCGTTTGCCGGGTGCACGCGATGGTCGGCGAAACGCGGGCCGACGTCCTCAACCTCACGAGCGCCCGGCGGAACGGCACGACGGTTCGCCTCCGGATCGACGGCCTGCCCGGAGGAACCAACCCCGATTATGTCGCCGTCCACGAGGTGCTCCACGTGGGCACGCGGCACTTCGTTGCCGTCGCCGCCGCACTGCCCCGCGCAAGGCGCGACGGCGGGCATTACGTGGTCACGGTTCCCGCCGGCATGACCCGGCAGGTCTGGTTCTCATTCGATGCCGGGGGCATTCGCCCCGGCGCCTACGCCGGCAAGGTGGTGCTGGATGACGGCGACGCCGCACACTCCGTGCCCATCCGCCTGAAGGTGTATCCGCTGCGGATGCCGGATGCGAAAACCCTGCGCCTCGGCGGGTGGTCGTACACAAACGGCAGGGGCAGTTACGGTGTGACGCCGGCGAACCGCGACGCCTTCATCGCGCATCTGCGCGCCCACGGCGTGAACGCTCCGTGGGCCACCTCGGCCGCCATGCCGCCGGGCACGTACGATGACGCCGGCAACCTCGCCGAAAAACCCGACACAACGAACTTCGATGAATGGGTCCGCCGGTGGCCCGGCGCGGCGTGCTACATGGTCTTTGCCTCGGTGGGGTCGTACGCGTCGGTCCGCGATGCGTTCGCCGGCTCGAAGGTCGGCACACCCCTTTTCGAGAAGAAGGTGGCCGCCTGGATCCGCTTCTGGGCACGCCACGTGCGGGACCTCGGCCTGAAGGCGGGGCAACTCGGCCTGCTGCTCGTCGATGAGCCCAACCGCAAGGAGCAATACGACGTGATCCGGGCGTGGGCACAGATCATCCGGAAGACCGAGCCGGAGGTCCTGGTTTGGGAAGATCCCTGCCCGCGCGCGTGGGACGGCTTCGACGAGATGGCCCGGGCGGTCGACGTGCTCGTGCCGAACCGTTCGCACTGGCTGACGCGAGACGAGGCGTTCCGCAACCGGTTCCGGAGGCAGCGCGACGCCGGCCGCCAGTTAGGCTTCTACTCGTGTGCCGGGCCGGCCCGCTGCTTCGACCCGTTCGCCTACTACCTGCTTCAACAGTGGCACTGCTTCAAGGAAGGCGCGACGTGGTCGGGATTCTGGGCATTCGGCGACAACGCGCGGCAGTCGTGCTGGAACGAGTACCTCGCCCAGGGCAACGGGCCGTACTGCCCCCTCTACCTTGACGAGACGTCCGTCACGGGCGCCAAGTACATGGAAGCCATCCGTGAAGGCGTCCAGGACTACGAGTATCTTGGGATGCTCCGCGACCGCATCGCGGCACTCGAGAAGGCGGGCAGGAAAACGGCGGCGCTCCCGCGCGCCAGGGCCCTCCTGGCCGGCGCCTGCGACCGCGTGCTTGCCGAGCAGAAAGATGCGAATTACCGCTGGGACAAGCCGAAGGACCGCACCGTTGCCGACACGGTCCGCATCGAGGTCCTCGAGATACTGGCAGCCCTGGCCGGCGACTGACGCGCCCCCGGCCGGGGGGACTTTTCGTTTGCGCCCAAACGTCGGATGACGTAGAATGCTCCGCCGTGCGTGTGTGATCATGCAATAGGAGGTCCAAGGATGAAACGCTTGACTGTCTGCACCCGATTCGCTGCCGTCGCCCTGGCCGTGCTCCTGACCTTTCCCCTTGTCGCCTGCGGCGGGAAGGCCGCCCAACCGTTTAACGGCAAAGACCTGGCCGGCTGGAAAACCAAGGGCAAGAAGGAGGGCTTTTGGAAAGTCGGCACCGCCGAACTCGACCCGGCGAAACCGGGTAACCTCATCGTGAAACCCGGCGGCAACGAGCTCGTCAACGCCGGGGCCCACGGCGTGGACCTTTACAGCGAGTACACCCACGGCGACGCCGTCATCACGCTGGAGGTCATGGTGCCGAAGGGCTCCAACTCCGGCATCTACGTCCACGGCGAGTACGAGATCCAGATTCTCGACTCCTACGGCAAGACGAAGCCCGGCGGCGGCGACATGGGCGCCATCTACGGCGCCAAGCCGCCCACCGACCCCGTCTACAAGAAACCCGGCGAGTGGTCCACGTACGAGATCCATTGGCAGGCCCCGAAGTTCGACGCCGACGGCAAGAAAACCGCCAACGCGAAGTTCGTCAAGGTCGTTCTCAACGGCGCTTGTATCCACGAAAACGTGGAGATGAAGGGCCCCACGCCCGGCGGCGTGGACCGCAAAGAGAAGCCCAAAGGCCCGCTCATGTTCCAGGGCAACCACGGGGCCGTCGCGTTCCGCAACATCAAGATCATGCCGCTGAACTGACCGGCGGTGTGGCCGGCACACGGCTGGGCAAGCCAGCCGTGCCACACGCGTGTGCCGCCGAGGCCGTGGCGGTCGCACGGAAGCCCCGTTAGCCGGCGGGCTTGCCCGCCGCGCTGTCTCCGGCCCGATCGAGCGTGTCGAGCAGCACACGGTTGGGCAAGCCAGCCGTGCCACACAAGCGCAAAGGAGCGACTTATGCCCAAGGCCAAACTCAAGGTCGGCGTCATCGGCACGGGAATGATTGCCGTGGCCGGCCACCTGCCCGCCTGGAAGAATCTCGCCGCCGACGTCGAGGTCGTCGGTGTGGCCGACATCCTCCAGGACCGCGCACACCTGGTGGCCGAGACCGAAGGCATCCCGAACGCCTTCGGCGACTGGCGCAAGATGCTCGAGGCGTTGGACCTCGACATCGTCAGCGTCTGCACGCCCAACGCCTACCACAAGGAGCAGACGCTCGCGGCGCTTCGGGCCGGCGCTCACGTCCTGTGCGAGAAACCGGTCGCGACCTCAAAGACCGACGCGGTCGAGATGTTCGACGCCGCCGACGCCGCCGGCCGCACCCTCATGATCGGCCAGACCGCGCGCTTCTCGCCCGAGTCTGCGGCCGCCAAGGAGATATGCGACGCCGGCCGCCTGGGCGAGATGTACTACGCCGAGACATACTTCCTCCGCCGCCGCGGCATCCCGAAGTGGGGGCAGTTCCACATGAAGGAACATTCCGGCGGCGGGCCGGTGTACGATTTGGGCGTCCACGCGCTCGACCTCCTGTTCTGGCTCATGGGCAGCCCGAAGGTTGTGGCGGTCAGCGCTGCGGCCTACACCAAGTTCGGCAACCGCGACGAAGGCCTGGCCACGTCGCTTGCCGACTCGGGCGCGCCGCTTGGCGTCCTGACGCCCCGCCCGTACAACTGGAAGGACTTCGACGTCGAGGACATGGCCGCCGGCTTCATCCGCCTCGAGGGCGGCGGGGCCGTGGCGTTCAAGACGAGTTGGGCGGCCAACATCCCCGGCAACGCGCGCGGCACGATGATCCTCGGCACCGAGGGCGGCCTGACCTTCGACCCCCTGACGCTCGTCACCAACATGGGCTCCTACCAGGTGAACGTGCAGCCGCAGGCGCCGGCTGACCGCAACATCGAGTTCGCCGGCCACTGGGAAGAGACCGCCCACCTCGTCCGCGTCATCCGCGGCGAGGAGGAACTGATCGTCACGCGCGACGAAGTGCTGAACGTCATCGGCACCCTCGACGCCCTGTACGCCTCCTCCGCCCAGGGCTGCGAGGTGCGCCTCGACTGAACCAAACCCCAGGAGGCGAACCGTGAGCAAGACCTACCGCATCGGCGCCATCGGCTTTGCACACATGCACGTCAACAACGTGCTCGCCAAGTTCGGCGAGCATCCGCAGACCGAACTCGTCGCGTGCGCCGACACCGTCCCCGCGCGGCCGGAACTCAAACAGGGGCCGTACACGCGCCGGTGGAACGTCGAGTTTGCCCTGAACAAGATCGGCGTCCCGAAGGCCTACGACGATTACCACGAGATGCTCGATGCCGAGCCGTTCGACATCATCATCTGCTGCGCCGAGAACGCCCGCCATCCCGACGTGGTTGAGGCGTGCGCCGCCAAGGGTGCCCACGTGTGCGTCGAGAAACCCATGGCCATGTCGCTCGAAGACGGCCTGCGCATGGTCCGGGCATGCCGGGCGGCCGACACCAGACTCCTCGTCAACTGGCCGATGACGTGGAGCCCCGCCGCACGCAAGGTCAAGGAACTCATCGACACCGGCGCCATCGGCCGCGTCATCGAGGTCAAGTGGCGCGGCGGCCACACGGGGCCCCTCGGACCCGGAGCCGAGCACGAAGGCGTCACCGACAAGGCCGAGATGCTCACGGCCGCCGAACTGGCCGCCACCTGGTGGCACCACGCGGCCGAGGGCGGCGGCGCCATGCTCGACTACTGCTGCTACGGGGCAATGGTCAGCCACTGGTACATCGGCCAGCGCGCCCTCGCGGCCGTCGGCATGAAAGGGAACCTCGCGAGCCACTGGGCCGACGCCGACGACAACGGCGCCATGATCGTCCGCTTCCCCGGCGCCATGGGCCTGTACGAAGGCTCGTGGACCACGTGGTCGCACGGCGTGCCGAACGGCCCCATCGTCTACGGCACCACCGGCGTGCTGGTCGTCGAGGAGAAGACCGGCGCCGTCCGCGAAGAGCACGGCCAAGACGATTCGAAGCGCCACGAGCCGGAGCCCCTGCCCGAAGGCCGGCACAACATCGCCTACGAGACCATCCATCATCTTGAAACCGGCCAGGTGCTCCATCCAACGCTCGACGCCGACTTCAACCTCGACGTCATGGCAACCCTCGACGCCGGCCTCCGCAGCGCCGCAAGCGGCCGCATGGAAACCGTCGCGAACATCTCGTGGCGCGTCGGTTGATACAGGCCAGTTAGCCGGCGGGCTCGCCCGCCGCGTATAGTTAGCCGGCGGGCTCGCCCGCCGCGTATTACACAAGGAGAACCTCATGGCGAAAACACTGACACGGCGCGGCCTTGTCGGCTCGGGGCTCGCCGCCACGGGCGCCCTGGCGGTCGGGGCCCTTGCCCGACGAGCCGGCGGCCGCGGCGCAGAACCGCAGAACCCCAGGATGCACATCGGCCTGGTGACCTACATGGTCGGCGCCAAGATGGACCTGCCGACGCTCATCGACACCTGCGAAAAGAGCGGCATGGAGGGCGTGGAACTCAGGTCCACGCACAAACACGGCGTGGAGCCGCACATCAGCGCCGAGCGCCGCCGCCAGGTCCGGGCGCTGTTCGAGAAGTCGCCCGTCCGGTGCTACGCCCTCGGCTCGGCGTGTGAGTACCACTCGCCCGACCCGAAAACCGTTCGCAAGAACATCGACCTGACGAAGAAGTTTATCGACCTGGCCGCCGACCTCGGCTGCTGGGGCGTCAAGGTCCGCCCGAACGGCCTCCCGAAAGGCGTGCCTGAAGACAAGACGCTGCGGCAGATCGGCGCGAGCATCCGCACCTGCGCCGAGTACGCCGCCCCGAAGAAGGTCAACGTCTTTGTCGAGTGCCACGGCCGCGACACCAGCCGGCCCGACCGCATGATGCGGATCATGAAGATTTGCGACCACCCGTCGGCGTGCCTCGCCTGGAACTGCAACGGCATCGACGTCCAGGACGGTTCCATCGCCAAGTATTTCAAGGTGTGCCAGAGGTGGATCAAGCACGTCCACATCCACACGCTCACCGAGAAGGGCTACCCCTGGAAGGAACTCTACGACCTGCTGAAGGCCGCCGACTTCACCGGCTTCACCATGATCGAGACCCACTACAAGGGCGACGACGCCGTGGGGTTCCTGAAGGCCCAGCGGGAGGCGTTCGACAGACTGGCCGTCTGATCCCCGAGCGGCGCCGGCCGCCCGTCGGACCGACAATCCTGCCTGGGAAGGAGTGCTGAATGACCGCGCGAAAGGTGTGGCCACACGTTCTGTGCCTGTTGCTGTGGCTTCCCTTCTCGGTCGGCCTGGCGGCAACAGAGGTCCAGCCTGCCAGGCGGCAGGGCAAGGTCGGCCTGTTCGACGCCGCCCAAGACGACCCCGCCGTCTTCAGACACTACACGGCCAGTTGGCGCAAAGGAAGCGACCTTACGCCCGTGGCCAGGCCCGTCGAGAAAGACGGGCGACGCTTTCTCGAAGTCCGCTACACGGGCAGCCGCGGGATGGCCTGTTCGACGGTGTTCTTCGAGGCGCTGCCGCCGCCCGATCCGGGCAAATGCTACGCGGGCCTCAGACTGCTCATCGACTGCGACCGCGACGACTACCCTCGTATCGGTGTGCAAGCCAAGTTCTCGGACGATACGCAACTCTCGAAGAACCTGGTCATGGACCGGGGCCTGCACTCCTACACCGTGAGCGGCGGCTTCCGCAGGGCCAGGTTCCCGCCGAAATGGGACCTTCTGCGCTACATCATGGTAACCGCCAACGCCGGCGACAACCCCGCGGATGCAACCTATCGCCTCGCGCGGATCGAGATGATCGAGCACGATGCACCGAAGCCGCACGCCGGCCAACCGGCCGAACCGTTCTTCGGCCGGCCCATCCTTCTGCCGCAACCCAAGACGTGCTCCTGGGCGGGCAAGGGTTTCTTTGCGGCAGGCAAGGCCCGCACGCTGCATCTCGGCGGCAACGCCTCGGCCCGAACCGCGCGGACGGCCGAACTGTTCGCCGACACGTACTACGGTTACACGGGGGTCCGCCTTCCGATTGCGGCGTTCGGCGAGGCGCTGCCGCAAGAGGGCATCGTCCTGCGCGTCGCCCCGTCCGTCCGGGTCTCAGGCGGTCCGGAACCGCTGAAGAAACAGGGTTACTGCCTGGCGGTCGAGCCGGGCCGCGTCGTCATTACCGGCGCCGACGAAGCCGGCCTGTATTACGGGACGGTCACGTTTTTCCAGTTGCTGCGGAGCCCGATGAAGA
>CAZIJC010000081.1:0-19658 GCA_964539385.1 uncultured Anaerolineales bacterium | reverse complement strand
AGAATCGCAAAAACCGATCAAAAACCAGCGCGTTTTGCCTTACCTATCTTAACATTCGACCTCCAAAACCCCCCTCACGAGCCAGAAACGGGGTTCAGAGCCAAAAAAAACGCGCATTTCGGTGTTTCGGCGAGGTCAGAATTGACGTAAGTCTTATAGAGCAGGCCGTATGTGTGGGCACTCCACACCAAGGGGCAGCGCGGAATTGGGCGGCAAATGGGCCCGGATCGGCAAGTGAGCGGCGACTACGCCAGGTGCCGCGCCAGGTACTGGCCCGTGTAACTTGCTTCGATTTGGGCGACGTCTTCGGGTGTGCCTTCGGCGACGATGCAGCCGCCGGCCTCGCCGCCTTCCGGGCCGAGGTCGATGATCCAGTCGGCGCTCTTGATGACCTCGAAGTTGTGTTCGACCACCACGACCGTATTGCCCATGTCGACGAGGCGTGCCAGGACGTCGAGCAGCCGCTGAATGTCGGCGAAGTGCAGGCCGGTCGTGGGTTCGTCGAGCACGTAGATGGTGCGTCCGGTAGAGCGTTTGCCGAGTTCGGCGGCGAGTTTCACGCGTTGGGCCTCGCCGCCCGAGAGGGTCGTGGAGTTCTGGCCGAGTGTGATGTAGCCCAGGCCGACGGCCTGTAGGGTTCCGAGTTGCCCGACGATGCGTGGGAAGTTCTCAAAGAACGCGAGGGCCTCACTGACACGCATTTCGAGCACGTCGGCGATTGTTTTGCGGCGGTAGGTGATTTCGAGCGTTTCGAGGCCGAATCGCGTGCCCTTGCACTCGCGGCAGGTTACGTACACGTCGGGCAGAAAGTGCATCTCGACCTTGCGGACGCCCTGGCCTTGGCAAACCTCGCACCGGCCGCCTTTGACGTTGAAACTGAAACGCCCCGGCCCGTATCCGCGGACCTTGGCCTCGCGGGTCTTGGCGAAGACGCGGCGGATCTGGTCGAAGACCTTCGTGTAGGTGGCGGCGTTGGATCGTGGGGTGCGGCCGATGGGGCTCTGGTCGATCTCAATGACGCGGTCGATCTGTTCGGCGCCCGCCAGACGGCGGTGGACGCCCGGTTTAACGCGGCTGCCGTACAGTTTCCGCCGCATCGCCGGCACCAGCGTCTGAGCCACAAGCGTGCTCTTGCCGGACCCGCTGACGCCGGTCACGCAGACGAGGCACCCCAGCGGAATCGTGATGTTGAGCGATCGCAGATTGTTCTCCTGGGCGCCGAAGAGGCGGATGCTGTGGCGTTTGCTCGCGCGGCGGCGCTTTGTCGGCACGGGAATCGTCTCGGCCCGCGTCAGGTACTTGCCGGTCAGCGACGCGGGAAATGCGGCAATCTCCTCCAGCGTTCCCTGGGCTACCACCTCGCCGCCGCGAGCGCCGGCGCCGGGCCCCATGTCGAGGATGTGGTCGGCCGTGCGGATCGTGTCCTCGTCGTGCTCGACCACCAGGACGGTGTTTCCGAGGTCGCGCAATCGCAGGAGTGTGGCGAGCAGACGCCGGTTATCGCGAGCGTGCAGGCCGATGGTCGGCTCGTCCAGGATGTAACAGACGCCCACCAGACCGCTGCCCACCTGGGTGGCGAGGCGGATGCGCTGGGCCTCCCCGCCGGAGAGCGAATCGCTCGAACGGTCGAGCGTCAGGTACGAAATGCCCACGTCCTGCATAAACGTCAGGCGCGACCGGATTTCGGCCAGGACCTGCCGGGCGATGACCCGCTTCTCGCCGTCGAGGTGGAGGGTCTGGAAGAATCCGGCGGCCTCATCGACGCTCATGGCGGTGATCTCGTGGATCTGCCTGCCGGCGACCTGGACGGCCCGGGCCTCCGACCGAAGGCGCGCCCCGTTGCACTGGGGGCAGGGCTGGGCGCTCATGAACTTCTGGAGCCATCGCCTGGCGTACGCGCTGCGTGTGGTCTCGGCGAGGCTGCGCAAACTTGGCACAACGCCCTCCCACTCGGCGTCGGGGGCCGCGGCCGTGCCCTTCGCGCGGCGGAGGGTGCCGCCGTGTAGAAGGACCTCGCGGGCGCGTTTGGGCAACTTGCGGAACGGCACCGTCTCATCAACGCCGAACTCACGGACGAACCGCGCGAGCGCCTCGCTGTAGAACGACCGGTACCGGCGCGGCCCGTCGCGCCACGGCGCGATGGCGCCCTTGGCAAGTGAGCGGTCGGCGTCCGGCACGATCAGGTCGTCGTCGAATTCCAGGTACGTCCCAAGGCCGTGGCAGTGCGGGCACGCGCCGTATGGACTGTTGAAACTGAACAGGCGGGGTGTTAGTTCCTCCAAACTGACGTTGCACTTCGTGCAGGCGTACCGCTGGCTGTACAGGACGTTTTTCCAGTTGCCGACGCCTCGCTCGTGGCAGATGACGACCAGCCCGTCGCTCATCCGCAAGGCCTGCTCCACCGAATCGGCCAGCCGCGAACGGGCCGCTTCCTTGGCGACGAGGCGGTCCACAATGACTTCGATGGTGTGACGCCGGGTCTTGGCAAGGTCCGGCATGTCGCGGATCTCGTACATCCGTTTATCGAGGCGGACGCGGACGAAGCCGTCGGCCACGATGCTGCGGATGACGTCGCGGTGCTCGCCGCGCTGGCCGCGAACCAGCGGCGCGAGCACGATCAGCCGCGTCCCTCGCTCCAGGGCGAGGACGCTCTCGACGATCTCCTCGGCGCGCTGGGGCTGAATCTCTCGGCCGCACTTCGGGCAGTAAGCCGTGCCGACCCGCGCGAACAGCAGCCGCAGGTAATCGTGGATTTGGGTGGCCGTCGCGACGGTGGAACGCGGGCTGAATCCGGCCCTTCGCTGATGGATGGCGATGGTGGGCGGCAGGCCGTCGATGGCGTCGACGTCGGGTTTTTCCATCTGTTCGAGGAACTGGCGGGCGTAGGCGCTGAGCGATTCGACGTAGCGGCGCTGGCCTTCGGCGTAGATGGTATCGAACGCCAGGCTCGATTTGCCGCTGCCCGACAGCCCCGTGATAACGACCAGTTTGTCGCGCGGGACACGGACGTCGATATTCTTGAGGTTATGTTGCCGGGCGCCGTGGACCAGGATGAACTCGTCGCCGTTGCCGTCGGCGACAGCCGCGCTCTCGGCCTGCGCCCTGTGTGCTGGCTTGCGCGGTGGGTGAGATGATGGGTCCTCATCGCTGTTCGGCAACGGCGGCTCCTTGAGGCATTTTTCTTCCCAACCGAACCCCCGATGTTACCAGCGCACCGCTCGGTTGGCAAGAGCCGTAAGGGGCAGGAGTTTTGCCCATGCCGTTTCAGGTTGGGGTTTGGCGAAGGCGAGGACGAGTTGTCGGCCATCGCGGATACCGGATGCGTTGCCGATGGCCTTTCACCGGAGCCGCTGGGGGCGGGCATCCTTGTAGCGGTCCAGGGCCGACTGGAGCAAGTCGTGGGCTCGGGCGGCGTTGTCCGCGAGGGCGCCCGGGTTGAGCGGGTGGTTCTCGATCGGGTCCTCGCGGACGTCGTAGAACTGGCCGCTCGCGTACAACTTGTACTGCTGGTTGCGGGCGAAGACCTTGGCCGCCTTTGCCTTTCCCCCGCGGGCGTACCAGCAGTAGATCCACTTCCGCGGGTCGCCCTTGCGCCCCTGGACCTGGGGCAGGAAACTGTGGCCGTCGATGTTGCGTTTCTGGGGGACGGGCGCGCCGGCGGCCTCGCAGAGGGTGGGGAGGACGTCGCTGAAGTCGACGAGGTCCGTGCAGACCCGGCCGCCCTTGACCTTGGCGGGCCAGTCGACGATGAGCGGCACGCGGGTGCCGGCGTCGGTGGTCCGCCCCTTGCCGCCGGCCACCTGCCGATCGCCCATCGCCGAGACGACCGGCTGGTCCGTGCCGTTGTCGCCGGTGAACAGGACCAGGGTGTTCTCGCGCAGGCCGGCCTCATCCAGCGTGGCGAGGATCTTGCCGACGATCTTGTCCATGTGTGTGACCATGTCGCCGAAGTACTTCGGGTCGCCCTTGTAGGTCTTGGATCCTTTGCTCTTGGGGTCCCAGTCGGGCGAGTCGGGTGTCGGCTCGAAAGGGCAGTGCGTCAGGATCATCGGGTAGTAGACGAGGAACGGTCCGCGCTTGTGGCGTCGGATGAAGTCGCAGGCGTAATCGCTGACGACGTCCGGCCCGTATTCGCCGCCGGTGTAGTCGACCTGCTTGCCGCCCGTCTCCAACCCGGGGTTCGGGTAGCGTCCGGGCCGGCGCGTGAGTTGCCAGAGACAGTACTCGTCGAAGCCGAAGTGGCCTGGCCCGTCGAACCCGCCCTTCAGTTGCCACTTGCCGACGACGCACGTGGCGTAGCCCGCCCGCTTCAGCAGGTGGGCGAAGGTCGTCTCGCCGGGGTCGAGGAACCCGAACTTCACGTAGTTGCGGACGTTGTAGATACCGGTCATGATCTTGACGCGCGACGGCGTGCAGAGCGGCTGGGCGTAGCACTGCTCGAAGCGGACGCCCCGCTCGGCCAGGCGGTCGAGGACGGGCGTCTTGTAGGAGGTGCCGCCGTTGGCGCCGATGGTCTCGTAGCCGAGGTCGTCGGCCATGATGAGGACGATATTCGGCTTTCCGCCGCCGCCTCCGGCACCCGCGCGGCCGACCGAAGGGGCGCAGGCAGCCAGTCCCGCGGCGGCGGTTGCGCGCAGGAAATCGCGGCGAGAGAGAAGGGCGTTGTTCACACGAGATCCTTTCCGCATCAAGCGTTCGTCGTCTGGATCACGGGAGGCCGCCGGGCCAATCGCCGTCCAGTCTCTCAGGCTTGCCATACGGCTCACACAGGTCCCGCTCCAGTAGCGTCGCCGACGTGTTCACAGGGCGCGGCTACCCTCACATCCTAATCCCGCCCCTCTCCCGGGGCAAGGCCGAAGCGAGGGGCATGTGAATGCGGGACCGGCAAACCCGAACCCAGGCGGACGCGGGGAGGAGGGGGTAGGGTCACGGCCGTCTATGTCTTGCGGCAGAGCAGCACCAGCCTTCCAGCGGCCAGCAGCATTTACTTGAAAACGCGGTCCGTTCCGGGTACAAGGCGACCAGATCGTTCGGGGGGAGGCGTATAGTGCGTCTGCGCAAGCGGTTTCTTGGGAAGAAGAGCGTGCGACGTGCGGCGTTGATCCTGGCGGTCGTGCTGGCGAGTCTTCTCTGGTGCGCTGCCGCAGCGAACGGAGCCGACGCCGCGCCGGGGGCCCCGGCGTCTCCCGCGTCCGGCGCGTGGGACTCGGTGCGGGGCACGGCCCGTCGAGTGTGGGACTTCGAACTGCTGCAAGTCGGGGAACACACGCTCCGTGTCAGCCAGGTGGTGCTGACGATTCTGGTCGTCGGTCTGGGCCTGCTTGTCAGCCGCCTGATGACGCGGTCGTTGCGTCGCCATCTGCTGAGGCGGGTCCGCATCACGGAGACGGCGGCGGCCGCCGTCGAGCGAGTCCTCTTCTATCTGCTCCTCGTGGCGGTCGTCCTGCTGGGCTTTCAGATCCTTGAGATCCCGACGACGTTGTTCACGTTCCTGGGCGGGGCGTTGGCCATCGGTATCGGCTTCGGCGCCCAGAACATCATCAACAATTTCATCAGCGGCCTGATCCTGATGTTCGAGCAGCCGGTCCGCATCGGCGACCTGGTTGAAGTGGAAGCACATCACGGCCGGATCGAGGAGATCCGCTTCCGCTGTACGCGCATCCGCCGCAACGACGGCGTGGACGTCCTGGTGCCGAACAGCACGCTCCTCGAAAAGAACGTCATCAACTGGACGCTCTCGGACAAGCGGATCCGCACGTCCATCCAGGTGGGCGTCATCTACGGATCGCCGACGAGCCTGGTGGCCACCCTCATCCGCAAGGCCGTTGAGGAGCATGGCCGCGTGCTGGCGAGGCCCGAACCGGTCCTGGTGTTCCAGGACTTCGGCGACAACTCGCTCGTCTTCGAGGTGTACTTCTGGTTGGAAGTGGCCACCATGATGGACGTGAAGGTCATCTGCAGCGATCTCCGCTTCCGCATCGACAAACTGTTCCGCGAAGCGGGGATCGTCATCGCCTTTCCGCAGCGAGACATGCACCTGGACGCGGCGCAGCCGCTTGAGATCCGTCTTCGCGGCCCGGAAGAAGATGACGGGTCCGACGAGGCGCCTTCGATGCCCTGACCGTGAACGAGTCGTGCATCGGCCACGAGGTCTTCGACCGCCACGAAGCAGGCGCGCCCGCCGACGGTTCGGGGCTTCAGCGGCGCCCATAATCTGAGAACGCTCTTGTCTCGCTGAAGTGGCAGCACCTATGATAGGAGCATCGAGCCTTTTTTTCGATCCACTCATGCGCCCGGCCTCGTTGGGAAGAAACCCACCGTGGGGTCTCGGCGAGGCGGGCCACTGCTAAGGAGGGTGACCATGGCAGAATCGACTCTTTCCACGATCGGACAAACTGCCAAGAAGGCGACGATCGGCGCCATCGAGGGCACGGGTGACATCGGGGAGGCCGTCATTGACACGTCTGCCGATCTGATCAAGACCGCCGTGACCGGCGTGTCGGACGTATCGGTCACCGCGACCGACGCGGCGTCGAAGATCGTGCGGGGCGCGGTGCACGCAGCGGCCGAGATCGGCGCGGACGTCCTTGTTACCATCAAGGCGGCTGTCCAGGGCGTCATCAAGGGAGGGTCCGAGGTCGGCGCGGACGTCGGCCAAGTAGCCGTATCCGCCACCAAGGCGGGCATCCAGGCGGCCGGGGAGGTCGGAGCCGACGCGGGCGGGGCGCTGAAGAGCGCCGCGACCGGGGCCATCAGAGGAGCCGCCGACATCGGTGAAGATTCGGCGAAGGGCGTCCGCGACGTGCTGGTTGCGTCCATCGACGGCGCCAAGGACGTCATAGAGGAGCCGTTCAAGGAGTAGCCGGCCAAGCGTTCTCCGGTTCGCCCAGCCGCCGTGAGGCGAGGGCCCGGCTCAGTCATCGCCCGGCTCGAGGTCATCCGGCGAGGTCCAGGCGTTCGCAGGCGGGGCGGCGCGCCGGATGATCGCCAGCGGGAACGCCACCACATAGCGAAGCCCCTCAACGGTTGACATCTGGCGGACGGCGTGTCCGACCGCGCTGAAGAGTTCTGCCCGCACGATCCGCTCCTCGACCTCGCCCTGCTCGCGCACGGCCGCCAAGCGCTTGAGTGAATACAGTCCGAGGACAAACGCGAGCACGAAAAGGAAGTCCAGGCCGCTCAGCGAGACGGCGGGCAAGTCAAAGAGTTCCTCACCCGCGCGCCACTGGAGAGGAATCGTGAGGGCCTTGTCCGCGAACCAGTCAGCGGCGAACCCCGCAAGGATCGGCGCGGCTGTCGCTGCCAGACCCGAGACCATCGCATTGGTCGCCAGATAGGCCGTCGCCCGTCCCTTCGGGGCGGCCTTCAGGGCGATGTTGGAGGCGGTCAGGTTCACACCCGCCGACGACATGCCGCCCAGAACGTGGATCAGCACCAGAAGGGGCACCGTCAGGAAGTAAACGTCCGGCATCGTCGTGAAGGGCCACGCGATGATGCTCAAGAGGAACAGCGGCCCTGATGCCGCCAGCGCACTCTTGTTCGTGAACCGGTCGGCCAACTTGCCCCAGAGTTTGAGGAACAGGACGTTCACCAACTGGCTTAGCACGACCAGGGCAAGGACCCACTTCATCTGCAGGCCGAGACGCTTCAGAAGGTAGACCGTGAAGAACGGCGCCGCGAGATTGACGGCGAAACTCCACGAACCCAGGAAGTACAGGAGCGTGCGGAACGAGCCGCTCCGCAGCGGTTCGGTCAGGATCTTCAGCACCCCCTCGCCGCTTGGCGGTCCCATCCGAGGCTCCGGCGTCCGCGCCAGGAACGCGACGCCGACCACTCCGGCCACCGCCCCCGCCGCAAACAGGATGCTGTAGCCACCCACCACCTCGCCGACGCGGGCTTTGTAGAGGTCGATGCCGAAGCCTGCGGCCAGGCTCAGAACGGACCCGATGGCCACCGACATCGCCATCCGCCGCGCGAAGTACCGGCCCATCTGGGCCTCCGGCACCAGGTCGCGGACCCAGGAGTTGATCGCACACCCCGCAACGTTGACGAGAGCGAACCGGACACAAAGGGCGGCAAGAAGGACGCCGATCCGCGCCTCGGCCGGCACGAGGAAGGGGATCGCCGCCACCGCGAGCCAGGTCAGGCGGCCGGGCAGGGCCGTCGCAAGAACGATCCCCTTGCGGGCACGGAGCCTCTCGACGAGCAGGATCGCCGGAATCTGTATCGCCTGGGCCAGCGGACCGATGGCCGCCAGCAGTCCGATGACCTTGTTCGAGGCGCCCAGCGCCAGGGCGAACGCGACCAGGAAGGCGCCCATCGTCAGCGAGACCATGACCTGGGCGGCCACGCCCTCGACCATGAGCGACCTGAGCCCTCCCGAGACCTCGGTCTCGCTCAGGGCGTCTCTCGGCCTCAGCCATGCCACCATGCTGGCCCTCGTCTCTTGGGTCTATCGTGTGCGGCGCCGAAGCAGCGACACGCAGCATGCGGGCCGCTTCGCCGCGCATGTGATCGTCCACATCATGGTCTCATGATGCCGCGCCCGCAAGTGCATTCGGCGCAGTGTCTGGAATGGTGTGCGAAGTGTGTCTGGCTCTGAAAAACGGATGGCGGCACGACGGCGCAGCGGATACGATGGGGGTTCCGGTCATGGCCGTGGTGCGTCGGACGCCAGGGAGTGGCGACGCTCGACGGCCGCACGATGGGGAAAGACGCGCCACGTCTGATCCATCGGGTCCCAACGCAAGGAGCAAGCCATGAAGCGATGGAAGCGCAAACGCCGCGCGCCGCCGAGAACGGTCGGCGCCACCCCGGGAACGCTGCGCATCCACCCCGACGCGCCGCGGCCGGTGGTGCGGGTCATGGCCTACGGGCCGGAGGGCTTCGCGGAGCAGGAGGTCGATGACCCGGAGTCGCTCGCGCCGCTCCTCGGCAATTGCCCCGTCACCTGGGTAAACGTCGACGGGCTGGGCGACGCCGAGACGCTGACCCGGATCGGCGAGATTTTCCAGATGCATCCCCTGGCTCTGGAGGATGCCGTCAACGTGCCGCAGCGGGCCAAGGTCGAACAGTACGGCGAGAACATCTTCATCGTCACGCGCATGGTTTCGCTCGGCGAGCATCTTGAGACCGAGCAACTGAGCCTTTTGCTTGGGCGGAACCTCGTGGTCACCTTCCAGGAGCACGCGGGCGACTGCTTGGAGCCGGTCCGCGAGCGCATCCGAAAAGGCACCGGGCGCTTGCGCGGCGCCGGCGCCGATTACCTGGTCTACGCCCTGCTCGACGCGGTCATCGACGCCTACTTCCCCGTGCTGGAGCAGTGCGGCGAGCATCTGGAGACGCTGGAGGATCAGGTGATCGCCCATCCCGACAGCAGCATGATCGCCCGCATCCACAGCGCGAAGCGCGACCTGCTGGTTCTGCGGCGCGCCATCTGGCCGCAGCGCGAAGCGGTCAACGCCCTCCTGCGCGAGCGCATGGACCTGATCGCCGAGCCGACCCACGTGTACCTGCGCGACTGTTACGATCACGTGATTCAGGTCATCGACATGGTGGAGACGTATCGCGAACTGGCCTCCGGGCTTCTCGACGCGTACCAGTCGAGCGTGAGCAACCGGATGAACGAGGTGATGAAGGTCCTGACGATCATCGCCACGATCTTCATTCCGCTGGGTTTCCTTGCCGGCGTCTGGGGCATGAACTTCGAACCCGAGGCGTCGCCCTTCAACATGCCGGAACTCGGCTGGCGTTACGGGTATCCGGTGGGCCTCGCGCTGATGGCCACCATCGCGCTGTGCCTGCTCCTGTTCTTCTGGCGAAAGGGTTGGCTGGGTTCGTCGGGCGCGCCGTCGGCCCCGACACCGCCGAGCACCGCGAAGCAGGCACCCGCCTCGACGATTCGCGGGCGGCGGAGCGACCCTAACATGGCCAACGCGTGAAAACCCGCACAAACACTGGCCGAAAACGCGAACGTCCCAATACCTCTCGGCGCGGAGCTCGCTGTTAACCAGAGCGACCTGGGAAGTTCGCTCCTATCTGTCTGGCTCCCCGAAAGCAACCCTCTTCGGAACACTCTCATGCTGCCGCCAAGCCATCACGCCGCTGCCGCTCACCTGCTAGTCTGATCGCCCACGTCCACAGACAGAGAGTGCCGTGCAGGGCGCTGCTTCCATGGCCTTCGGGGCCAGCTGTGATTATGCCGCAGTCCGGAGCCCTCCGCAAGTCTCTTCCCGCGCCTGTGTAGGCGTGCGGTAGCCGAGGTGTTTCCCGACCATCCGTCCGGCCTTGTCGGTCTGGCCAAGATCGGCCCCGACCAGGAAACGCGGCCCCGGGTCTTGCTTGCAAAAATCCGCCAAATACGGACAATATGGCCCGGTTGCCGTCGCCGTTAGTGGCGTCGCTTCCCAAGGACGAGACATGCCTTACAGAATCCACTTCGCCTATTCGAGAAGCAAGCGGTACCCCCAGGCCCTTGAACTTGCACCCCTCGCCGATGCGCACGAGGTCCGGTCAGAAGGAGACAGCGCTTGGCACATTCTGCATTTCAGAGATGATCAACTCGAACTGATGGCGGCGGTTTACGCTCTAGTCAAGGGATTCTCACCTCATAGCATGGTCCAGCTTGGCAAAGCGGCGTTCACGGAGGCGCACAGGGATATGCTGAGGGCGGCCATCAAACTCCGCGAGGAAGGCTTCGAGGACTCATACAACTGGGAAGGCTACACCGCCGCGACTCGCAAGCCTCCCGAGCCTCACGCTGGTCTGCGCGAGGTACGTTGTCTGATCGCGGAAGGTCGCTACAGTGACGCCGTGGATCGCTACTACGGACTCCTTGGCGACAAGCCGTACGATGAATTGCATCCGGAGCTCTTGTACCTGAAGAGACTTGCGTCGATTCCATTGCTGGGCCGTGACATCCTGCCTTTTCGCCCTGAGTCGTCATACAGTGAACTGATTCGACAGAACCTGGCCGAGTATTGCTCCTGCACTGACTCTGTTCTGGCAGAGCTGGATGCAGAGGACCCGCGATCCCCTGACGACATCTTGGCAAAGTCTGTGGCTACTGTGCCAGAGCTGATCCAGTACCAGCACCAAAGGCTGGATGCCGAAGCATTCCTAAGAGATGGCAAAGTCTTTCGGAACACCGACACAATTACAGTGGATTTCTTCGGGACATTCCTGTGCCCAAAGGGCCGGCTGTTCGATAGATTCGTGAATCCTCTGGTGCCCTCATTCACCAAAGAGAGCCTGTATGTGTCTCCGTCAGATGCCCGGCTCTGGGTGCCCTACTCGCCAGACTTCCTGGAGCAAAACATTACCGGCAAGGGATTACGGCTTTCCGGCATAGATGCCTATCGACATAACCGTTGGCGAGAAGGCAGCAGCAAGCGCCAGCCGCCGTTCACTTCGGTGCGGGACCTGGGAGAGATCTGCCTCTCTGGCCATGCGTCTCGTGTCGGCGATGTACGGTATACCGGACTTACTCATCATATACAGGGACGGCCATTCTACGAGGTCGATCTGTTAATCCGTCTCCCCACAAGCGCAGATGACTGCCCCAATTCATTGCAGGAGGTGGCGGGCGAGATTCTCAGAGAAGCCGAGAACGCGCTCCGTGAGAGGCACGGACTACCGCGGATTGGCGAGGGCTGGGTTTCAGAGATGGAGCTGTACGGACTCGTAAAGCAGACATTCCCTACCGCGGTCCACCACGATAGCCCCGGGTGGCTGGTTCCTCAGCACCTTGACATTCATGTCCCGAACTGTGGCTTGGCGTTCGAGTACCAGGGAAGACAGCATTTCGAGCCGGTGGACTTTTTCGGTGGCGAAGAGGCATTCGAAGCAACCAAACGGCGGGATGCCCTGAAAGTCGAGAAGTGTAAGGCTAACCGCGTATCCCTTATCTACTGGCGGTACGATGAGCCGATAGCCTCGGATTTGCTCAGGCAGAAGCTTCAAGAGGGGGGCCTGGGCGGTCTCCACGGTGGCTGACGGGCCCGTATTGGCCACTCAATTTCTCACCTCCTTGGCTGTGCCCTTGGGGCCAAGCTGCTGACTAAAGAGCCTTCCATCTGAGATCGGCCGCGCAGATTGGCCTTGCGAAAATCCGCCAAAAACGGATAATACGCCGTCAGGCGCATCATGTGGCGAACGGGGGTGGCCGAGGAGTTGTCTATGGTAGGACCATCCGACGATATAATGACCATCGAGGCCCTGGCGGCGTACCTCAAGATCTCGCGGTCCACGCTCTACAAACTGGTCCAGAACGGCAGGCTGCCCGGCCAGAAGGTCGGCAAGCGATGGCGCTTCCACAAGGAGGCCATCGACGAGTGGCTGAAGCAGCAGCCGGAGAAGGGGGTACGGCAGTGAACAGATTCGGCGAGAAGGTCAGTTTCATCTGGTCGGTCGCCGAGTTGCTGCGCGGACCCTATCGCCCGAACCAGTACAAGGACGTCATGCTTCCGCTGACGGTCCTTCGCCGGCTCGACTGCGTTCTGGAACCCACGAAGGACAAGGTGCTCGAAAGGCAGAAGAGTCTTCAGGGCAGCAAAGTCAAGAACGTGGAGCCGATCCTGTGCAAGGTTTCCGGCGTGCCATTCTACAACACCAGCCGCTTCACCTTCGAGAAACTCAGAGGCGACCCGAACAACATCGCCGCCAACCTCACCCACTACATCAAGGGCTTCTCCGCCCGCGCTCGGGAGATCATCGAGCGCTTCGGCTTCGAAGAGCACATCGCCGGGCTCGACAAGGCCGACCGGCTGTACCTGGTCGTTTCCCGCTTCTGCCAGATCGACCTCCACCCGGACGCTGTGCCCAACATTGAGATGGGCTACATCTTTGAGGAACTCATCCGGCGGTTCAATGAAGCCTCAAACGAAGAGGCGGGAGACCACTTCACCCCGCGCGAGGTCATCCGCCTTATGGTCAACCTGCTGTTCATGCCCGACGGCAACGTGCTGACCACCCGGGGCATCGTGAAGACGCTCTACGACCCGGCCTGCGGCACCGGCGGCATGCTCTCGGTGGCCGAGGACTACGTCCGCGAACTCAACCCCGACGCCCAGCTGGAGGTCTTCGGCCAGGACTACAACGCCCAGGCCAACGCCATCTGCGGCTCGGACATGATGATCAAGGGCCAGAACATCGACCACATCGCCTTTGGCGACAGTTTCACCGACGACCGCTTCCCGCACCACAAGTTCGACTACATGCTGGCCAATCCGCCGTTCGGCGTGGAGTGGAAACCCGAAGCGGACTTCATCAAGCGCGAGCACGAGGAACAGGGCTTCGGCCGACGGTTCGGCGCGGGGCTGCCGCGCATCAACGACGGGTCGCTCTTGTTCCTCCAGCACATGATCAGCAAGATGAAAGACCCCAAAGGCGGCGGAACGCGCCTGGCCATCGTGTTCAACGGCTCGCCCTTGTTCACCGGGGCCGCCGGCTCGGGCGAGAGCGAAATCCGGCGCTGGATCATCGAGAACGACTGGCTTGAGGCCATCGTCGCCCTTCCCGACCAACTCTTCTACAATACCGGCATCTTCACCTACCTCTGGATCGTGACCAATCGGAAAGAGCCGAGCCGCAAAGGCAAAGTTCAACTGGTGGACGGGACGACCTTCTTCAAGAAGATGAGGAAGTCTCTCGGCAACAAGCGAAACGAGGTCTGCGAGGACCAGCGTGACGAGATCACGCGCCTCTACGGCGGATTCGCGGATGGCGACCACGTGCGGGTCTTCGACAACGCCGACTTCGGCTACCACCGCATCACCGTGGAACGCCCGCTGCGGCTGAACTTCGCCGTGGACGAGGAGCGTCTCGGCCGTGTGCGCGAGGCCAAACCGTTCGCGAAACTGGCCACCACCCGGAAACGCAAGGACTCCAAGGCCGCGAAGGCCGAGATCGAGGCCGGTCGCAAACAGCAGGCCGCCATTCTCGCTGCGCTCGGGACGCTTGCCGACCGCGGCGTCGTCAAGGACCGGGACGAGTTCTCTCTGGCGATGAAGGCGGCATTCAAGGAAGCCGGGCCCAAGGTGCCTGCCGCCCTTTTCAAGGCCATCCTCATGGCCCTTGCCGAGCGGGACGAGACGGCCGATGTCTGCACCGACGCCAAGGGCAACGCGGAGCCCGATCCCGAGTTGCGCGACTGTGAGAACGTGCCGCTCAAGGAAGACATCGACAAGTATATGCAGCGGGAGGTACTACCCCACGTGCCCGACGCCTGGGTCGATGAGTCGAAGACGAAGGTCGGCTACGAGATCAACTTCAACCGCTACTTCTACCAGTACACACCGCCGCGCCCGCTTGAGGAGATCGAGGCAGACCTGAAGCAGATCGAAGGGGAAATCGCCGGCATGCTGGCACAAGTCGCGGAGTGAGGAGCGAAAATGCCTGAGACCATACCTGCCGATGTCATCGGGAAACTCCGTCAGGCCGTTGCTGATTGGAAGAAGACTCCCCCTTGCCAGAAACTCGTCGAGCTACGAGACGGCGTCTTTGCCCGCTTCCAGCCTGTATTCTCCCCAGACCACGTCTCCAGAATCACGGAAGATGAATTCCGGCCCTTCCTCTTGGACAAGAATAACCACCACTGGTCCGGTCTTCACCGTCAAGGCTCCCGCATGTGCTCAGATATGGCCGCCCTAAGAGAAGCCCTGGCCCTTCTGGTGGATCAATCACAACCCTTGGCAAACCGTCTGGACAAAGCCACCACGATGGTCTCCGGGTTTGGAAAGAACATCGCATCCGCAATCCTGCTGGTTGCCTTTCCCGAGCAATACGGCGTCTGGAACAACCGTTCCGAGGCCAACATGAAACGTCTCGGGATCTGGCCGGAGTTTGACCGCGGCGAGTCTTTCGGCAATCGCTACGCCAAGGTCAACGACGTGCTCCTCCAACTCCGTGAATCACTCGACATCGACCTGTGGACGCTGGACTATCTCTGGTGGCATCTCGATCAAGTGGAAGTTGGGGCCGTTGACCATGTACAGGCTGACGACATTGTGTCGCCAGACGAAGAGGAAAACAGGCAGAGATTCGGCCTGGAACGGCATCTTCACGAGTTCCTCCGGGACAATTGGGAACACACCGAACTCGGCCATGAATGGGCGCTCTACCAGGAGCCGGGCGACGAGGAGGCCGGGTACGAGTACCCATGCGACGTAGGCCGCATCGATCTCCTGGCCAAGCACCGCAAGGAACCGCGCTGGCTCGTCGTCGAGCTGAAGCGCAATCAGACCAGCGACCAGACAGTCGGCCAACTCCTGCGCTACCTCGGCTGGGTCAAGCGACACCTTGCCGAAGATGGCGAGCAGGTGCATGGGATGATCATCTGCCGCGAGGCCGACGACGCCCTTCACTACGCATTGAGCACTGTCCGGAACGTCGAGCTTCGGCTCTACCAGGTCGAGTTCCACCTGAAAGCACCGGAGACGATCCTGGAGACGAGCGAGGAAAGCGGCGAATGAGCAGGAAGGCATATCCAGAGTACAAGCCGTCCGGCGCGGAATGGCTGGGCGACGTGCCCGAGCATTGGGGGCTTAAGCCGCTGAAACGGATCTTCGTGACTCTCAATGGCTCGACCCCGAAAAGCGGGAACCCAGATTATTGGGACGGGGATGTCCCATGGGCTACCCCAGACGACCTGGGTAGTCTGAACGGCGATATGCTGAAAGTCACTCGGCGCATGATCACCCAAGAGGGTTACGCAAGCTGCGGCGTATCGTTGGCACCCGAGGGAAGCCTTGTTCTTTCAACACGTGCGCCGATTGGCCACTTGGCGATAGCAGGCGTCACCTTATGTACGAATCAAGGTTGTCGATGCTTGGTGTTCCGCGGGAAGAATGACAGGCGGTTCTACTACTATCAGGTGCTTAGCGCACGCGAAGAACTGGAGTCACTGGGGCAAGGCTCGACCTTCAAGGAACTCAGCCGGGATAAGTTGACTTCCGTAAACCTTGCTTCGCCCCCGCTCGCTGAGCAGCGGGCGATTGCGGTGTTTCTGGACAGGGAGACGGCGCGGATTGATGCGCTGATCGAGAAGAAGCAGCGGCAGATCAAACTGCTTCACGAGAAGCGCGCCGCACTCATCAGCCACACCGTCACAAAGGGCCTCGACCCCAACATCCCGATGAAAGACTCCGGCATCGAATGGCTCGGCGAGATTCCGGCACATTGGGAAGCAAGAAAGCTCAAGTATTTGATTGAAGGGAGATTAGTAAATGGCCTATTCAAGAAAAAGGAGTTCTTCGGCTCGGGCACCAAGCTTGTAAACGTGTTCGATGTATATCGTGAAGACTTCCTCGTGGATCATGAAAGCCTGGAACGAGTAGAGGCAGACGAGGTCGAAAGGCAGAAATACGGTGTAAAGTCCGGGGACATTTTCTTCGTTCGCTCATCGCTAAAGATGGAAGGAGTAGGGCGCTCTGTGTGCGCTATGAATGTCCCAGAATCCACAGTCTTTGAATGCCACGTTGTTCGCGCACGACCGGCGCAAGAGACAATAAGCCCTACCTTCCTGATTCACTTCCTGAACTCGATCCCTGCTATCAACCGCTTCATCTCCCTTGCCAACTTGGTGACGATGGCGACCATTGACCAGGACAAGATCAAGAGCCTCGAAGTACCGCTTCCTCCTCGCGACGAGCAGGACCAAATCATGGCCGTCCTGGATCGAGATGGAGCGAAGACGGAGAATCTGGAGAGGAAGATTGTCGACAGCATCGAAAGACTTCGCGAATATCGAACATCGCTCATTTCCGCCGCCGTCACCGGCAAGATCGACGTGCGAGGGGAGGTGGCGTGATGGCCAAGCGCGGCTTCAAGCCCAGGTTCGGGATCACCAACGCCGTCACCACGGCGCTGACGCGGATCGAGCGCGCCCGGGGGTTCCTCGAGGCTGCAACACTGTCGGAAAACTGGGTGCAGGCCATGGGCGAGCGGGCGTTGGTGCTCGAGGCGCACCACACCACGCACATCGAGGGCACGCACCTGACGCTCGACCAGGCCGAGCGGCTGCTGGCGGGCGAGCCGGTGCCCGAGGCCGACCCCGACGATGCGCGGGAACTGCTGAACTACCGCCGGGCGTTTGAGTTCGTCTCCGAGTACCTCGACAGCGGCGCTCCCGTTACCAAGGGTCTGGTGCGGGAGATTCACAAGCGGCTGGTGGAGGGCGTTCGCGGCGGCAAGGCCGCGCCGGGAAAGTACCGGAAGGTGCAGAACTACGTGGTCAACTCGGCCACGGGCGAGGTCGTCTACACGCCGCCGCCGGCGCATGACGTGCCGGCGCTGATGGCTGAGATGGTGGCGTGGATCAACCGCCCCGGCGACGTCCATCCGGTCCTGGTCAGCGGCGTGGCGCAGTTCCAACTCGTTCACATCCACCCGTTCATGGACGGTAACGGGCGGGCATCGCGGCTGCTGTCCACGCTTTGCCTGTACCGGGCGGGCTACGACTTCAAGCGGCTGTTCACCATCAGCGAATACTACGACCGGGACCGGGCGGCGTTCTACGGCGCGATTCAGAGCGTGCGCGAACATGGGATGGACATGACCGGCTGGCTCGAGTACTTCGTCGAGGGCCTGTCCACCCAGTTGGCAGAGGTCAGGGAGCGCGGCGAGCGGGCCATTCAGCGGGACGTGTTGGCCAAGGAGCATGGGCTGTCTGACCGCCAGGCGCAGGCGCTGAGCCACGTGATGGAGCATGGGGGGCTGACAATCCAGGAGTACGAGGCCCTGTGTCCGGACACCCACCGCCGGTCGCTCCAGCGCGACCTGAAGGGCTTGGTGGACAAGGGGTTGCTCGCCGAACGCGGAACCAGCTCCACCGACCCAACCAAGCGGTACGTGCTATCGGGGAAGCTGAAACGATGATTTACTGTGACAAGCTGCGACAGGCAACTGTGACAAGCTGTGACGCGGAGCTGCGGCACGCTCGCGACAAACTCACGACACCTCTTGCGACGGAGGCCGCCTGATGCCCGGCCAACACACCGAGAAGGCCTTCGAAACGGCCATCGAGCACCACCTGACCACGGCCGGCGGGTACGAGCAAGGCGACCGTGAGGCCTTCGACCGCGATCGGGGGCTGTTCGCCGGGGACGTGATCTCCTTCGTCCAGAAGACCCAGCCCGACGAGTGGGCGTACCTGGCCAACCTCCAGAAGGACAAGGCCGAGGAGACGCTTCTGGACGACCTCTGTCGGGCGATGAACTCCGAGCATGAGGGGTGCCTGTCGGTCCTGCGGCATGGGTTCAAATGCTTCGGCAAGCGGTTCCGCGTGGCCTACTTCGCTCCCGCCAGCGGCATGAACCCGGAGACGCAGGAGCGATACGCCGCCAACCGGCTGACGATCACGCGGCAACTGCGCTACTCCAACCGCCATGGCAACACCCTCGACGTGACGCTAGCGCTGAACGGCATCCCCGTGGCGACGGCTGAACTCAAGAACCCGATGACCGCCCAGACATGGCGGCACGCGGTCACGCAATACAAGAGCGACCGCGACCCGACGGACCTGATCTTCCAGTTCAGGAAACGCACGCTGGTGCATTTCGCCGTGGACACCGACGAGGTCTACATGACCACGCGGCTGTCGGGCAACAAGACCCGTTTCCTGCCCTTCAACAAGGGCGACGGAGGGGGCGGCGGCAACCCGGACAATCCCAGCGGCTACAAAACGGCGTATCTGTGGGAAGAGGTGCTGGAGCGGCACAGCTTCCTCGATATCCTGGCGCGATTCATCCATCTCCAGGTGGAGGAGAAGCGGCTCGGCAGGAAGAAGGTGAAACGCGAGGGGATGATCTTCCCGCGTTACCACCAGCTCGACTGCGTGCGGCGGCTCGTCGCCGATGCGCGGCAGCGCGGGGTCGGTACAAACTACCTGGTGCAACACTCGGCCGGCAGCGGCAAGAGCAACTCCATTGCATGGCTGGCGCACCGCCTGGCCAGCCTTTACGACGACAGCGACGAGAAGGTCTACGACTCGGTCATCGTGGTGACCGACCGCGTGGTGCTCGACCAGCAGCTTCAGAACACCATCTACCAGTTCGAGCACAAACAGGGTGTGGTGCAGAAGATCGACATCAACTCGGCGCAGCTCGCCGAGGCCCTGGGCACAGGGGTGCCCATCGTCATCACCACGCTCCAGAAGTTCCCGTTCGTGACGGAGAAGATCGGCCACCTGCCCAAACGGCGGTATGCCGTGATCGTGGACGAGGCTCACAGTTCCCAAGGGGGCGAAACGGCAACGGAGCTCAAGGGCGTGCTCGCCGGCGCGGCCATCAAGGAAGAGGCCCGCGCCAAGGCCGAGGAAGAAGGGTTGCTTGATTACGAGGAAGAAATCCTCCGGACCATGGCCAAGCGCGGCCGGCAGCCGAACATCAGCTTCTTCGCCTTCACCGCCACGCCGAAGTACAAGACGCTGGAGGTGTTCGGTCGGCCGGGCGCCGACGGCAAGCCTCAGCCCTTCCACCTCTACAGCATGCGGCAGGCCATCGAGGAAGGTTTCATCCTCGATGTGCTGCGGAATTACACGACGTACAAGACGTACTACCGTCTGATCAAGTCCATCGAGGATGACCCGAAGGTCGACAAGCGCAAAGCCGCCCGGGCGCTGGCCCGGTTCATGAGCCTGCACCCGCACAACATTGCACAGA
>CAZIJC010000080.1:0-19670 GCA_964539385.1 uncultured Anaerolineales bacterium | reverse complement strand
GGGTTCCATGCGGCGTAGGTGCGTGTGCGGCCGTTCGTGAAGACGGCAGCCGTCGGGATGCCGGCTGTGACCTTTCTGTCGAGCCGACCCATGGCCGCCAGGTTGCCGAGCCAGTGATAGGTGTGAGCCTTCGACAGGCCGCTGGTCGGCCGGTAGTCGGCGTGTTGCTCGAACGCCGTCAGCGCCGCCTGGGGGTCGCCCATCGCCCGGAACATCCAGATGATGTCGCGCCACTCGGCCTCCGGCCCGCCGTTCGTCGCGACGAGGTCACGGTCGTTGCGGGCGACGTAGTCCGGACGCCGCCCCAGGTACAGCGACCCGCCCGTCACGGGCAGGAAGTTGATGCCGTGGATCTCTTCCGGATTGGCCGTCCACCACGTGGCGTAGGCGCCGCCGTTGGACCACAGGATGCCGAGTGCCGAGTGGCGGAACCCCTTCGGGAAGACCGCGCGGTCGACGTCGAACCAGTACTGCTCCACGGCCCGGACCTCGTTTGCGTAGAGAAAGATGCCGAGGTCGCGGACACCCGGCTCGTCCGTCGCGGCACCCCACAGGATCAGCGCCGACGCGAAGTTCAGCGCCTCGGACGAGGATTCCTGATTGTTCCCTGCCGCAAACGCCGCCGGCCCGTTGGCCCACGAGTGACCCGCGTAGGGGTCGAAGCATCGGAGGAACGGGAACCGCCTGTCGCGCCGGTCTGCGTTCGCCACGTCCTTGATGAGCAACTTGACCATGCCGCCCCAATTCGCGTCGCTCGCCCATTCGCGGTCGAACCGCGCGACCGTCGCCGCCGCCATGATGAAGTAGCCGTAGTGGAAATTGTGGTCGTTCAGTTCCCTGTCGCTGCCGTACCCGGCGGGGTAGGCGATGAGCGTGCCCCATGCCCGGTCGTAGTGGAACAGGCGGGCCGTCTTGCCGTCCGGCGCGCGGAACCAATCCTCCAGCGTTTGCTTGATGAGCGCGAGAAACCGGTCGCGCGCCTCCGTATGGCCCGCCTGATCGGCCACCGCCACCAGCGATGCCAGCCGCCCCAGTTCCTTCCCCGTCCAGTACACGTTCTTGCGGCCGATCGGCTTGGCCGCACGCAACGCCTTAGCCACGTAACCGCGCAGCCGGTCGCGGTCGCACCCTCTCGCGTCGGGCAGGGCCGGAAGGACGCCGTCGAACGGCATCCGGGTCGTGAACTCCCCGCCGACGAGCGGCTTCATCTCACCGCGCGGCGAAACGTACGCATGCGGGGAGAGTCCGGCCGACGTGTGCAGCCACTGATGGCGGTACAGGACCAGGATCGGCCGCTTCTCCGTGCCCTCTCGCGGCTGCGTCGTCGCGGTGAACTTCGTCACCAGTCTTGCCCGCGGCGCATCGTACCGCCAACTGACGCGCGTATCGGTGACGAAAGCGAACGCATGGCGGCGGAAGAGGTCGAGCGCGGCGGCGCTTCGCTCCGGCAGGACCGCCACCGAGAAGCAGCCCTTGCCGGCCAGCGGCGAACGCAGTGTCCGCTTTCCCTCCCACGACGCCCCGCTTGGCGCGAAGATGCCGTAATGGTGCCCGTTGACCGTTGCCCCCACCGCGCCGCCGTCGCGATGCCAGATCGTCGGTTCGCCGCTGAATGTCACGACCGCATCGCCGCCCGTCGCCTCGCAGTAGACGTACGGCAGGCCGTGGCCGATGGTCGCCCGCAGCGTCCGCCCGCCGCCTTCCCACAGGGCGGTGACCGTCCAGTCGGAGTACCCGTCGACGCGCGTCTCGGGCGCTGCGAGTCCCTCGACGCCGACCAGCAGGTCCCGGGCGTAGTTGAAGTGGTAGTTGCGTCCGTTCGGCGCCACGGCGGCCCGAGTGGGATACCCGACGCCGAGCCCCTCGGCCCGCGCCCGAAACGCGAGCGGATGGGCGTACAGGTTCTCGGAGTACCGGTTTTCGGGCCGCCGCTTCCACACGAGCGACGACCACCAGTCGTTCGTCGGTACGGGGACCGCGACGCGTTTCGTGACGCACGGCACGGCGTCAGCGTCGCGCGCATCCGACGGTCCCTTGGCCCCTGCTGGCCGGACCGTCTGCAGACTGCCCCTCCCGACGCGCATCTCCTCGGCCCGGGCAGGGCCCGCGCCGTGCCAGAGGAGCGGGAGCACGACAGCCACCGCGACGGCCGGGCAGACCGATCTCACGATTCGTAGCGTCCGTGTGCCCGTCATGCGAGGGAGGTTCTCCGTTTGGTGCGCGGGCCGTTCGAGGCCCACGGCGGCTCACCTTGCATCGGCCGCCAACGCCTCGAACCCTGAGATGATGTCCAGCAGTTCCTCCGTGATGGCATGCTGCCGGCTCAGGCGATAGTGCATGGCCAGTTCGGCCAGACGCTCCTCGATGTTCCGTTCGGCCGCCTGCATCGACGCCAACCGGCTGGCGTTCTCGCCGGCGAGCGATTCGGCAGACGCGCGGAACAGCGACACCCAGAAATGCTCACGGATGAGCGACGAGAACAGGCCTTCCCACTCCACCGTGAAGATCGGCAGACACCGGCTCGGCCACTCGCGGCCGCGCAGGTCATCGAACCACTCGGCATCGACTGGCAGGAGCCTTTGTGTGCGCGGCCGGTAGAGGGCGCCGCCGAGCGACTCGTTGAAGAACAGCACGACGCGGTCCACCGTGCCGCCTGCTCGCCACGCTTCGATCCGCATCAGCAGGTCGCGCACGAGCGGCCCGATCTGCGCGAGCGACGTCGCCGGTGCGACCTGCTCGTCAACCGTCAGGTCGTCCGTTGCCAGGAGCGGGATGATGCGCGTGCCGACGGCCAGGATGCGCCGCGCGGCCCCCGGGCCGGCCATTTCACGGATGCCGGCGGCGGCGTGCCCGGCAATCTGCACGTTGAACCGCCCGCACAGACCCTGATCGGACCCGAAGACGACCGCCCCGAGCGCGGCGGGCTCGTCCTGCGACGGTGCGCGGGCGCGCTGTGGCCGCGATGCCAGGAGCACCTGGAGGCCGAGTTCGACGGTGCGGGCGTAATCGGCCAGCGACTCCACCGCCCGCTCGAACTGGCGGATGTTCGCCGCCGCCACACCCTTCATCGTCTTGACGACCGACTGAAGGTCCTCGGCCGTGCCGATGCTCTTTCGGATGGCTTCGAGGGCCTGCATTCGGTTGGCTTTCGTTCACGCGGTCGCGTGCGACGCATACGCAGAACGCGCCGCGCAAGCGCGGCGGCTAACCATCGTCGGCCGGCGCGTCGGCTTCAGGTTCGGCGTTGTCGGCTTCGGCGTCATTCGGTTTGGGCAGGGCTTGGGCGATCATCCGGCGCAGGGACTCGCGGTCGGCATCGGTGATCTCTTCGCCGTCGGTGATGCGTTTGCAGAGGTCGGGCAACTCGCGCGTGACGGCCTCGCGGATGGCGGTCTCGGCGGCGGCGACGTCTTCGACAGGCAGACGATCGAGCAGCCCGTCGGCGGCGGCAAAGAGGACGGCGATCTGCTCGGCCGTCGGAATCGGTTGGAACTGGCGCTGCTTGAGCACCTCGCGCACCCGCCGGCCGCGCTCCAGCCGCTTCTTCACGCTCTCCTCGAGCCGCGTGCCGTACCGCGAGAACCGTTCGAGTTCCTCGAACTGGGCGTAGGCGAGTTTCAGGTCGCCCGCCACCGCCCGGTACGCCGGCAGTTGGGCCTTTCCGCCGACGCGCGAGACGCTCGTGCCCACGTCCACGGCCGGCACGACGCCCTTCTGGAACAGGTCGGGCGAGAGGGCGATCTGCCCGTCGGTAATCGAGATGAGGTTCGTCGGAATGTACGCCGCAAGGTTCTGGGCCTGCGTCTCAACGATAGGCAGCGCGGTGATCGACCCGCCCCCTTTCTCGGCGCGCAGGTGCGTGGCCCGTTCCAGCAGCCGCGAATGGATGTAGAAGATGTCGCCCGGATACGCCTCCCGTCCCGGCGGCCGCCGCAGCAGCAGGCTGACCTCGCGGTACGCCCGGGCGTGATGTTCCAGGTCGTCGTAGACCACGAGCACGTCGCGGCCCTGCTCCATGAAGTGCTCGGCCATGGTGGTGGCGGCGTAAGGGGCGATGAACTGAAGGCCGGCCGCGTCCTCGCCGGTCGTCACGACGACGGCCGAGTATTCCATCGCCTCGTGGTCGCGCAGTTCGGCAACCACCCGCGCGACGGCCGCCCCCCGCTGGCCGATGGCGCAGTAGATGCACAGAACGCCGGAGCCGCGCTGGTTGATGATGGCGTCCAGCGCGATGGCCGTCTTGCCCGTCTGGCGGTCGCCGACGATGAGTTCCCGCTGGCCGCGCCCGATCGGAATCAGGGCATCGACCACCTTGATGCCCGTCTCGAGCGGCGTGGCCACCGGCGCGCGGTCGATGATGGGCGGCGCGGGACGCTCGACCGGCCGGCGCTGGTCGGCGGCAATCGGACCCGCCTCGTCGAGCGGGCGGCCGGCGGCATCGACCACGCGGCCGAGAAGCCCGGCCCCGACCGGCACGTCCATAACGCGGCCCGTGCGGGCGACCTCCTCACCGGCGTCGATGCCTTCGCAGTCGTCCAGGAGAACAACGCCGAGTTCGTCGCGGTCGAGGTTGAAGGCCATGCCGAGGCGGCCGCTCTCAAACCGCACGAGTTCCTCGGCCTGGACGTTCGGCAGACCGCTGACCCGCGCGACGCCCGCCCCCACGCTCATGACGACGCCGACCTCGCGGACCCGCGGCACGGGCCGGTACTCGGCCAGGGCGTGGTCGAAGGCGGCGGCCGTTTCGGAAGCGAGAGCCTTCAGGTTGTGCGGCTCGTCACTCATTCTTATCGGTCGCCTCATCGGGCGGGGGTTCGTCGGCATCACCCGCCTCGACCGGCTGCGGCGTGGTCTTGAGTTTCGCGTCGATGCCGGAGGCCAGGGCGTCGTGGATGCCCTGGACGTAACTGGCGATGGTCCAGGAGATCTCTCGCCCGGCGGCCCGCAGTTCCACGCCGCACATCAACTCCGGCGAGGTCTGGAATTCGACCGCCACCTCGCTCGTCAGCAGGTCGTGGACGGCCGCGGCCGCCTTCTTTTGGTGCTTCTCATCGAGCGGCATGGCCGTGGCGACGATCACCGGCCCGCCGGAGCCCTGGACGGCCTCGGCGAACTCGCGGCCCTCCTCCTCCGGCAGGTCCTGGAGGCGGCGGATCAGCACGTCAACCATCCGCACTTCGAGCGAAGAGTCGGCCAGGTCCTCCAGCGCCCGCCGCGCGGCAGCGCAGACCTGGTTGCCCGCGCGGGTGCGCATCTCGCTCAGGAACGCCTCCTTCTCGCGCGCCAGGTCCTGGCGCCAGCGCTGGGCGTGCTCTTCAATCTGGCGGCGGGCCTGTTCGGTGAGTTCCTTGCGGCGTGCGTCGGCGTCGTCCACGGCCGTCTTGAGCAGCGCCTCGCGTTTGGCGTCGAGTTCCTGCTTGTCGCGCTGTGCGGCGGCGGCGGCGGCCTGGGCGGCTTGCTCCTTCTCCTCGGCCGCCTCGAAGTGGGCGGCGATCTTCTTCTCGCGCTGGTCCATCGCCTTGATGACACGCTTGTAGAGGACGAACCAGAGGACGACGACCAGCAGAAGAAAGTTCACGACCTGGACGCCGAACGTCCACAGGAAGTCGCCCCACGCCGAGGCGCCCCCTGCGGCCGCGGGCCCGGCCTGCTCTGCAAGCATGAGTGTAAGGTCGGCAAGCATGGCTTAGTTCCCCGCAGCCTTGGCCGCTTCCTCGAAGTAGTTCCAGAACGGGTTCGCAAAAATCAGGATGATGGCGATGACGAAGCAGTAGATGGCCGTCGATTCGACCATCGCCATGCCGACGAACAGTGTCCGCGTGATGGTGCCGGCCTCGTCGGGTTGGCGGGCGATTGCGCCGAGGGCTTCGGCCAACGCCCGCGCTTCGCCCAGCGCCGGGCCGATCGAGCCGATGGCAATCGTCAGCCCTCCCATGATGATCGAGACCATTCCGATCAGGGCCGTGTCAGTCATTGGTCCTTCCTTTCGTTTGATTCTTGCTGCGGTGGAGCGTGCCCCGCTGCTTCCGCAGCGGGCTCGGAATCGGTTTCGTCACGTGGCTGGGTGCCCCGCAGTTCACGCTGCGGGCTAGTGGGTTGGCTCGGGTGCGGTGCTTCATGTTTGTGGGCCGCCATCTCGGCGCGCTGCTGGGCCTTCTGTATTTGCGTCTCGCGGGCCTGGATGCCGGAGGAGATGTACACCATCGCCAGAACGCTGAAGATGTAGGCCTGGATCATCCCGAAGATCAGGCCCATGAACTGCATGACGGCCGGCGCGATGAACGGCACGATCGACAGCAGGATGCCCACCACCATCGCACCGCTCATGACGTTGCCGAACAGACGGACCGCCAACGCCAGCGTCCGCGAGGCCTCGCCGATGATGTTGAACGGCAGCATGAAAACCGACGGCCGGATGTAGTTCTTCAGGTACCCCGCAACCCCGCCATGGGCGATGCCGAAAACCGGCACCGCGAAGAACACGCACACGGCCAGTGCCGCCGTCGTCGCAATCGACCCGGCCGGCGACGAGAAATACGGCACGATGTCCACCAGCGCCGACGCCGCAATGAACAGGAACAGCGTCCCGACGAACGGCAGGTACGGGTCGGGGTCCTGGCGGCTGATCTGTCGGATCTCACGGCGAAGAAAGGAGACGACGATCTCCAGCAGGTTCTGCCACCGGTCCATGCGCGGCCCGGACGAAAGGCGCCACGTTACGACGAGCGACCCGACCACCAGGACCGCCATGACGATCCACGTAAAGAGGATCGTCTTGTTCACGAGGACGAACGAATCGCCCCATCGCCACAGGATATCGATATCAAGTGCGTGCATCTAGACCTCGCCGCGCTGCTGTGCGGGCGTTTCGGCCTCGGCGCCGTCCTTCGGTTTCGCGCCCCGGAGACCCCATACCCGGACCGTCACGATGCGCGTCGCGATGAATCCTACCATGCATGCCGCAAGCAATTGCCAGTCGAGCCACGCCAGCAGGACGATGACCGCCACGGTCACGACCGTCCGTGCGACAAACGAGCCGACCATCAGGAGGTGCGGCCGCTTCGCCGTCGGCAGCCGCCGCACCGTCAGCCACAGGCCGCCGAAGTAAAACACACTGACGGCTGCGCCCGCCGACACGGCCAGTGCGAGTTTCCATGCAGGTTCGACGTCCATTGCTACGCGCTCCCCTATGGGTCGCGGCTAAAAGGGCCGCGGCTAAAAGGGCAAGGCATGCATTGCCCGTTCGCGCAAGTCACTCTTCGCGGCGACTTTCGCGCCGCACCCACAGCCAGGCGTTCACGCACCCGAGCGCCAGGCCGATCAGCATCAGCGTCAGCGTCCACGAGACGGGACCGGGCCACCGCCGGTCGATCATCCATCCCAGGAGGATGCCCAGCACGGTCGGCACGGCCACGGACCAGCCGACGATGCCGAACATGCCGGCGTAGAACAAGGGGCTCCGGCGCCGCTGGCGTCGGCCCTTGATCTTGCGTTTCTCCTTCGTGCCGACCTCGCGGGCGAACTGCGCCCGCTCGTCGCGTCCGCGTTCGGCGGCTTTATCCGTGTGTGCCATGTTCCAGTTCGAGAAAACGGTGTACGAACGTGGCTTCGATCTTTGCAAGCGCCATTCGCGATTCGTCTTCCTGCTCGTCCTGCTCTCGGAACTCGTCCTGAATCTTTTGCCGCAGCGCGCCGAGTTCGGTCCCGCGCGTGCCGCGCCGCGTGGACACCAGGACCTGGCCGCCACACTTGACGAGCACGCCCTCGGCCACGGCCGCAAACGCCTCGCGTCCGCCGGCCGTCTCGAACACGAGGACGCCCGGCACGACGGTCGTGGTCATATCGACGTGGCGCGGCAGAAGGGTAAGTTCGCCGTCGCCGGCTTCGACGTTGACCTTGCGGACCTGCTCGTCCAACAGTACGCCCGTTGGCAGCAGCACCTTCAGATTCATCCCTTTTTCGCCTCGTCAATCGGCCCGATCATGTAGAACGCGCTCTCGGGGTACTCGGCGAACTCGTCGGCCAGGATGCGCCGGCACCCGTCGATGGCGTCGTCGCGGCCGACCATCTTGCCCTCGTGTCCGGTGAACTGTTCCGTCACGAAGAACGGCTGCGTCAGGAACCGTTCGAGCCGCCGCGCCCGGTTCACCGTGGCCTGGTCGGCGCGCGAGAGTTCCTCCAGGCCCAGCATGGCGATGATGTCCCTGAGTTCCTCGTATTCCTGGAGCGTGCGGCAGACTTCGCGGGCCACGTCGTAATGCTTGCGGCCGACCACGGCCGGCACGAGCATCTTCGATTCCGAGCGCAGCGGGTCGATGGCCGGATACAGACCCTGGCTCGCCCGGTCGCGCGAAAGGACGATCGAGGCCGAGAGGTGCCCGAACGTGTGGACCACCGCCGGGTCGGTGAAATCGTCGGCCGGAACGTACACCGCCTGGATCGACGAGATGGCGCCCGTGTCGGTGTTCGAGATCCGCTCCTGGAGCGCCGCCAGTTCCGATCCGAGCGTCGGCTGGTACCCCAGGCGGCTGGGCAGTTGCCCCATCAGGCCCGAGACCTCCGACCCCGACTGGATGAACCGGAAGATGTTGTCGATCAAGAGCAGCACGTCCTGTCGCGCGTCGTCGCGGAAGTACTCGGCCATCGTCAGCGCCGCGTGGCCCACGCGAAAACGTGCACCCGGCTGCTCGTTCATCTGGCCGAACACCATGACCGTGTTTTCCAGGACGTTGGCCTGCTCGATTTCGCGTCGCAGGTCCTCGGCTTCGCGTGTGCGTTCGCCGATGCCGCAGAACAGGCTGACGCCCTCGTGGCGGCCCACCATGTTGTGGATCATTTCCATGATGAGGACGGTCTTTCCGACGCCTGCCCCGCCGAACAGCCCCGCCTTGCCGCCGCGCTCCAGCGGCCCGAGAACGTCGATCGCCTTGATGCCCGTCTCGAAGACCTCGCGTTTGGCCGACTGGCGCATAAACGGCACCGGCGGGCGGTGGATGGAGCGGTACTCGGTCGCCTCGACCTCGCCCAGGTCGTCGATCGGCTCGCCGAAGACGTTGAACATGCGGCCGAGCAGTCCCCGGCCGACGGGCACGCTGATCGGTTCGCCCGTGTCGATGACGGCCTCGCCGCGCGCAAGCCCCTGCGTAGACGTCAGGGCGATGCCGCGGACGGTGCGGTCGTTGAGGTGCGAGAGGACTTCGATGCGGACCGCACCGTCGGGCCCCGCACGCAGTTGGTTGTAGACCTCGGGCGGCGGCCGGGGAAACGCCGCATCGACAACGCTGCCGCGAACGGCGACCACGGCGCCTCGGCGGGCAGGGTCCTGGACCTGCTGGGCTGGGCCGCTCGCACGGTGGGTCCGGGTCATGAATCCCCCGCAAGATTCGCAGCCGCCGGGCCCACCCCGGCCGGCGACCGTATTTAACCATGTTCCCCGCCCAAGAGCAACCGCTCAGTGACGTTTTGGGAACGGAATCGGTGAACTCGGCAGCGCTGTGCGTGTCGCGCCGAGGAGCACACGGTGACGCTGCGCGTTGCGTGCCACCCTGCTACGCAAGTGGCACCCCAAGAGGGCCTCACGGGCACCACGGCAGTCTCATGGCCCAGCGCCTCCAGGCGGGCGAAAATATGACGCGGGCCTTGATGCACTTTCGTGCCACACGCCGGGCCAAACGCCGAAACGTCCGGCCGTAGGCGACCTCCGGCGACGGTTCCCCGGCGGCGCGACCGGCGGCGGCGCCGCTGGCGATGGCGAAGGAGAGCCCCTCGCCGCTCGACGGGCTTACGAGCCCGGCCGCCTCGCCCGCAAGGAGCACGCGTCCTGAGCCGGCCAACAGGTCATGGCCGGCTCGCGGCCGCGTGAGCCGCCGCGCCGATTTCTCGAGCACCTCACCGTCCAGGCCGAACGTCTGGCGGTACCACGCGAGGATCTGCTGAAATCGCTCGCGTGCCCCGCGCGGCCGCCCGAACGCGCTGCCCACCAGCACGGCGCCCGGCTTCGGGATGGCCCACGCGTAGAAGTCCGTCATGCGGCTGGCGAACAGGACCTCGTGAACGGGCGTCGGCTCGGCGGCCGCCACCCGTACCTGGATCGCCAGCATGGTGGGGGGGGCCGGTGCGAGCGGCAGCGCCGCCCGGCGCACGGCCGACGCCGCACCATCGGCGCCGACGAGCAACCGTGCCTGCACGTTCTCCTCGATGCCTCCCGACGCGATGCGCGCTGCCACGCCTTCGTCCTGTATATCCAGGCCGACGAGCCGCGTATGCGGACGAAACCGTGCCCGCGCCGCCGCAAGACCCAGCAGCCACGCGTCGAACCGCCTGCGGTCAAGGTTCAGGTAGTCTCGGCGATAGACCTGGTCTCGTCCGGAATCGAGATCGTGGACGTGGACGGCCTGCGGCTCCGGACGGACGCGTACGTCCTGCGGCAGCGTAAGGCCAAGCCGCGCGATCCCGCGCTGCGCATCCGGCGCCAACAGCCCGCCGCAGCAGCGACCGTCGGACGGCTGACCGCGATCCACAAGCAGCGCTCTCACGCCCCGTGGCAGATTCATGGCAGCGGCACAACCGGCTGCGCCGGCACCAACGATCAGAACATCGTAGGTCCGCTCGCTCAAGCGCCACCCCGCAAACGGCATCCTCGGGCCACGCACGAAGTCTAGGGCCGGCCCATCCGCGTGCAAGCGGATTATCCGGACGCGCCGTTACGCGACCGTTACCGACGCTGCGGCCCGCGGCGCGTCTATGAGCAGGTAGGAACGTGGTCTGGAACGAACCGCACGAAAGGAGGTGTCTTATGAGAGGCTCACAAGGAAGATGCCGGCTGAAGCATCCGGCGACCGTCGCGATTGCCGTGTCGCTGGTGTTCGTTGCCGCCGCATGCGCGGCCGCGCCCGCACGCGCTGCTGCGCCCGCGGCGGCGGACGGGGACGAGAACCCCTATCTCTGGGAACCGCGCGTCACGAGCGTCGCGGTGTTCAAGAACGGACTCGGGTTCTTCGTGCGGGAAGGGGAGGTGGCGCTGCGCGACGGCTGGTGCGTCGGAAGCGAAGTCCCGCCCGCTGCGTTCGGCACGCTGGCCATCTACTCGCACTCGCCCCAGGAGGCGGTGGACGTCGTCGGCTCCGGGCCGGGCGAAGTCGTCGAGTTCGACGGCATCGACGCCCCGAAGGACCTGGAAACCAAGCGGGCGCGCCTGGCCGCCTGCCTGCATCTGAAGGTCCAACTGACCTACACGCACAAGGGCGGCGAGCGGACGGCGGCGGGACGACTCGTGTCGGTCGAACGCGATTACGCCGCACTCGAAACCGGCGCCAACACCTTCGCCGTGCCGGTCGAAGGGGTCAAGCGGCTGGCAGTTCTCGAACTGCCGGTCCGCGTCCACCTTACGGGCCGCGACGAGAAGGCGCCGAAGCGGGCGACGATCGGCATGGCGTACCTCAGGAAAGGCATCACGTGGATTCCCGAATACACGCTCAAGGTCATCGACGAGGAGACGGCGGAACTCGTGCTCCGCGGCACGCTTGTCAACATGGCCGAGGACCTCATCCACACCGACGTCAACTTCGTCGTCGGCGTGCCGCACTTTGTGCACACCGATTACCTGGCGCCCGTCGCGGTGGGTCAGGTCATCCGGACGATCGGCGCGGCGGTTGCGCCGGCGCAGGTCCGCACGCAGATCGCCAGCCGCGCTGCCATCACGTCGAACCTCCAGCGGGCGAACCAGTTCGGCGTGGGCCCGAACGTGGTGGATCGGCCCGTGGCAGGCGCCGGCGACGTCAAGGCGGCCGTCGGAAATCTGCCGCAAATGGCGACCGTCGCCGGCACCGATTTCACCGTCTACACGAAGAAGAACCTGACCGTCCGGCGGGGCGAGAAAGCCATCGTCACGCTTTTCACGAAACGGATCAAATACGCGCACCTGTACCGTTGGACGCCGCCCGAGCGGATGAAACATTTCCTCGTGCTGCACAACGCGACCGACACCGCCTGGACGACCGGCCCGTGCCTGGCCGTCAGCGGCGCCAGCCCCTTGAGCGAGGACCTCTTGACGTACACGCCGCGCGGCGGCAAGGTCGAGATTCCCGTGACGGCGGCCGTCAACGTCGCCCACGACCAGACTGAGAAGGAGGCCGACCGCAAACTCCGGGCCTACTCGCCGGCGCACGACTACTGGCTTGACCTCGTGACGATCGACGGCCGCCTCAAGGTCCGAAACTACGAGAAGAAAACCGTGGACATCATCATCGAGCCGGCCATCATCGGCAAACCGACCGATGCGTCCGACCGCGGGGCCATCTGGCTCGATACATCCAAACTCAAACTGCTGGAGCGGCGCGGCCGGATTCGCTGGCGCGTCACGCTTGAGCCGAACGAGACACGCGAGTTCACCTACACCTACGAGCGCTACGTGCCGTCGAGGTAGAGTTAGCCGCGGGGCTTGCCCAGCGGGTTCGAAGCAGAGAACAGGGAGCAAGTCGACGCGCGGTGGGCAGTCTTGCCCACCGCGCTCGGCCCTCACGTTGTTACAAAGTCGTTACCCGCGCGGCGGGCGTCGTGTACGATACTGTTTGTGGAGAGCGGCGCTGCGAGCCGGTGCGCGGGCAGTGGTTGTGTGATGGCGTTGAAGAAGTAGAATGGACGCATGCACTCCGTACGGGCATCCGCGCCAATTGCGTCGGGGGAGCCTGGAACATGCAGCAGCGGACCGTCCTGGTTATCGAAGACGACGACGCCATCCGCACCGGCATCGTCGATACCCTCTCCTACGCCGGCTACACGCCGCTTGAGGCCGCAGACGGCGATGACGGTCTGCGGCTGGCGCGGGAGGCCGCGTGCGACCTCATTCTGCTCGACCTGGTGCTGCCCGGCCCCGACGGCCTGGAGATCCTGAAGGCGGTCCGGACGGAGCGGCCGACCCTTCCGGTCATCATCCTGACGGCCCTCGGCTCGGAGGACGACCGCGTCCAGGGCCTGCGCCTGGGCGCCGACGATTACGTCGTCAAACCGTTCAGCGTGAAGGAACTCCTGGCCCGTGTCGAGGCTGTCCTTCGCCGAAGCCCCGAGCGGCCGGCCGACGTTACGGTGGTCAAGGTTCCGGGCGGGGAGGCCGACCTTGCTCGCCGCGAGGTCCGCTTCGACGACGGCACGCGCGAAGAACTCTCGGAAAGGGAAGCGGCGCTCCTGGAGTACCTGGCCGCCAACGCCGGACGGGCCATCTCGCGAGACGAGATCCTGACGCGGGTCTGGCGGCTCGACCCGCGGGGCCTTGCGACCCGCACCATCGACATGCACGTGGCCCGCCTGCGCGAAAAACTCCACGACGACCCGTCCGAGCCGTCCGTCATCCTGACCGTCCGCGGCACCGGCTACATGTTCGCCGAGCGGAGGGCGAGCGGATGAAACGCCCGTGGCAGATCGCCCTGGCCTTTGCCCTGGCCCTGGCCGTTCTCCTGGCCGCCATGGGATGGATCAGCCGCGAGGTCCTGCGCCTGGACCGGGCCCAGGCCGAGGCGAAGCGTCTCGCGCTTCGGGAGGAAAACGTGCGCCTGGCGCTGTGGCGGATGGACTCGGCCGTGGCGCCGCTCTTGGCACGTGAGAATGCGCGCCCGTACTTTGTGTACGCCTCCTTCTACTTGCCCGAACTTCCATACGCTGAGATGCTCAAGGACGTCTCGACGCATCAGCGGGCGTATGCCCACCTGCCGTCGCCGATTCTCGTCCAGACGTCGCCGTACATCCGGCTGCATTTTCAGATCGGGCCCGACGGGCGCCTCACCTCGCCGCAGGTCCCTCCTCCATCGGAGGCTGCCGGCGGATATGCGCTGCCGAAGTACGTGAGTGCGAAGGCCATCGCTGCTGCCAGGGCTCGGCTCGTGCGACTTGAGGAAATCGTCGGCCGCGAGACGCTCGAGACGGCCCTCGCCGTGCGTCCTGAGCCGATGCCTCCGATGGCCTCTGCCGCGCAGGCCGACCTGCAACAGGAGATCCAGGACCCGTCCCAGGCTGCTCAGCAGCAGCGTCCGCAGATCCAGGCCCCGGCGCAGCAGCCCCAGGGCAACGCCCAGCCGTCGCCTCAGCAGCAGAAATTGGCCCAGGCCCGACGCAACGTCAAGGAATGGCAAGCCAGGTACCAGCAAATGACCATGATGAACCGTGACATCAACGACCAGATCGCCGGCAACCTGTACGCCTTCGGCGCCTTCGGCGCCAGCGTGATGCGGCCGGTTTGGATTGGCGGGGAACTGTTCCTGGTGCGTTGGGCACGGATCGACGGCGCGGATCATCTGCAGGGCGTGTGGCTTGGCTGGCCCGCGATTCGCCGGTGGCTCCTCGACGGCGCGGCCGACCTCGTGCCGCAGGCAGACCTGGTGCCCATCACCGATGGTCCGGGCGAAGCCCATGCGCGGCGGCTGGCGGCGCTGCCCGTACGCCTCGTGCCGGGCAAGGTGCCGGCCGACGCCGTGGACGGCCTCTCGCCGGTCGTCCTGTCGCTGGTCGTGGCGTGGGCGTGTGTGTTGGCGGGGGCGGCGGCGGTCGGCGTGCTGCTGATGGGGGCCGTTACCTTGAGCGAGCGCCGGGGCGATTTCGTCTCGGCCGTCACGCACGAACTACGCACCCCGCTGACCACGTTCCGCATGTACTCTGAGATGCTCGCCGAGGACATGATCGCCGACCAGGACAAGCGCCGCCGCTACCTTACCACCCTGTGCGCCGAGGCCGAACGCCTGACCCACATGGTCGAGAACGTCCTGGCCTACGCGCGGTTGGAGCGCGGCCGCGTCCGCGACGAGGCCGAGCGGCTGACCCTGGCGGACCTCTTGGACCGCGTCCGTGACCGCCTCGACCGGCGGGCCGGCGGTGCCGGCATGGAACTGGTTGTCGAGGTGCCCGAAGAGGTCGGCTCCGCCGCCGTCTGGGCCCGCGTGTCGGCCGTCGAGCAGATCCTCTACAACCTCGTGGACAACGCGTGCAAGTACGCCGCCTCGGCCTCCGACAGGCGCATCCATCTGACGGCGTCTCTCGCCGCCGGCGGCACCGTCCTCACGGTCCGCGATTACGGGCGGGGCATCTCGCGGGCCGAGGCCCGGCGCCTCTTCCGTCCGTTCTCCAAATCGGCCCGCGAGGCGGCGACCAGCGCACCCGGCGTGGGCCTGGGCTTGGCGCTGGCGCGGCGGCTGGCGCGCGACATGGGCGGCGACCTGGTCTTGGATCGCTTGGACGCCGAGGGCGCGTCTTTCACCCTCCAACTGCTGTCCGCGTGACCGGCCGCGGCGCTGCCGGGTTCCGAGATGGGCAGCGTTACCGGCCGCTCCCGCGGCCGGCTCGAACGGCTCGCGCGGTGGGCAATCTTGCCCGCCGTGCCACAGGCCAACCCTCCGCGCGGCCGTCTCGAACGGCAATCCGAAATCGCTTTGCTGCTCCATCCGCTTGCTTTGGCGCCCGATTCTGGTATACTCTGGGGGTGTGGCAAAGTGGCACTGTGGTACGCGATTTGCGCACGCTCTTTCTGGAGAGGGAAAAATGGCCGTGCTAGGCGGGGGGTCAGCGGTCCCCTGTACCTGCAACCCGCTACAGCAGGGCTGAATCCCTTCTTGAGGCTCGAGGCGTTCGCACGGGAGCGGGCCACCGGGCGTTGAGGGTTGGATCCCATGCGATGGGTCGCCGGTGAACCGGGTCAGGGCCGGAAGGCAGCAGCCCTAAGCCGGGAAACTCATGCGCCGTGGGGCTATCTGGCCGGAGCCGCGGAGCACGTCACCCGACGAGTGCCGCCTGTCGAGGGAAGGTGCACGGCCATTACTATTTCGGATTGCGGATTGCCGAGCCGGCTGCGGGAGCAGCCGGGGGGGCTTCCTTGCCGCGACCGGCGATGACATGACTAGCCGCGACCGTAAGGGAGCGGGGGGTGGTCTTCGGCATACGCCTCTGTACTGGACCTGACGCGGGGACGATTTACGCATGGCATACACGGTTCTGGCAAGGCGGTATCGCAGCAAGACCTTCGATGAGGTCATCGGTCAGGATCCCGTTGCGCGGACGCTTCGCAGCGCCATCGAGCATGACCGCGTTGCGCACGCGTACCTGTTCTGTGGGACGCGCGGCGTGGGCAAGACGACCATGGCGCGAATCCTTGCCCGTGCCCTGAACTGCGAGAAGGGCCCCACGGCCGAGCCGTGCGGTAAGTGCGACATCTGCGAGGCCATCCACCGCGGCGACGACATGGACGTCCTGGAGATCGACGGCGCCTCGAACAACAGCGTCGAGGACGTGCGGCAGATTCGCGACAACGCGCACTACCGCCCCGCACGGGCGCGGTTCAAAATCTACTACATCGACGAAGTGCACATGCTCTCCTCCAGCGCGTTCAATGCCCTCCTCAAGACGCTCGAAGAGCCCCCCGAGCACGTCAAGTTTATCTTCTCGACGACCGAGCCCGAAAAACTCCCGGCGACGGTCCTGTCGCGGTGCCAGCGGTTCGATTTCCGCGCGGTTCCGACGGACCTCATCGCCGCCCACCTCAAGATGATCTGCAAGAAGGAGAAGGTCAAGCCACAGGCTGATGCCATCCAGGCCATCGCCCGCGAAGGGCGCGGCAGCGTCCGCGACGCCATCACCCTGCTCGACCAGGTCATCGCCGTCGGCGACGGCGTGGTCACTCTCGATGCCGTCCGCGAGACGGTCGGCGCCGTCGCAGGCGAGGACGTGTTGGCCGTCATCGGCGCGTGCGCCGACGGCGACCCCGGCGGTGCGCTCGCACGGTTCGGCGACCTTCTGGCCGGCGGCACCGACATCCGGTCGCTCCTGGAGCAACTCATGCGCCAGGTCCGCGACCTGCTGGTCGTGGCGACGTGCGGCCCGGAGGCCCAACTCCTGGACGCCTTCGGCCCGGACCGCGAGCGCCTGGCCGAGGTGGCGGAAAAACTCTCTGTGCCGGCCCTGGTGGCGTGCCTCGGATATCTCGGCGAGGCGCGGACGCGGGCCAGGTGGGTGGTCGATGCGCGGCCGATTGCGGAACTGGCGATCGTCCGGATGGCGTCGCTCTCGGAGATGGAGCCGCTGCCGCAGGTCGTGGCCCGGCTGGAAGCGCTTGAGGCGTCGCTGGCGGGCGCTGCGCCGGCTGCGCCGCCGCCGGACGAAAAAAAAAAGCGGCCCGCACCAGCCGTAGAGAGGCCCGCGGGCGATGAGACGCCCGACCGGCGACGCAAACTCCAGAATGCCATGAACGACCCCGTCGTCCGGAAGGCCGTGGACATCTTCGAAGGACGCGTCTGCAAGGTCGAGCCCGGACCGGAAGGTCCGGGTAACCCCGTGCCGCGATGACGCGCTCCCTCGCGCGGCGGCTCTCCGAGCCGCGACCGCAAGGGAGCGGATGGCGGCGCTGATACGTTCGGTCGCACGCAACAGGTGTGGAGGCGACAACCCGCATGGCAGGAATCGGCGATCTCGTGGGGATGATGCGGAACCTGGGCGGCCTCCAGGCCAAAGTCCAGGCCGCTCAGGAGCAGCTCGCCGGGCAGATCGCCGAAGGGTCCGCCGGCGGGGGGATGGTCGTCGCCAAGGTCAACGGGCGGATGGAACTCGTGGACCTTAAGATCGAGCCCGAAGCCGCCGGCGACGACGTCGAACTGCTCGAAGACATGGTCAAGGCGGCCGTCTGCCAGGCGATGGACAAGGCACGGGACCTGCAGCGGCAGGAGTTCTCGAAACTCCTCGGCGGGCTGCCCCTGCCGCCGGGACTCGAAAGCCTGCTCGGCCAGTAGCCGCGGAGTGCGAAGCACCGAGCCGCGTCCCGCTCGCTGACGCTCGCGGCTAGTCACGACGACTAGCCGCGACCGTAAGGGAGCGGGAAGGTATTTGTCATGGACGCTTACACCGAATCGATGCAGCGACTCATCGCGGCGCTGGGCAAACTGCCGGGCATCGGCCGGCGGACGGCCGAGCGGCTGGCGTTTTATCTTCTCGACGCCGACGCCGGCGAGACCGCCGCACTGGCCGAGGCGCTCGGCGACATCAAGACCAAGGTCGGCCGCTGCTCGGAGTGCGGCGGCATGGCCGAGGGCGAGGTGTGCGCCATCTGCGCCAGCCCCCGCCGCGACCGCTCACGCCTGTGCGTGGTCGAGAAAGCGAAGGACGTCATCCGCCTGGAGGCCACGGGCGGGTATGACGGAGTGTATCACGTCCTGGGCGGTTTGATCGCACCGATGGATGGCGTGGGGCCGGAGAGGCTCGACCTGGCGCGTCTTGAGCGCCGCGTCGCCGGAGGCGAGGTCCAGGAAGTCATCCTGGCCCTGAGCGCGACGGCCGAGGGAGACGGGACGGTCCTTTGCGTGGCCGACCGGCTCCAGGGCGCGGGCGTGCGGATCACGCGCCTGGCTCGCGGTCTGCCGACCGGCGCGAGCCTCGATTACGCCAATACGGGCATGTTGGCCGACGCTCTTCGGGGCCGCCAGGACGTAGGGTCGTAACATGCGGTTCGATACATCACTTCAGCAGCGGCTCGAACAGCGGATGATCCTGGCCCCCCGTATGATCCAGGCCATGGAGATCCTGCAACTGCCGCTCATGGCCCTCCAGGAACGCATCGACCAGGAACTCATCGCCAACCCCGTCATCGAGTTGCGCGACGGCGACGGCGACGCGGCCCCCGCCCGGACTGAAGAGACGTCCACCCCGGCCACCGACGCCGAGCGCGACCTGGTGGTCCAGCAGGACGGCGGTCCGGAGGACTTCGAGCGGCTCTCCACGATGGTCCAGCGCTGGGAGTCTCACTTCGAGGAGACCGGCGCGTGGCGCCGACGCCCGGTCTCAGACGGCGAGGATCCCAAGGCCGAGGCGATGGCCAATACGCCCGACGCCGGCGAGACGCTCCAAGAGTACATGCTGAACCTCTGGCACCTCGAAGACGTGCCCGCACGGCGGAGCGAACTCGGCGGACTCGTTATCCGAAACCTCGACGACAACGGATACCTCCGCGCCACGCTCGCGGAACTCGCCGACCAGGCCGAGCCGGTGGCCACCCTCGAAGAGATGGACGAGGCGCTGCGATTCGTTCAGGGCGTCGGGCCGGCCGGCGTCGGCGGCCGCAATATCGAGGAATGTCTGCTCCTTCAACTGGCTGCCGATCCCGTATACGGCGGCGGGCCGGGCCGCCTGCCCGAAGACGCCCTCGAGGTCCGCATCATCCGCAACCACCTCCGCGACATCGAGGCCAACCGCTACCCGCAGATGGCGAAGGCGCTCGGCACAGAGATCGAGGAGGTCAAGCAGGGAATCGAACGCATTCGCCGTCTTAACCCCAAACCCGGCGCTGCCATCAGCCCCCACCGCACGCCGTCCATCATCCCCGACGTGCGCATCGCCTGGGACGACGAACTCGGCGATTACGTCGTGATGATCGAGAAGGGCGGCACGCCGCAACTCTATATCAGCCGGACGTATCGCCGACTCGTCAAACGCCGCGACCTTGACGACAAAACCCGCCAGTTCGTCGCCAAGAACATCCGAAGCGCACGCTGGCTCATGGACGCCATCCAGCAGCGGCGAGACACGCTGCGGCGGGTCGCCGAATCGATCGTCACGTTCCAGCGGCCGTTCTTCGACGACGGGCCGGACCACCTCCAGCCGCTCAAGATGCAGCAGGTGGCCGACGACGTCGGCCTGCACGTCGGCAC
>CAZIJC010000079.1:0-19736 GCA_964539385.1 uncultured Anaerolineales bacterium | reverse complement strand
CTTGGCGGCCCGGTATCCGGCGGCGCCGTTGCCGATGATGGCGAAGTGCGTGCTCATGGTCCGCGGTTCCCCGCACCGTCAGCGTCGCCCGTGGCCCCGATGTCTTCGCGGCGGGCAGCGACGGCGTCGTCGGCTGCGCGCTGCGCTGCCGCCTCCAGTTCCAGGCGGCGCCGGTGGTGGCGGCGGTACACGGTGATCAGATAATACATGACGGCGTAGGCCACCGCCCCGGAAACCAGGCCGACCACGATCGAACCGACCCACAGCGGCAGCGTGACGTGCATGGCGACGTCCCACCACTGCTTGACCAGATCCCACCAGGGCAGGTCCTTGTTCATGATGCCCTGCAGCGCCTGCTCGAACTCCTCACGCATTGCAGCCGACCCGCCGACAACCTTTATGCCAACCAGCAGGTTGAACGAGTAGATCGGCAAGATGGTTGCCGGATTCGTGATCCACGCCATCGGGACGCCGGCAACCCGGTTGGCCCTGAAAATCGACGCGATGAAATAGATCAGCAGCATCTGGAACCCGATCGTCGGTGTCATGGCGATGAAGACGCCGATCGCCGCACCCAGCGCGATGGTGTGAGCCGAGTCGTCCAGGTGCAGCAGGTGGATGAACCATGCCTTCGTCTTGTTCCATCCCGCCCGAAACGGCACGGTCGTCTCCTTTGAGTGCGACGTGCGGCTAATACGACAACGCTACAAGGGCCTTTTGCGCGGTGGGTCTCCGGAGCCACCGCGCCGAAAACGGCGATTTCGCCCATGCGCGGCGGGTACTCCAGACCCGCCGCGCACGAAGTAGCGTAGTAGTACTAACGCGGGCCGGCGTCGTGCCACGCCTCAAGCAGTTGCTCGATCACAGCCTGCGGCGTGATGTTGGTCAGACACAACAGCGCCCCCGTTTCGCCGGCGTATAGGCACTCGCGACGATAACAGGGACTGCACGCGGCCCGTCCCGCGAGCACCCGATGGCCCGGGCCGTAAGGCCCCGTGCGGTCCGGATTGGTCGGCCCGAAGATGGCCACGACCGGCGTTGCGACGGCGGCGGCCACGTGCATCGGGCCCGAGTCGTTCGTCGCCATCACGCGGGCCTCGGCAATGACGGCTGCCAACTCTTTTAACGTGGTCCGGTTCGTCAGGTCAATAGGCCGTTCGCCCATCTGGTCGCCGATGGTCTGCGCGTTGGCGACGGCGTCGGCGCTGCCGACGAGCACCGCCCGGGCGCCCGTTTGGGTCCGCATCGCGTCCAGGACACGGGCGAATCGGTCGGGCGGCCACTGCTTGGTCGGCCACCGGGCGTGCGCACAGGCGACGATGTACGGCTCGCCGGCGCCCAGGCCCATCCCGGCCAGGCGCGTGCGAATTGCCGCACGCGCCTCGGCCGACACCGGCAGATGATCCGTCGCTTTCGGCATCTCCAGACCCAACCGCCGCGCCACCGCCAGGTACCGCTCGACGGCGTGCACGTCTCGGCGCCCGACCGAGACCTCGTCGGTATAGAACAGCGCCGCCCCTTCGCGGGCCTCGCGGAACCCGACCCGCGTCGGCGCGCCCGACGCCAGGGCGAGGATGCCGCTCCGCAACAGGCCCTGTAGGTCGATGACCGTTGTAAATCGCCTCTTGCGGAGGTCCTGGAGGAACGCGAGGAACTCGGCGGCGACCGTCGCGCTCAGCGTAAAGCGGGCGAAGCGGCGGCGGTCGAAGATCAGCACGCTGTCAAGACGCGGATGGCCTTCCAGGATGCCCGCGAACGGGCGGGCCACCAGCCACGAGACGTGGGCCTTCGGGCAGGCCTCCTTCAGCACCGTCAGAACCGGCAGCGCCTGGACGACGTCGCCCATCGACGAGGGCTTGATGATCAACGTTCGCGAGAAGTTCATGCCGTTTCCAGGTGGCCGTACTTGCGGCGGAGCGTGTCGCGCTTGCGACGGCTGGCCCGGGCGATGTGGCGCCACCATCGGCGCAAACGCCGGGCTGCGCCGGACCCGCCTCGCCGGCGCGACAGCACCGTTATCGGCGCCGGACACCCCGGGCGCTGAAGGTAAGTCCGGAGGAACCGGAGCCGGTCGGTCCGGCGGGCCACGCCCCACTCCTGGAGGCTGACGCTCAGACGCATCAGGTCGCGCGCCCGCCTTCTTGCCGAAACCCGCCGCACCAGCCGCAGGCCGTCCAGGTCCACCAGGACGGGCCGTGGAGCCGAGGCCGGCGCCCGCGCGATGAGAATGTTGGGGGCCTTGAGGTCGCGGTGCGTGAGGCCCGCCTCGTGCATCCGCCGGATCATCCGCGCCAGTTCCCAGACGACGTGCCGCCGGTCGGCGGCCGGCGGCGCGGCGCGAAGCCAGTCGGACAGCGGCTGCGCGCCGGCGACCGGTTCGGTCAGAAGAAGCGTGTCGGCGGGCGTCCCGTGCCGCCTGAGGTCCACTGCCGCCGCCGGCCGCGCGGTCGCGATGCCGCGAACCAGAAGCGCGTGGCCTCGCCGCAGCGCCCGCATCGACCGCGAAGGCCGGGCCAGGCTGTGGGCGGCGTTTCGCTCGGCCGCACGGTTGTGGCGCTTGACGATGAGGCTGCGTCCGTCGTCGAGTTGCACCCGCCAGACGGAGGACGTGCGGCCGTCTTTGAGCACGGTGGCCTGGGCGCCGGCAAGGGGATCGTCGCCGCCCCCCGCGCCCAGGAAGGCCGTGACCGCTTCGGCCCAATCGGCCGTCGCCCAGCCGCGCCACGATCCGGCCGCGATGCGGCGGAAGTACTTCGACCGGCGCCGCGTGCGCCGGTCGCGCCGAAGGTAGAACCGTTGGCGATAGACGGCGGTGGCTCGGGCCACGTCGCGTGCGCTCGGGGCCTCGGGGGTCAGTTCCCTCAGCCGCACCAGGCACCGCAGCCGCTCCGAGGCGCCGGCGATCGGCTCGAAGAAGTGTTCCAGTTGCATGAGGTGTTGGAGGAGGGCTTCGGGCGGCGCGGGACGCACCGCCTCGGCCAGGTCCACCAGGCTGAGGTGCCATTGCCGGGGCGGGCCGGATATCAGGAGGTTTCCCGGATGCAGGTCCGGCAGGTAGAGGTCGGCCTCGGCGAGCCGGGCCACGAGGTGCGCCAGGTGATAGGCCAGGGCGGGCGGGTCGATCGTGCCTTCCGGGGGTGGGCGCCGGCGGCGAAAGGCCGCCACGAGTTCCGGCGGCCGGGCGCCGGGGTACGGCGGGTCGGCCGGTGTGGCCTCGAAGTAACGCTCGAACAGATACGCATCCAGCCGCTGCCCGCCGGCGATCTCCCTCGTGACGAGCGCTTCGGCGGCGCCCAGGGCAAGGGCCACGGGTTCCGGCACGTCCAGCCCGGCCGCCCGGGCCATCAGCAGGGCGTCCCATTCACGCCGACCGGGGCCCATGCCGAGCCGGGCCCGCAGCCGCCGCAAGGGGCCGACGGGTTCGAAGGCCTTGACGTAGTATCCGCGGCCGGCCGTCTGGAGGCGACAGACGGTCCGCCTGCGACCGCGCTTGACGGGCGTAAGGCGTCCGGGGTCGTTGATCGGCCAGCCGTCGGCCAGCAGCGGTTCGGCCGCCGCAGGCCGCACGAGCCATCGCCGGCCCGCCCTCTCGATGATCCGGGTCTCGTCCATGGGTGCACCGAAGCAGCCGGCGTCCGGGGCGACTCGCCCTTGCGCCCCCGACGCCGCCGTTCATCGTAATCGGCGCCCCTGCGGCTTGCAAGGAGGAACGTCACGGCGGTGGGTGCTGAGGCGGCCACGCCCCTGCCGCGAAATGACCTTGAAAACGGTTGACGTGTGTTATAATCGGGTTAGAATGCGCTGCACGTTTTTGTGTGCGCCCGGTGTGCGCGGCGCCGGGTCTTGTGAGCGGGGCCCTCCGCGACGGGGGCGGGACAGGAAAAACGGTTCGGAACGGCCGATGGCACATCTTTTCGTGGCGTGTCCGAAGTGTCACGCCGGGTATAAAATCCGCAAGGAAGACGCCGATATCGAGGCGGTGTGCCGCTCGTGTGGCCATCGTTGGGTGCCCAGTGAGTTTAGGCCGGGGCCGCCGGCTGAGCCGAAGGCGCAGGAGAAGCCCGCCGACCGGCCGCCGCCACCGCCCGAGGAGGAGCCTGCCGCCCCGAAGCCCCGAGGCGCTTCGCCCGCGGACGCGCTGGCCGCAATGGCCCGGGCCGGGGGCCGGGGGCCGGGCAAGGCCGCGCCCGGCGCCCCGAAAAGAAAACCGCCCGCCGTCAAGCCGAAAGCCGCGAAACCGGGCGCTCTGGCAGCCATGGCGCAGGCGGCCAAGGGCGCCAAGGGCAAAGCGCCGGACGCCGGCGAGAAGACCGACCCGCTGGTCGGGGCGCAAGTCAACGGGTTCAAGATCCAGGAACGGATCGGCAGCGGCGGCTTCGGTGTTGTCTACAAGGTGTTCGACATGAACCTGGAACGCTCGGTGGCCATCAAGATGTTGCCCCCCAAGATCGCACAGGCCGGCCGCAGCGTGGTGGAGCGATTCCTGCGCGAGGCCCGAAGCGCCGCCAAACTCGCCCACCCGAACATCGTGACGATCCACCAGATTTGCCCATACCGGGATACGTATTACATCGTGATGGAACTGGTGGACGGCGGGGCGCTGCACGAGTACCTGGCGACCCGGAAGCGGTTTACGCCTGCCGAGGCCACTCGCGTTATCCGGGCGGCGGCCGAAGGGCTCGGACACGCCCACAAACGCGGCATCATCCATCGCGATGTCAAGCCGGGCAACATCATGATGACGGCCGACGGCCAGGTGAAGGTCAGCGATTTCGGCCTGGCTCGCGACGTGCTCCAGGGGCGCGACATCATTGGGGCCGGCCACAGCCTCGGCACGCCGCGCTACATGGCGCCAGAGCAGGCCCTCGGCGAAGAACCCACCGCCGCCAGCGACCTCTACTCACTGGCCGCCACCTACTACGCCCTGCTGACGGGACATGCCGCCTTCGACGCGCCCAACGACCGCGAGATCATGAAGAAGCAGGTCCAGGCGCCCGTGCCGGACCCCAGGCAGCACGTGCCGGAACTTCCGGTGGCGGCTTTCCGGTTCTTCGAGAGGGCGATGGCGAAGCAGCCCGGAGACCGTTACGTGACCGCCGAGGAGTTCATCGAGGCGCTCGACCGGCTGGACTTCAGCGCCTCGGGGTCCGACACGTCGGATTCCCAGGCCCTGATCAGCCAACTCGGGGCCATTGCGTCCCAGGACCGGGGCGGCCATCTGAACCAGACGCTCGGACGGGCCGTCCGCCGGGTCCAACGCCAGCACACCCCCCTGCCCGAGCGCGCCGTCGAGGACGTGCTCGGCGCCGGCGCCGGAGCCGCACGCAAGGGCGGGTGGAAACTCTGGCTCATCATCGGCGGCATCCTGCTCCTGCTGATCCTGGGCGCCGTTGTGGCCGCCTTCATCCTGTCGCTCCAGCACCTGAGGGACGAGGCGGTGGAGGTGATCGAGGAAGGGCTGAAGCCGCCGGCGACGACCCGCCCGCCGGGCGAGACGCCCACCCTGCCCGGCGAGACGCCGACCCCGCCCGGCGAGACGCCGACCCTGCCCGGCGAGACGCCGACGCCGCCGGGCGAGACGCCCAAGCCGCCGGCCAAGAGCCCGCTCGACGACGTGGCGAGCGAGGTCCTCGCCGAGGTCAAGGCGTACGAAAAAGACCCGGACACGCCCGCGTATGAACTAATCCGAATGTATCAGGAAAACGTCATCAACGTGTACCCCGGCACGGAGGCGGCCAAGCAGGCCGAGGCCGCCATCAAACGCCTCCGCGAAGCCGGGCGCGAGGCGGCCCCGCCCGACGCGCCGGACGAGGCCGAGACGCCCCAAGACACCTCCTCCGACAAACCGGACGAAACGCCCGACAAGGCCCCGCCCAAGGCGCCGGCCGAGGCCGAGACGCCGTAGGCACGCCGACATGCTGCGCCCGCCATCTGCCCCCGGCCGATGCGCCGGGGGCGGTCTACTTGCCGGGTGGCATGGCCACGCTTGCGTGGCCATGGAGCCTGGGCGCGCAAGCAGGAACATGGCCACCCGACGTCGGGTGGCCATGCCACCCGGCGACTCAGACTCAGCGGTACACGCGCGGCACGCGTTTGCCCAGCCCCGTGAGGATCTCGTAGGGGATCGTGCCGGCCAGGGCCGCCAGGGCCGCCACGCTCAACGGGCTGGCGCTCGCGGCCTCGATCACCGTCACCTCCAGCCCGGGGCGCGCCTCGGCCACGTCCGTCAGGTCCACCATCGTTGCGTCCATGCAGACCGTGCCGGCAACCGGCACGAGGCGACCGGCGGCGCGAACCGTGCCGCCGTCCGCCACGGCCCGCGGGTAGCCGTCGGCGTAGCCGATGGGCAGGACGCCGACGACCGATTCGCGCCGGGCCCGCCACCGGTGCCCGTAACTGACGCCTTCGCCGGTCCGCACGCGCTTCAGGCAGGCGACGCGGGTCTTCAGGGCCAGCGCCGGCCGAAGCGGCGTCCCCTCGGCCGCCTTGCAGGGATGGATGCCGTACAGGGCGAGGCCCGGGCGCACCATCGCGAAGTGCGACTCCGGCAGCGTCAGCACGGCCGAGGAGTTGGCCGCGTGGACCAGCGGCGGCTGGACTCCCACGTCGCGCATCGCCGCCAGCGCCGCCCGGAAACGCGCGAGTTGCTCCGCCGTCGTCGTGTCGGCCGCGCGGTCGGCGCACGCGAAATGGGTGTAGGCGCCCTCGAGGGTCAGGTGTTCCATGCGGCCTATGGCGGCAGCCGCTTCGGCGGCCCCTTCGGCACGGACGCCCAGGCGGTTCATCCCGGTGTCGATCTTCAGGTGCACCGCGACGGTGCAGTTGCGTTCGGCCGCGCGGGCTTCCACTTCGGCGGCCGAGGCGGGTCGGTCCACGGTGGGGATGAGGTCGAACTCCAGCGCGCCGGCGACGTCGTCGGCCGGCAGGAGGCCCATGACGAGGATCGGCGCCTCTACCCCTTCGCGGCGCAGTTCCACGCCCTCCTCCACGAGGGCAACGCCGAGCATGTCGATCCCGGCGGCCTCAAGCGTCCGGGCCACCTCGACCGCCCCGTGGCCGTAGGCGTCGGCCTTGACGACGCCCAGGATCTTGACGCCCGGCCGCACGCGCTCGCGGAGCGCGTGCAGGTTGTCGCGGATGGCGGTCAGGTCGACTTCGGCACAGGTAGGTCGCGGCATAACGTTCTCGCAGCGGCGCGCAACGCTCTTCTATCGCGCCGCCTAATCGGAATCAAGCGGCTGGGGTGGCGGCGTGCCAGCGGCCAGCAGTTTTTGCTCTGCCCGCGACACGATGGCTCGCCTTGTTCGGGCTAAGAGGAACCTGGCGCAGCTTCAGGAGGAGAAATCGGCACTACGACTTGCATCTGGTTTATGAAAGCCTTGCCCAAGTGGTTCTCAATGATCTTCACGGCAGGTGTTCCAGCGAACGTATGCGTTGTGGCATGGAATACCGAGAGGAAGAGGTCTTGGGCCGTCTGGTCTGCCTCCAGACGCTCGATCTTAAGTCCCTTGGCAGCAAGCGCATCGCGCGGGATATGGCGACTGTGGCTCTTCCAGTGGCGATGGTCGGCGAGCCAACTCGCGATTTGCTTGGCTTTGGCCTTCTTGTTCTTGGTTCCTTTGAGCATATATTCTGCGAGCCATCCGGTGACGAGTTCCCGAGACAGTTGTGACGCGTTCTCGCACTGCACAAGCAAGTCGGGCCCGTACTGATCCAACATGGGAAGCCACGCGCCAAGTTTCTTGGGGTCCTGGCATTCGTCTTTCGCGCGTTCGAATTGATCCAGGATGGCCTGCGCCGGAATCATACGCTGTCCCAGTTTCGTGTTGACTGTCACCTGGGGATCGATGGGGCCGAGAAAGGAATGCTTGCCGAGCACTACTGAATCCGCCGCACACGCGATCATCGTTGCAGCGGACATGGCGAGTTGCGGAACGATCACGCGGATGTGCTCGAACTTGGACCGCAAGTAGGTGACCAGCGACTCCGCCGCAGCCAGAGAGCCGCCCGGGCTGTGCAGTATCAGATCAAGGCCCGCGCCCGAGAGACCGTGGACGACCTCCATGATGCCCTGAAGGTCCTCATCAACGATGCTGATGAGCCGCTCGTCCAAGACGGGTCCGGGCTGGGTCCACTTCGTGGCATAGAGGATGGTATTGCGGCCGGTGTACTCATGCGCTGCAACAAGGTACTTCCGCCTGACACCGTCAAAGTCCGGCGGCTTGTTGTCCTTGCACGAATGCTGCAATTCCTGGAGGATGCCGCTCCATGTGGGCATGATCGCAGGCTCTCAGGGTGTTGTCAGGGATTGGGGCGCGACGTGTTGGAGGTAGAGATGACTGACCTGCTCTCGGTAGCCTGAATATACGGACGAGCCGCGCTTTCCACCCGCCTGTAAGCGCGGTAGACTTCCATGACGGCCGCAACCCCTGGCTGGGCACGGGCTTCCTTGAGCAGTTGCTTGGCGCGCGAAGCCCGCGTGTTCACTTTCGCGTTTTGCCGCCTTGCCATTTGTCACCTCCCCTAACACGCACCTCCAGTATACTCCAAAAGAACTGCCAAGGCAAACGGTCCGAGTGCTTTTCGGCTTCCTGTATAGTCTATCGGCCAAGGGCGCCTCAATGATTATCCGTCGGGCGGTCTGCGTTGTTGAAGCGGCTGGGGCGGCGGCGGGTCGGTCTCGTCGCGTGCGCGGCCGGCGGCCAGGAGGTCCTTCAGTTCGCTCATGCCCAGCAGGTGGGCGGTGGCGGCGAAGGCGACGGCGCCGGCCACGACGCCGAAGACCAACTGGGCGATTGCCGCCGTTCGCCCCGCCAGCCCCAGGGCGGGCGCGGCCAGGTAGACGCCTGCCGCCGTCGCACCGGCCATCACGCCGGTCGCCACCACCGTCCGTCCGGCGGTCGCCAGCAGCCGCCGCCACTGAAGGTGCGCCAGTCGCCGGCTCAGGACGCCGGCGAGGACGCCGAACTGCACCACGGCCGAGACGACGGTCGCCAGCGCCAGCCCCTTCTCGGCCAGCGGCCAGATCAGCACCAGGTTCAGCCCGAAGTTCATCACCGCCGCCACCAGCGCCACGCGAAGCGGCGTCCGCGTGTCCTGGCCGGCGTAGAAGGCACGGATCAGGATATGGTTGATCGAATACGCCCAGATGCCCAGCGCATAGACGCGGGTGACCCACACGGCACGCTCAAGCGCGTGCGGGTCGGCGGCGAAGCGGCCGTGCCCGAGCCACAGCCGCAGCAGCGGCTCGCACACCAGCACCAGGCCGAAGGCGGCGGGAATCGTGATGAACACCGTCAGCCGCAGCCCCTGCGACGCCACCCGTCCCATGCCCGCCGGGTCTTTGCGATGGGCGTAGCGGCTGAGTTCCGGGAAGATGACCGTCGCCATCGCGATGGCGAACACGCCCAGCGGGAAGTTGTACAGACGCTGGCCGAAGTACAGCACCGCCGCCGCCCCCGTCTCCATCGGGTAGGCCACCTCGCGGCCGGCGATCCGGAACGTCTCCTTGCCCACCTCGTACGGGCTGAAGAGGTTCGCCACGGCCGAGTCCATGAAGGTGTTGATCTGGATGACGCCGATGGCCAGGACCATCGGCCCCATCAGCCGCAGCACCCGCCGAAGCCCCTCGTGCCGCAGGTCCCACACCGGCACGAACCGCAGCCCCTTCTTCGCCAGCGCCGGCACCTGGATGAGAACCTGCACCACCCCGGCCGCCACGACCGTGCCGGCGATGAGGTACACCTGCGTCACCGCGTCGTCGGCCGCCGCCAGCGCCGCCGCCACCGCACCGCCGATGATGAACAGGTTCAGCAAAATCGGCGCCAGGGCGGGCACTACGAAGTGGCGGCAGCAGTTCAACGCCGCCTGCAAGAGCGCCACCAGGCAGATCGTCAGCGCGAACGGAAACATCACGGCCGCCAGGCCAAAAATCAGGTGCCACTTCGCCAGACCCGCGGTAGAATGCCGAAGCACGAGCAAGGCGCCCTCGACCACGAGCGTTACGGCCGCCAGGCTCGCCACGAGCAGAACGATCATCAGGCTCATGAAACGGTTGGCGGCTTTGCGGTCGCCGGACTCCAGGTACTGCGTGAAGACCGGGACGAACGCCGCGCTCAGCGCCCCTTCGCCGAACAGCCGCCTCAGCAGGTTCGGCATCATGAACGCCATGCTGTAGGCGTCCATGGTCTGGCCGGCGCCGACGACGTGGGCCAGGGCGGCGTCGCGCAGGAAGCCCATGATGCGCGACAGAAGCGTCAGGCCGCTGACCGTCCGGAAATGTTTCAGAAACGAGGCCATCGGGGCGGCGGGTCCTCCCCGGTCCATACGGATCCCTTTGGGATACGAGGCCGGACTTCCGACGGGTCACGCTCGCCGGGGCCCGGCCGCAGGCGCGAGAGAAACGCCGACACCGACATGGTCGGACACCGTACGTTAGCCGTTTGCGGCCGCCTTGTCAACGCGCACCGCGCGAGGGAGAGCGGATGAGTCTTTCCGAACGCCATTATCCGGTGCTGGTGACCGGCGCCGCAGGCCTGCTGGGCCACGCCCTCGGGCCGCGCCTCACCCGCGCCGCGCCGGGGCCCGACGCGCTGCACCTGACGGACCTTGCCCAACTCGACGTAACCGACGCGGCCGCCGTGGCCGACGCCATGCGCGCCATCCGCCCGCACACCGTCTTTCACCTGGCCGCCTGGACCGACGTGGACGGGGCGGAGACGCATCCGCAGGAGGCCCGGCGCCTGAACGTCGAGGCGGCCGAGACGGTGGCCCGCGCTGCCGCCGCCGCCGGCGCACTCGTCGTCCACATGAGCACCGACTTCATCTTCGACGGCACCAAGCCGGGCGTCTACGTCGAGGACGACCCGCCCAGCCCCCAGAGCGTCTACGCGCGGACCAAGGCGGAGGCCGAGACCCGCGTCCGCGCCGCCGCCCCGGAGCACCACCTCATCGTCCGCACGGCGTGGCTGTACGGCGCGGGCAGCGCCGGCTTCATCGAGGCGATCCTTGCCCGCGCCCGGGCCGGTGAGCCGCTTCGCGTCGTCACCGACCAGGCAGGCTGCCCGACGTGGAGCGAGGACCTGGCCGAGGCGCTCCTGGCGATGGTCGAGGCCGGCGCGCGCGGCACGCTGCACGCGTGCGGTGCGGGCGAGGCGTCGCGGTGGGACATGGCGGTCGAAGCGCTTCGTGCAGCCGGGCTCGAGGCGATGCCCGAGCGCGTCACCACGTCGTCGATGCCCCGCCCCGCCCGCCGCCCCGCCCGCGCCGTCCTTTCCACCGCCCGCCTCGCCGCGACGGTCGGCTACCGCTTCCCCCCGTGGCAGGAGAGCGTGCGGAAGTACGTCGAGTCGATGGGGGGGTGACGTGTAGGGTGGGTGCTCTGCACCCACGCTGCTCTTGGCCCGGGGTTTGACATCAGGGAAAAGGGGACATTCTACTTTTTGGTCGAGGAAAAGGGGACATTCTACTTTTTGATCGGGGCTGAGCCTGGAATCGGCGCTGCGGCCCTGTGGTCGTCGGCCGAAGGAGCCGGAAAAGTAGAATGTCCCCTTCCCCCCCGGCCACACTGCCGGGCGGATTAGTCTGCTGCTCAAAGAGGAGGATAGCCATGCGGCACCCGCTACGAAGCACGCTGCTCTTGTTGCTCCTGTATGTCGCGGGGATGGGCGTACTGAATGGCTGCCAGGAGGCCGCCGACAGGCAACGCGTCCAGACCCAGAAGGTCAGGGTCGGCAGCATGCTGAAGGAGGAGAGTTTCTATGTCAAGAACGGAAAGCACGTTCTCCATGGGACCCAGAGAATGTGGTTTGAAAACGGCCAACTGCATCGCGAGACCGAATACGTCGACGGCCTCCCGCAGGGTCGGATGACGGAGTGGTACACCAATGGGCGCAAGGCTAAGGAGGGGGCGTATCAGAATGGTTACCCAATAGGTTTATGGCAGGAGTGGGACGAGAAGACCGGCGCCAAGTGCCGGGAAGCGGTATATGACTCCGAGTGTTCCAGTCAGCAAACCTTCTGGTATCCGGATGGCAGCATAGCGGTGATCGGCGCCTATCGCAAAGGCTGGCAGCATGGCACGTGGACCTACTGGAACCCGGACGGCACGGTTAAGGCAAAGGGCGAATGGCGCGACGGGAAGCCGTGGGAGGGCCTGTGCGGTGAGCCTGCTGTCGGCGAAGCGGGAAGCATTGGAGGAATCGTGGTCTTTCAGGAATATCGGAACGGCCAGCCCACGGAAGAGGAAAAGTGAGCGCTTCGCGCCGAGGGCCGCGTGGGGGAAAAGGGGACATTCTACTTTTTGATCGTGGCTGAGCCTGGAATCGGCGCTGCGGCCCTGTGGCCTTCGGCCGAAGGAGGCGGAAAAGTAGAATGTCCCCTTTTTCCCCGGAACTCCAGAAAAGGCACTTGCTGATCTGGCGGTCCGTGATAGAACTGTCAGAAAGGCCGACGTCGGTCGCCGGGCGGAGGCCATCCGGGAAATCCCGGCTGAGAGCCTTGGCAACAGGGGAAGTGCACCCATTGCCTCTGCGCGGTGAGAGGCTTGTCTTTCGCCCTCTTGAGTTTGTGCGCGAGTTTGCTTGGAAACTGTAGGCGATCAACCTGCCATGGCTGGAAGGAAGCACGCCGACAAGAAGGCGGGGAAGGAGCCGGCTAGCCGGTCGACGTCGCCCTGCGAGAGCCGGTCGGAGCCGCCACCCGAGGGCAAGGTCGGGCTTGGTCCGCGCAGGCGGCTGCCGGCCAAGTTGCTGTTGCTGTTCGGTTCGGTCGCGACCGCTCTGGTCATCGGCGAATTGGCATTACGCCTGATCGGTCAAGCACCGGAAATCATCCCGATTGGCGTCAGTTCGGAGAGGCACGTCTATCGACGCTCGACGAATCCGATACTCAGCTACGAATTCAAGCCGGGCTTTCGCAGCGACGAGGAAGATCTTCCCTTCGACTATCGCGTCATCAATTCGCACGGGTTCCGCGACGTCGAACGTCAATACGCGAAACCGCCCGGAACCAAACGAATCATCCTCCTGGGTGATTCGGTGGTCGTCGGTTACCGGATCAAGAAGATCGACCAACTCATGTCGCGGCAGCTCGAGATGCTCTACGGCAACGAGAACGTCGAAGTCCTCAACGTGGCGGTGACCGGCTATTGCACGCGAGCCGAGGTCGAGTTGCTGCGAGTGAAGGCGGTGAGATACGATCCGGACGCAGTGATCCTATTCTTCGTCGAAAACGATTTCCGCAATTTCAATCCCGAATCGGTCGGGGCGGACGGCATCGCGAACCGGCCCAGGTTGGTCAGTTGGTTGTTCTACAGGTCCCATCTCTTCCGCCTGGCGTGCCTGCGGCTGAACTGGTTTGGCTTCGGGCTCGATGCGGATCCGGCAAGTTGGAACGCGAAGGCCATCGGCGACAATAACGTGGTCGAGGGTTTGGCGCTGTTTCGCGATCTGGCGGATCGACACGGCTTCAAGCCGCTCGTGGCCGTATGGCCCGGCTTCACGCACGACGCGATCGAATATCCCGAAAAAATGTTCATACCCGGCTCCAAAGAATTGATCGTCGAGCGGCTTGCCCGCGTCTATGACCTGCCGGTCGTGGGTTTGCGAGAGGCCTTCCGGGAGCATTGGCAGTCACAAACGCCGCGGCCCATTCCCCGACAGTACTACACGGTGGGCGACGAAATGCACGCATCGGTCCTCGGACATCGCGTTACGGCCGAGATCCTTCGTCGCATTGTCGAAGAACATCGCCTTCTCGAACCGGCCCCACGCCAGGCATCGCGCGTGGCGCGCCGATCGGACGAAGACGACGCAGCCGTCCGGGCCGCCGTGGCGCTGGGAACCGAGAAGGCCAACTACGGGTTGTTGCATTTCAACAGGGCGGTCACCTTGTGGGAACAGGGCAAGTTCGACGAAGCCCTGGTGCATCTCGAGAAGGTCAGCCCGTCGGATTCGGAGAATTACGGCGATGCGGTCGTGATGGCGGCGTCGATCCTGAACCGACAAGGCAAACCCGATGATGCAAAACGCCGCCTGCAAGAGTTGCTCGAAGCGGAGCCGGGTCATTTTCGGGCACACATGCTCCTGGGCAGCCTGTTGAAGGCCGAGCAAGCCCACGAGGAGGCCATCGAACACCTGCAACGCGCGGTCGCGTTGGGACCAGACATCTACGACGCCCAATACCACTTGGGACTCACCCTTGCCCAACTCGGTCGTTGGAAAGAGGCCGAGCCGCACCTTAGCGCAGCCGTGAAGTTAAACCCCGACAGCGCTTCGGCCGCTCGGCAACTGGGTCGGGCCTGCGCCAATCAAGGCGATTATCAACGGGCGGCGGTCCAATTCGAGCGACTCGTCCGGCTCGAGCCCCAACGCGCACAGAACTATCTGGAACTTGGGACATCGCTCGAAAAGATTCAGCATGATGAAAAAGCGCTGCTCGCTTATCGCAACGGCCTGGCCTCCGACGGCAAGAACGCCGAGCTGCATTACCGACTGGGGCTTCTGTTGGCCCAAGGGAAGCAACTCGGCGAGGCCTACGTCCATCTGCGCCAAGCGGCACAATTGGCACCAAACAACGTCAAGGCCAGCAACGGCCTGGCGTTTGTCCTGGCACGTCAAGGACGCAAAGAAGAGGCCATTCGGCAGCTACGCCGTTCGCTCCAAATCGATCCCGACAACAAAACAGCGCGAGCGAATATCGAGTTGCTGCAGTCACAATCGCCGCGATGAGTTCCCGGGGCGGCAAAAGGGGGAAAAGGGGACAGAAAAGGGGACATTCTGCTTTTTTGATCGTGACTGAGCCTGGAACCGGCGCTGCGGCCCTGTGGCCGTCGGCCGAAGGAGCCGGAAAAGTAGAATGTCCCCTTTTCCCCCCTTTTCCCATTCGATAGGCGGGAGACCTCGTATGCGGATGGGCTTTCGTCAGACCGGCATGTTCCTGGCAGTGTGGGGTTGTTTGTCCGCCGTCCTGCCTGCGGCGGGCACGCTCCAGGCACAGCAGCGGAAGGAAGAGATCGCACGCCGCGCCGTCATCGCCCGGCGACTCGCGGAGTTGGGCGCCGCAGAGATCGTCTTCGCCGAACGCCAGCCCGGCCGCGACCCGTCAGGACACTACTACGCCAACTTCGGCTACTCGTGCATCGACCCGGACTACTGGATTCACGGCGCCGACGGCGGACGGCTCTGCAAACTCGATGTCCGCACGGGCCAGGTCACCGTGCTGCTGGCCGATCCCGGCGGCGCGGTGCGGGACCCACGGGTCCACTACAATGGCAAGAAGATCCTCTTCTCGTACCGCAAGGCCGGCAGCCACTTCTACCACCTCTACGAGATCGGCGTGGACGCAACGCGCCTGCGCCGGATCACCAGCGGCCCCTGGGACGACGTCGAGCCGGCGTATCTGCCCGACGGCGACATCCTTTTCTGTTCCACTCGCTGCAAGCGATACATCGGCTGCTGGCTGGCCCCCACCGCGGTGCTGTACCGTTGCGGCCCCGATGGGAAGAACATCCGGGCGCTCTCTTCGGGGGGCTTCACCGAGAGCACGCCCGCCATTCTGCCCGACGGGCGCGTCCTGTACACCCGCTGGGAATACGTCAATCGCGATCCGGTCAGTTTCCACCACCTTTGGACGATGAACCCCGACGGCACCGGCCAGATGGTCTACTTCGGCAACATGCGCCCCGGCGGCGTCTTCATCGACGCCGCTCCCATCGCCGGCACCGACAGCGTGGTCCTCATCCACTCCCCCGGCCATGGCAGGAACGAGCACGCCGGGCACGTTGCCACGGTCACCGCACGTCACGGGCCCGACGCCCCGTGGGCGATGAAGCGCATTTCCCGGACACCCGATTTCCGCGATCCGTACGCGCTTTCACACGACACGTTTCTCGCCGCCCGGGGCAAGTCAATCGTTCTCCTGGACGACCGCGGCCGGACCGAACTCCTCCACACGGCTGCGGCGATGGTGCATGAACCGAGGCCCATCCTTTCCAGGTCGCGCGAGATGGTGCTGCCGCCACGGACAGATCCCGCCAAAGAAAGCGCAACGCTGGTCCTTACGGACGTCTATCACGGGCGGAACCTGGCCGGCCTCCCACGCGGCGCCATCAAAAAACTGCTCGTCCTGGAACAGTTGCCCAAGCCGGCAAACTACCACGGCGGCGGCTCGCAGCCCATCGGCCACGGCGTCACCTCCACGCTGAAACGGATCCTCGGCACCGTGCCCGTCGAACCGGACGGCTCGGCCTGCTTCGAGGCCCCGCCCATGCGGAGCGTGTACTTCGTTGCCCTGGACGAGAACGACCTGTCGGTCAAGCAGATGCGCTCCTTCGTGACGCTCCAGCCGGGCGAGACGGTCGGATGCGTGGGCTGCCACGAACCGCGGACCGACGCACCGGCCGCCCCCGCGCGCGGGCCGCTCCAGGCACTGCGGCGCACGCCCAGCCGCATCCAGCCCATCAAAGACGTTCCCGACGTCATGGACTTCCCGCGCGACGTGCAGCCTGTACTCGACCGCCACTGCGCGGGGTGCCACAACCACGAGAAGCGCAAGGGCGGCGTGATCCTGACCGGCGACCGGGGACCGGTCTACTCCCACTCCTACTACACGCTGCTAATGCACTGGCAGGTGAAGGACACGGCCGGCAACCCGGCACATGGCAGCGGACGACAGCGCGGCAACGACGGGCCCTATGCGGCGTACAGTTCCGCCTCGCCGCTGATGAAGAAGATCGACGGCAGCCACAACGAGGTCCGGCTGACCCCGCGAGAGCGGACGACGATCCGTCTGTGGATCGACTCCGGCGCGGCCTACGCCGGGACCTACGCGGCCTACGGCTCAGGACAGGTCGGCGGGTGCTGGGGCAACAACCGCCCCGTACGCGTCATGGCCGACGCTTGGCCGTCCACGCCGCCCGCTCGGGACGCCATCCGGCAGCGGTGCACGGCGTGTCACGGCAAGTGGCTGCCGAAACACGTCACCGACCGCGTTCCCCTGAACTCCTGGGCAGACATGCTGGCGTGGACGCGGCCCTTGAGCCGCTTCTCGCGGCACCGCGTCTTCAACCTCAGCAGGCCGGGGAAGTCGCTTATCCTCCTGGCGCCCTTGTCGCGCCAGGCCGGCGGCTACGCCCACGGCGAGCCGCAGCAGCGCCAGATCAAAGAAGACAGGGGTCGCCCCCCCAAGCCGATCGTGCATCCGGTCATCTTCCACGATTGCCGGGACCCGGACTACCGCAAGATCCTCGCCCATATCCAGGCCGCCAAGGCAACGCTCGACCAGATCAAGCGCTTCGACATGCCGGGCTTCCGCCCCCGGCCGGAGTACGTCCGCGAGATGCAACGCTACGGCGTCCTCCCGGCAGCGTTGGACCCGGCCAACCAACCGATCGACGTCTACACGACCGACCGTGCCTACTGGCGCTCGTTGTGGCACACGCCAACCCAAACCGCACATCCATAACCGCGCCGTGCCGCCGTGTGCCACGGCCGGCTTGTCCGGCCGTGTGTTTTGCGCGGTGGGTGTCCCCACCCACCGCGCCGTCCCGCGTGTGCCACCGCGGGTGGCATGGCCACGCCCGCCACGGCGGGTAAACTTGCGTGGCCATGGCCTCGGCCTCCCTGGTCACCGACGCCCTGGCGGGGAGATTGCTTGGCGCTTCCGTCCGGCTGCGTACAATCCGTGGAGTGCCCCGCGCGCCGGACGCAGGCCGCCGGTGGCCCGCGGCGCAGAAACCAGGAGTATGTCCATGCGTCTCGTGCGAATCGCCGTCGCCGTCCTCCTCGCCGCCGGTACCGTCCATGCAGCGCGACCCGACGCCGCGCCGCCCGGGCGCCCCCGGCTCATCATCCTCGCCGACATGGGCAACGAGCCCGACGAAGAACAGCAGATGACCCACATGCTCGTCAACGCCAACGCGTTTCACCTCGAAGGCCTCATCGCCGTCACCGGCAAGTTCCTGAACGAGCACGCCCGCCAACCCTTCAAGCGCAAGGTGCACCCGGAACTCTTCCACAAACTCATCGACGGCTACGCCAAGGTCGAGGCGAACCTGCGGCGGCACGCCGACGGCTGGCCCACCGCCGAGTACCTCCACGGCATCGTCCGGCCGGGCCAGGCGAAGTACGGCCTCGCGGACGTCGGCAAGGGCAAGGCGTCGCCCGGCTCGGACCTCCTTGCGGCCGCCCTGTGCCGAGACGATCCCCGCCCGCTGAACGTCGTCGTCAACGCCGGCTCCAACACGCTCGCCCAGGCGCTCGTGGACCTGCGGGCCGCCCATGCCCCCGACGCCCTCGACGCCATGGTCCGCCGGCTCCGCGTCTTCGAGAACGGCGCCCAGGACAACTGCGGCGCCTGGATCTGCCGCGAGTTCCCCGCCGTTCACTGGATCCGCAGCAACCACCAGACGTACGGCTACATGGGACAGTCGGGCAATCCCGAGAAGCCCGCCGGGCCCTATTGCTGGCAGCCCTACCCGCGCACCCACCAGGGCCAGCACCAGTGGGCCGAGACCCACATCATGCGCGGCCACGGGCCGCTCGGGGCGCTCTACCCGTACCGGTTCGGCGGCAAGGGGTTCCTGGAAGGCGGCGGCACCATCCCGTGGATGGGCCTCGTCAGCCGCGGCCTCTACGACGTCGACCATCCCCACTGGGGCGGATGGAGCGGACGCTTCACCCGCACCAAACAGACCAACGTGGGGTCCCGCCACGCCAGCGTCCGCCGCGACGAGAAGACCTACGGCCCCTTCGCCTGCTACACCGAGGACGCCGACCGCTGGACGGACCCGGCCGACGGCACGGTGTACGACCGCATCTTCGCCCCCGTCTGGCGATGGCGAGACGCCATGCTCCGCAATTGCCGGGCCCGCTTCGACTGGTGCGTCAAACCGTACGGCGAGGCGAACCACCATCCTGTCGCGGCCGTGGACGGCGATGCCACCGATGCGATCCTCCGCCGCCAGGCCCGGCCGGGCGCCACCCTCCGGGTCGACGCCTCCGCCTCGTCCGACCCGGACGGCGACGCCCTCGCCTTCCGCTGGTACGTCTACCCGGAAGCCGGCACGTACCCCGGCCGGCTCCCGCGCCTGAAGGGGGCCGACAGGCCGCGGTGCACCCTCGACGTGCCCGGCGACGCCGCCGCCAAGCAGATCCACCTGATTCTGGACGTGACCGACACGAGCGCGATCGTCCCGCTGACTGATTACCGCCGCGTCGTCATCGACGTCGGGCCGTAGAGCTCTGTCGCTGCTGAATTGCGGGGTGCCACTGGCTGCTTGTCAGCCAGTGTGTGGCGAGCAGCAGGAAGGCACTGGCGGACTTTTTCGCCAGTGGCACCCACTGTTTCACGTGCGACGGAGTACTAGAGCGGTTGGGGCTGCTCCGCGCAAAATGCCCTTGTAGCGTTGTAGTACTAAGCACAAGCGACAAACTCTTTACAAGCACGCGCAGCGCCGCGGTTTATCCCCCCCTCCTCTCCACCTCGGAACCAAGCGCCGTACAACGGCCGGACTCTTGGTACGTGTTCAGGTTCCGTGCACCTGGTTTAACCCCACGGGCTTTAAGCCGGTCAACTTTGAGTATAGGCGGTTGGCTGGAAGCAGGGCGGCTGGACCTCTTGGCCAACCCCGCGGGCGCCGACGCCTGGACGCAGTTCACCGGTGACGACGGCCCGCACACCAAGCACGTCTACGCCCTGGCCGAGGACGCCGCCAGCCGCCTCTGGGTCGGCACCGT
>CAZIJC010000078.1:0-19816 GCA_964539385.1 uncultured Anaerolineales bacterium | reverse complement strand
CAAACGTGGGCATGGCACCCGACGGCAAAAAACTTACCTGACCCCGCTTAGAGCACTACTTTTAGTGATTTCGGTAGTACCTGTCAAGTAAGGCCTGGGTCTCGGCCTCGAAGCGGCCATCGCGGATCCACACGCGAAGGCAGCCGAACAACCGCGTGTAGAAGCGCAGGTTGTGCATACTCACCAGGACGGGCCCCAGCATCTCTCCCGCAACGAACAGGTGCCGCACCGTGCCCCGGCTGAAGTTGCGGCACGCCGGGCAGTCGCAGCCGTCTTCGATGGGGCGAGAGTCCGTCCGGAACCGCTCGTTCCGCAGGCGGATGAGCCCATCGGCCGTATAGGCGGAGGCGTTGCGGCCGTTTCGCGTCGGCAGAACGCAGTCGAACAGGTCCACGCCCATCCCGACGGCCGCAACCACGTCGCGCAACTCGCCCACCCCCATCAGGTACCGCGGACGGTCGGCCGGCAGAAGCGGCGCCGTCGCGCCGACCACGTTCCGCAGGTGCTCGTGCCCTTCGCCGACGCTCACGCCGCCGATGGCGTAGCCCGGGAAGTCCATCTCGACAAGATGTTCGGCGCACTCGCGTCTCAGGTCCCCCTCGACGCCGCCCTGGACGATGGCCCACAGGGCCTGGTCATCCCGGCTGTGGGCCGCGCGGCAGCGCTCGGCCCAGGCAAGCGTGAGGCGGACCGCCTCGGCCACCTCCTCGCGCGGGCAGGGATACGGCGGGCAGATGTCGAGGGCCATGATGATATCGGCCCCCAGGTCGTTCTGCACGGCGACGGACGACTCCGGAGTAAGCGTGATTTCGGCGCCGTCGATGTGGTTGCGGAACACGACGCCGTCGTCGGTCACCTCGCGCAGCGCCGCCAGGCTGAAGACCTGGAAGCCGCCGCTGTCGGTCAGCAGCGGCGCGTCCCAGGCCATCATGGCGTGCAGGCCGCCGAGGTCGCGGACCACGTCGGCCCCCGGCCGAAGCGCCAGGTGATACGTGTTCGCCAGCACCATCTGGACGCCGATCCGGCGGAGCGTTTCCGGCAAGACGCCCTTGACCGTCGCCTTGGTGCCCACCGGAATGAACGCGGGGGTTTCGACGCGGCCGTGGGGCGTGGCAAGGCAGCCGAGACGAGGAGCATCTGCACGGGCCGCGACGCCAACGGGCTTCCAGGCAAACAGGTCAGACACCATCATTGCCGGCCCCCAATGACGAATGACGAAACCCGAATGACAAATGAATGGCCAAACAGCAATGACGAACAGCCAACCGGCGGCGCCGGTGCACGCCTCATCATTCGGCATTCGGCCTTGCTGTTTGATTCGTCATTCGGGCTTCGCCATTCGCCATTGTGTTCTCAGTACGCCCGGGCGAGTTCGACGCCCGGATAGTAGTACCGCACGATCTCCTCGCCCCTCTTGCCGTGCGCCGCCAAGTGCTGGGCGCCCCACTGGCACAGACCGACGCCGTGCCCGTATCCGCGGCCGCCGGTCAGTGCGATGCGGTCGCCGCGGTCTTCGACGTCGAACCAGGTGCTGGGCACCTTCGAGGCCCCGACCAGGATGCGCCAGTATCCGGCCCGCAGGAGGACGGACTTGCCGGCCGTATCGACGATGCGTATCCGCTCGGCGCGTCCGCTGCCGCCGGTGCGCGCGGCGACCTCGACGCGCCGCGCGGGACCCAACTGCGTCAGACTCGCCGAGCCGCTTCGCTGGAGGGCGTCGGTCACGTGGCGCTTCGTCAACACGACCGTGGGCCAACGGTACTTGGGCGACTTGCGGCAGTAGGTGCACCTGGTTCCCCCCGCGAGTGGCGCGGGCGTTGAACCGCCAAACACGCTACCCGCCGGGGCCGTGTCGCCGCCGCACGTCGAATGGTAGTACGTCTTGAGAAGCGCACGCTTGCCGCCCGCCGCCCGGTACGTCACGGCGACGCCCCAGGTGGCCTCGACCGCCTCCCACGTCTTATCCGTCTCGGTGCCGACGCCGCCGTACACCTGGCTGCCCTGCGAATCCTGGACGTCGTAATCGTAGCGCCTTCGCGCATTTCTGTCCACGAGGGCGTACGTTCGGGCCGCAATCGCTTGGGCCTTGTACGCCTCCACGTGCCACGACGGGTACAGTTCGTTCGCCAGGACACCCGCCAGGTACGCTTCCATCGGCAGGACGTTGATGAGGCGAATCGCCCCGTCGTCCGTGGGCGAGATGCGCAGCGTCCCGCGGTACCTGCGCCGCCGCGCCTTTCCGCCGACGGTCTGGGAGACCTCGACCGGGCCGTCGTCTGCGCCGCTGAGTTCCACCGGCCCGTTGACGGTCGCGATCCGTCCGAAGACGATGTTGCCGCTCGTGGAAGTGGTATGGCCCCAGATCGTGACCCGCGTCCAGTCGAGGCTCTTTCCGGTAGCGATCTCGCCATCGCGGCCCAGCAGCCGCCACGGGCCCTTCACCGCCACGGCCACCGACTGGGTATCTCTGCCGAGTTTGACGCGGACGCGCGGCACTTCGGCGTCCATGCGGGGGGCGCGTTGCGGGCGTTCACACGAGCAGCCGCTGAACGAGACGGCCACAACGCTCGCCATCAGGACCATTCGAGCCATCCGGGCGCCGGCGCCGTGGACGGCACGTGTGGCGGGTATCGTCACGGGTCACCTCCGGTGTTGTCGCGTCGCGCGGCGGCCCCTCCGTGAAAGAGGTGCACCCTGGTCGGAGCGAACCGTTCCTCTTCGCTGAAGATACAGCCGCAGTACTGCTGGCGATACAGGCTTCGCCGCTTCGCTTCCTGGAGTCCGTGGGCGGCCAGCGGTCGCCAGTCCTCGTAATGGAACGAGAGCCCCCTGGCAGCCGCCTCTTCTTCGCCGATGGCCCGGACGTCCGCGTGGTACTGATGGACCGAAACCAGCAGCGTCGTGGTGATGGCCGTGCACCCGCGCTCGGCGGCGACACGGGCGGCCTCGGCCAGGCGCATCCGGTAACACGCCAAGCACCGCTCGGGCCGGTCCCACGGCACGGCTCCCAGGAACGCCTTGGGATCGTAGGCCAGGTCGACCACCGCGTCGAGGCGTTCCTGCTCGGCCAGGACCTGGACGCTCTTGGCCCGGCGGCGGAACTCGAGCAGCGGCTGAATGTTCGGGTTGTGGAAGAAGAGCGTGAACGTGCCCATGCCGCGAAGCGGTTCCAGAATGGCCGCAACGCACTCGCCGCAACACACGTGAACCAGCAGGGAAGCGTCCAAGGTCGAAAGTCCAACGTTCAAAGTTCAACGTTCAAAATTCAACGTTCAAAGTCGAAAGTCCGGCGCCGACCCGACTTTGGACTTTGGATTTGTCCGGTTGGACCCGAGTAGCGTCATCCGCTCAGGTCGAGGCCGTAGCGGCAAAGCACCTGCTTGACCTCGTTCAGCGAGGTCTCGCCGAAGTTCTTGCAGGCGAGCAACCGCTCCTCCGTCAGGTTCGCCAGGTCGCCCAGCGTTCCGATGCCGAGGCGTTCGAGGGCCTTGCGGCTGCGTGCGCTGAGTTCCAGGTCGGCTATGGTCACGCTCTCGCCGTCGCCGCGCGGCGGCGTCGGCGCAAGGACGGGCGCCGCCGGCATCAGCGAGCCGACCCTCTGGTCCCTGCCCTCGACGGCCATGCCCAAGTGCAGGTTCTTCGAGGCGAGCATGTCCTTGATCTCCTGGAGGCTTGTCTCGCCGAAGTTCTTGTACGACAGGAGTTCCTGCTCGGTGTGGTGGATGAGGTCGCCCAGTGTCCTGATGTTCATTTTGCGTAGGCAGTTGCGGCTGCGGACGCTGAGTTCGAAGTCCGTGACAGGGATTTCGAGGACCTGGTTGCGTTTGTCGCGGCGGCGTTCGCTCTCCTCATCGTAATACATGACCTGCGAGGCCTCGGCGTCGCGCAGGAACAGTTTGGCCCGCTGGTGGTTCGGGTTCACCTTGAGGACGCGGCTGAAGCATTCAACAGCCTCATCGTAGCGGCCGGCGTCTTCGTAGAGGACGCCGAGGTTCACGAGGGCGCCCTCGTAGAGGGGCGGCTGCTGAACGCACTGCTTGTAGTAGTCGATGGCCAGGTCCTCTTCGCCCCGCAAGTCGTAGAGGTAGGCCAGGCGGAAGAGCGTGCCGCGATGCGCCGGCTCGATTTGCAGGGCTCGCTCGTAGGCGTCGAGGGCCTCTTCGTAACGGCCCTGGCTCTCGCGAACGCACCCCAGGTGATAGTAATAGGCAGCGGTTTCGGTCTCGCTGCCGGGGGTTTGCCTCAGGAGCGTCTCGGCGTCCTCGCTCCGGCCTTCGGCGCACGCCCGTTCGATTTCGCTCATCGTTTCAGCCACAGCGTCACCTCCGCAAAAACACTCCCCCTGGGCAGCGGCCCAACCCGCAGCCACAGGAAACGGCGTATTTTACCATGACACAGGAGACTTGCAAGCCTTCTTGCGGTGCGTGTAGAGTGGTCGGCTATGACGGCAACGCCAGGCGACAACCCGCAAGGGGGCCACCCGCGCCGGCTCACACGCCGGTCGCTGTTGAAAGCGGCTGCCGGCCTGTTTGCGATAGGGGGTGGCGCCGCGGCGTACGCGCTGTGGGTGGAGCCGACATGGATCGACCTCGTGCATCGCGACCTGCCGGTGCCGGATCTGCCCGCGGCGTGGGAAGGCGTACGGATCGGCCTGATCGCGGACCTTCACCACGGCGCGCGGGTGCCTCTTGACTATCTGGCCGAAGGGGTTGACCGCCTCGCGGCCCTCAAGCCGGACCTTGTGGCCGCGGCGGGCGACTTCGTGACGGGTCGCCGGCGCGGGTATGCCGAAGCGGTGGCGGGGCTGTTCGAGGGTCTTTCTCCGCCGCTCGGCGTGTTCGCGTGCCTGGGCAATCACGATTACGGCGTCGTCCGGCCCGTCAAGGGCGCCAAAGCCCAGGCCGTGGCGGATGCCCTGCCCCGCGCGGGGGTACGTGTCCTGCGGAACGAGGCCGTGCACCTGGTCCGAGACGGGCAGGACCTGTGGGTCGCGGGCGCCCAGGACCTGTGGTCCGGCCACCTTGATGCGGAAGAAACGCTCCAGGCGGTTCCGACGGGCGCGGCCAGCGTAGTGCTCTGCCACAATCCGGACGCCGCCGACGTCCTGGCGGCGGCGGGCGCGGGGGCGATCCTTTCGGGCCACACGCACGGGGGGCAGGTCCAGGTGCCGTTCGTTGGGCCGCCCATCCTTCCGGTCAGGAACAGGCAGCGCTATGAAGGGCTCCACCAGGTGGGCCGGTCGTGGGTGTACGTCAACCGGGGACTGGGCTGGCTGCTGAAGGTCCGTTTCGCCTGCCGTCCGGAGATTACGATTCTCTCGCTTCGCGTCGCGCCCGCCCACGTTGCCGAATCCGCTTGACCCACACGACGGCGGCCATCACGAGGACGGGACCGCCCAGCAGAACCGCCATGGCGGCAAGGATGATGACGAGTTCCCACGGGCCGAGATTGAAGAAGGCGAGCATCGGTCTATGGGATCCTCAGCAGGAGCAGCCCGACACCGCCGGCGTCATGCAGGAGGCAAGACATCGGTCGGCGGCGGGGTGGCGGCAGACGGAGAGGCCTTCTTGCGCGTCGCCAGCACGACGACCACGACGACTGCCGCAACAGCAAGCACCATGAGGAACAGCAGCGCAAGGATAATGAGGATCTCCAGCGGACCCGGGCTGAAAAAGGCGAGTGGCACCATGGCGCATCCTCCCAACCCCTCGGCCCGGGGGCAACGCGAGCGCGTCGCCCACCAAGCCGCAGGCGGCTCAGGAGACGGCCGGCGCGCTGCCCAGGACGGTGCGTTAGGTGTCGTCGGAGGCCTTGTCGATCTCGTCGGCGGTCTTGGTGACCTCGTCCTGCACTTCCTTCAGGCCCTTCTTGAACTCGACAATGCCTTTGCCGAGGCTCTTGCCGACTTCCGGCAGCCGCCGCCCGAACAGAATGAGGGCGATGATGGCGATGATCGCCAGTTCCCACGGTCCCGGCATCCAAAAGGCTAACTGTTCCACGGGACATCCTCCTGACAGGTTACGCGGCCATTATACCAAAGGGGGGCGTGGCGTCCAAGGAAATCATTCCGGCGACGGCACCGCCCGACGCCGCACGGCCTCGCGCTGGGTGCGAAGCCAATCGAACCAGGCGCCCAGTCCCTGGCCGGTCTTGCACGAAAGTTGGAGCAACGGAACGCCGAGCCCCAAGTCGCGGACGAATCCGCTGAACGAGACCGGCGAGAAGCCGGTCGCTTCCACGAGGTCGATCTTGTTCAGGACAACGCAGTCGGCGCTGCGGAAGGCCACGGGATACTTGACCGGCTTGTCGTCGCCCTCGGGCGTCGAGGAGACGACGACGCGGCGGTGCTCGCCAAGGTCGAACGAAGCCGGGCAGACAAGGTTGCCGACGTTCTCGATAAACAGGATGTCCAGGTCGGCCAGATCGTACACCTCGATGGCTTCGGCGACCTGCCGGCCATTCAGGTGGCACCCACGGCCGGTGTTGATCTGGCGGCAGGGCATACCGGCATCGATGATGCGGCGAGCGTCGCGGTCGGTGGCGAGGTCGCCGTCAACGGCTGCCATCCGCAGGTGGTCGGCGAGGCGGCGGGCGGTCTGCTCCAGCAGGCTCGTCTTGCCGGCGCCGGGCGAACTCATGAGGTTCACGACCAACAGGCCCGCCTCGTCGAACCGCTCGGCCAGGGCGGCCGCCAGGCGGTCGTTCTCCGTCACGATCTTCTTTTCGAGGCGAATCCGCTCGGCCATCGGCCTACTCGACCTCCAGTGATTCCAGGCGCAACTGCGTGCCGCGCACCGGCTCGACGTCGGCGCCCCCGCAGGCGGGACACCTCAGGCGCATCTCGTGCATCGGATACTCGCGCCCGCAGGTGCGACAGACCAGGACAACGGGCTCCTTGCGCACGTGCACCGCCGCGTGCGGCCATTCGGAGTCGGCAACGAGAAGCCCGAGGGCAAACTCGAGCGACTCCGGCTCCGCGCCGCTGAGTTCGCCGACGACCACGTGGACCTGTGTCAGGCGGCGGTCGGAGTGCTTCTCCATCTCGGCAGCCACCTGTCTCCACACGGCGTGGGCTAGCGCGATCTCATGCACCGCGGGCTCCGGGCGATCAAGCGAGGCGCGCGCCCCTTGGGCGGCGGGTGCAAAGACACGCCGCGCAAACACAATGAAGCCAGGGGCGCGCCCTGGCCCTCGAAACGCTCTTGACGCGGCAAGACCCTACTCGAAGATAAGCCTCGTGCCGGTGTTGGTGTTGATGGCGTAAAACGCATAGGCGGTCACTCGCCCGCGGGCCACTTTGACGATGGTGAGGCCGTCCTCGACGACCGGCATGTCGTCCGGCGGAGAAAGGCTTCTGGGCCTGGCCGGCGGGAACCCTGCCGGACAGAACTCGATGCAAAACTCGTCATGGTCGGGCTTGAGTTTGTCGCCGGACATGGCGTACTGCTGAACCCTGCCGAGGACCTGCTGCTCATAGTCCCGCCACCACACGATGTCCTGTGGGGTGGGGTTCGTTCTGTTGGCCGGCGCCTTGCCGCCCACATTGGGCAGATTGTCGGGCAGCCCGTTACAGACATAGACCCGATCGTGAAACGCGACGGGGCGAGTCCCGGGGACATCACGCCACTGCCACGCGTTGCCATCCTGGTCGCAATAGTACTCTTGGAGTGTGAGGGTTGAGCCCTCCAGCATCTTGCTGCGATCGTCCTCGCACCTGAACTTGATGCGGGTGTCGCGCCCGCTGGTGGCGGCGTAGTCGCGTGCGCCGTTGAGGACGGCCTGTATCCGCGCCAGCGCCGCCTCGGGGCCGGTCCGTTCGGCAAAGGTGCGAAACACGCCGAAGGTCACCGTCATCAGGACGAGCATGATGCTGATGACGGCCAGCATTTCGACCAACGTAAAAGCGTTCCTGCTTCGCATCGGGGCGCCCCGCTGCTTACCGCGTGGTACGTGCGTCCGGTCAGTACGTGCGTTTGGCATCATCAACTTTAAGACTGGTGATGTTCATAGCGCGCAAGTCGTAGTTCGTCAAGTTATCGGCCTTGCTCCTGTTGGGCCAAATGTCTCCTTGTTGCATCTCGTTGAAGAAATCCTCCGTGCGCCCTTCGGACATCAGGAGGGGCGCCTCGGCGTCTCCCTGCGGCTGGAAGTAGTGGATGGGCCGTCCCCATCCGTCCACATAAACCCGACAAGATCGATACTGGGCGCTCTTTAACCGCACCACCTTGACGTTGCCCGCGCCGCTGGAGATGTAGGGCCCGTTTCGCTCGCGCATATTGAGCGCGGCATAGAGCATGGCCCCGACCCTGGTCTCCACGCCGGCACCCGGGTTGACGCGCGGCAGGGGGCAGTAGCTCGGCTTGGCCTGCGCATCATCCCACCCGGCAACGGGGCCCAGCCGTTCGGCCAGGTCGCCGCTCTCCTCCTGGTACCAGGGGAACTTGCCCCAATCGTCGTAATAGCTCTGGAGCGCCGCGTCGAGGGCCGCGAGAATCCGGACGGTGGTGTCCCGCGCGGCACGGTCATGCAGCCCCTGAGCGGCCCCGACGATCAGGGCGGTCAGAATGGCCAGAATGCCCATGACGGTGACCAGTTCGACGAGCGTGAACGCCCGGGCGCGCCTGCGTTCGCTAAGCGGGGGTGTGACTCTTTTCACTGGCGGGCGGCAGGGCAAAAAGGTGCCAGGCACCTTTTCCCTGAAGGGCCCGGAGGGTGCTACGCAGAAAAGGATCCTGGAACCTTTTTGCCTGCTCACCGCTGCTTCTCCAAAGCCGGTGCTACCTAAAATTCGTGACGTCGTCGTACACGGCCTTTCCTTGCCCCAGTTCCGTACTCGTCGTCGCCGCCCTGAGCAAGTCCGGGTACCGCGGGTCGAAGTACACGTGGCCGTAGAGGCGGTCGGGGCCGGGGGAAATCAGCAAGTAATCCTCCCTCTGCCACCTGGACGCGCTGTCCGTGGCCGTGTACACGGCGCTGAGCCGGAAATGGCTCTTGTCCTTGAAACCGAGGCGTTCCAGAAACTTGTCGTTGCCCAACGGGTTGTCGCTTTCGTCGTAGTTCCCAAACAAGCCGCCGGAACTGCCCGCGGGGTCGAAGCGATAATACAGGATGAAGCCCGGCGTGACGCCGGGGAACCCGTCTTTGACATACCCCGTGGCGCCCGACTCCTGCTGGAAATAAGGGCCATAGGCGTTCCTGGCCTCACCGCCGAAAGGCAGTTTCCAGTCGGTGCCGCCGGTCTGGTCCGCCGCCCTGACGCCCCAGCCCTTGCCGTCGGGCCCCATCAGGGCCACGGCCATCAACCGGCTACCGACCCCTTGACCGGTCGGCCCCCCCTCAAGTCTGTCGTCGCCGCTGTTGTTGCTCGGCGGATACACCCCCCAATCGCCCTTGAAAGCCTCCAGACCCACGGTCAGGGACTGAATGATAGCCTGTGTGCGGGCGACGCGGGCCGCTCTGACAGCCGCGTTGACCGCGGGATACAACAGGCCGATGAGCACGCCGATGATGCTCATGACGACCAGCAGTTCGACGAGCGTAAACCCGGCCGATGCGCGGGTCCTGATACTATCGCGGATCCGTTCCATTGCCCGAACCTCCATCCGACCACATGCCCCGATCACCTCTCGTCCGTCCTCTTCCAGTTGCCGATATCGTCACAGTAGGCGCCGGCGGCATTCAGGTCCGTCGGCTCCCATTCCCCGGTGTTTTCATTCTGCATGACGGCGCCGTACCGGCCGTCCTGCCCTGGCGACACCAGGAAGTAGTCCTGCCGGCGGTACGGCGTTGTTGCAGTAGCGTCTTCGCCCTTGACGCACTGCTCGAAATACGTGAGCGTGGCGTAGTTCTTCTTGCCCGTCGGGTCGGTGCCGCCGTCCAACCAGTAGAAATACGTTCTGCCCTCCGCTTGCGAGCTCATTCTGCCGTCCGCTTCCCATCCCACGAAGTACAAGATGACGCCGGGCGGGTTGAAGGAATCGAGGAAGCCGACCACGATGGACCGGCCTGCGACCGTCTCGTACTTCATGGCGTCTTCGTCCGCCTGGTAATACGGCCCGTAGGAGCGGCCGGGGCGTGCGTTGGTGACGGGCATGAGGCCGCCGCCCGCGATTCCCCATCCTGACCCGCCCGGTCCGAGAAGGTAGTAAGCCAGGTTGGCGGCGCCTGTCGGCCGCTCGCCCGCCATCCGCCCGTCGTCGGCGGTGCCGGCACCGCGCGGCTTGCTGGTGGGATAGACCTTGAAATCGGACTTGAACGCCTCGATGCCCACCTCGAGTTCCTTGATGGTCGAGCGTGTCATGTACTCGCGTGCCATGACCATGGCCCTGGAGACGGTCGGCATCAGGAGCGTGATCAGAACGCCGATGATCCCGATGACCACCAGGAGTTCAATCAGCGTAAAGGCGCGTGTGCTTTTCGGTCCGGCCATCGGTGTCTCCTTGCGAGGGCCGCCTCGCAAGCATCCCGCCTGGCGGGCTGGGCGCGGCACCGCGGCGCCCTAGCCGCCTTTCTGCCCTGCGGACTCAATCAGCGTCACGAGCGGCAGGAACAGCGAGACAACGACGAAACCGATCGTGCCGCCCAGGAAGATGATCATGATCGGTTCCATGGCACTGACGAGGCTGCCGATGAGGTGGTCGACCTCCTCGTCGTAGGTATCGGCCACTTTGAGGAGCATTTTGTCGAGTTCGCCGGTCTCCTCTCCCACGTCCACCATGTTGACGACGATGGGGTCGACGACTCCGCTGGCTCGCAGTGGGCCCGCGATGCTCTCGCCCTCGCGGATGGAGTCGTGAACCTGGCCCAGCGCCTTGGCGACGACCGCGTTGCCGACCGTTTCGCGGGTGATGTTGAGGGCCTCGAGGATCGGCACGCCGGCGGCGATCAGGGTGCCGAGGGTGCGGGCAAACTTGGCGATCGCCTGGCGGTTCACAATGCTGCCGACGACGGGCAACTGCATCTTCACCCAGTCCAGCGTTTGCCGCCCGAACACGCTGGACCGAACCGCCTTCATCGCCAACCAGATGGCCAAGGGGATCAACGGGATAAGGTACCAGTACTGGCCGACCTTCGTGGACACGTCAATCAGTATGACGGTCGGGGCCGGCATGTGGGGGATATTGAACTTGGCGAAGATGTCTTTGAACTTCGGGACGATGTAGAGCATGATGAACACCAGGATAATGGCCGTCACGCTGATAACCATCACGGGGTACACCATGGCGCCGACAATGCGGCGCTTCAGTGCCATGGCCTTCTCCATGAAATCGGCGAGTTTCCGGAGAATCTGGTCGAGCACGCCGCCCGCTTCACCGGCACGGACCGTATGAACGTACAGGCGGTCGAAGGCCTTGGGATGCTTCTCCATGGCCTCCGAGAGGGTCGAGCCGGCCTCGACGTCTTCGATGATGTCCTGGAGGGCGTTGCGCAGGACACCGGGCTTCGTCTGGCCTTCCAGGATGCGGAGGCTTCGCAGGATCGGCAGGCCCGCGTCCTGGAGGGTGGACATCTGCCGGGTGAACTGGGTGAGTTGCTTGTTTCCGACCTTGCCGAAGGTAAAGGTCTTTCCCTTTTTCCTCGGGCCGGCGGCAGCGACCGTGGCGCGCCTGCCTTTGACGCGAACGTGCGTCGGAAAATGCCCGAGGGCGCGGATCTTGGTGACGGCTTCCTCCTGGCTGGCAGCCTCGACCTCCGCACGGACCTCCTGGCCCCGCGCGTCCATCGCCTCATACTGGAACACCGCCATGAGCAAGCCTCCTTCCGCGCGGCGCCCGTCACCCTTCGGTCACGGTCGCCATGATGATCTCTTCGATCGTGGTAATGCCGTCATAAACGGCCATGAGTCCGCCGTCGCGCAGTGTCCTCATGCCCCTCTTCTTCGCCTCTTCGCGAATCACGTTCGTGGAGGAGCCCTGCATAATCAGATCGCGCAGGGAGTCGTCGATGTACATAATCTCAAAGATGCCTGTCCGGCCTTTGTATCCGGTATTGTTGCAGTCCTCGCAGCCCCTGCCGAAGTAAAAGGTGCGGCCGCGCACGTCTTCGGGTTTCAGGTCAAGGTCCCGGAGCATTTCCTCGGTGGGCTCGAACTCGGCCCGGCAGTTGGTGCAGATCTTTCGGACGAGCCGCTGCGCCACGATCGCCTCGAGCGTCGCCGTCACCAGGTACGGCTCCAGCCCCAGGTCCAGAAGCCGCGTGATCGCCGTCGGCGCATCGTTGGTGTGAAGGGTCGAGAACACAAGGTGCCCGGTCAGGGACGAGTGGATGGCGATCCGGGCGGTTTCCAGGTCGCGGATCTCGCCGACGAGGATCACGTCGGGGTCCTGGCGCAGGATGTGCCTGAGGCATCGGGCGAACGTCAGGCCGATTTCCGGATTGATCTGAACCTGGATCAGGCCTTCGATGTCGTACTCGACGGGGTCCTCGGTGGTGATGATCTTCGTCTCGACACGGTTGATGGCCGACAGGGCCGAATACAGCGTCGTCGTCTTGCCGCAGCCCGTCGGCCCCGTCACGATGACGATGCCGTTGGCAAGCCCGAGCAGGTCGTTTATAATCCCCTGTTCTTCATCACGAAGCCCCACTTTGGCGATGTCGAGTTCGACCTGGCTCCGGTCCAGCACCCGCATGACGACACTCTCGCCGAACATGGTCGGCAGAACGCTGACGCGCAGGTCCACCGGCTTGCCGCCCACGGTCAGTTCGATGCGGCCGTCCTGAGGCACGCGGCGTTCGGCGATGTCGAGGTTGGCCATGACCTTGATACGGCTGGCCACGGCCAGGGCGATGTGCCGCGGGGGCGGGACCATCTCATAGAGGATGCCGTCAATGCGGTAGCGCATCTTGAACTCGTCCTCGAACGGCTCGAAGTGGATGTCGGAGGCGCTGTCGCGGATGGCCTGAAGCAGAACCAGGTTCAGCAGTTTCTTGACCGGCTGGCTCTCGCTCATCGTCCGGATGTCTTCCAGGTCGATCGACTCCTCGTGGTCGGCGATCCACTCGGCGGTCGAGTCCAACTCGTCGATGACCGCCTCCACGCTCTCGGCGTGAGCGTAGTACTTGTCGAGGGCCCGGATGACGTCGGCCGGATCGCCGACGGCGGCCCGGATATGATGGCCCAGGAGCATGTGGAGTTCGTCGAGCGCGCGGAAGTTGTTCGGGTCGGCCATGGCCACGGTCAGGACGCCGGCGTCGAACTCGATTGGGACAACGCTGTAACTGCGTGCCGTCATCCCATCCATCTGCTCGATGACCTCGGGCGGGATCTCCAGTTCGCCCAGATGCACCCGCCGCATCCCCGCCTGGACGGCCAGCGCCGCCGAGATATCGTCCTTCTCGCAGTATCCGAGGTCCACCAGGACCGCGCCGATGGCCCCGCCCTTGCGTTGCTTGATCTGAAGCGCCTCTTGGAGTTGCTTTCGGGTAACCTTTTCCATATCCAGAAGCACGTGGCCCAGGCGTTTCTGGGTTGGCACGGTCATGGTCTTCGGCCGGGACTTTCTTTTCGGCTTCGCCGCCTTGGGCGTCTCCGGCGCCTCGGGGGCCTGCGGCGTTGCCGGCGCCTCGGTCGGGGCCGACTTGGACGTTCGCGATGTTTCTTCCCGGCTCTCTGCGCGGCTCACAGGCTACCCTCTCCGTTTGCGTGACGGCTGCCGGGTCACCGGGCAACCGTTTTCTGGAACTTGTTGAGGTCCGACACGTCCAGCGGCCCGCCGACGCTCTTGAGGGCCTTGCGGCCTTCAGCGGTTGCCGTGAGTTTCTGTTCGAGTTCCTCGCGGCGCTGAGCCCGCTCAAGCATCTCGCCCACCGCAATGATCTTGCGCGAGTAAAGGTCCCACAGCGAATCGTCCAACAACTGCATTCCCCACTTGCGGCCGGTCTGAATAAGAGACTCCAGGCGGTACGGTTCGTTCTTGCGGATCAGGTTCTGGGCCGCCGGCGTAATCATCATGAATTCGTAGGCGGCAATGCGGCCGGGCATGTCGATCCGCGGCACCAGCGTCTGGGAGACCACCGCCATGAGGGAACTCGCCAACTGGACGCGCATCATCTCTTTCTGCCCCACCGGGAACGCATCGACGATACGGTTGACCGTACCGGCGGCGCCGGTGGTGTGGAGGCTCGAGAAGACGAGGTGTCCGGTCTCGGCGGCGCGGATGGCGGCCTCCATCGTGTCGAGGTCGCGCATCTCGCCCACCAGCATGACGTCCGGGTCGGCCCGCAGCCCGCGCTGCACCGCCTCGCTGAAGGTGCTCACATCGGTGCCGACCTCCCGCTGGTTGATGATCGACTCCTTGTGCTCGTGATAGTATTCGATCGGCTCCTCGATCGTGATGATGTGCCGGTCGAAGTTCTCGTTGATGTAGTTGATCATCGAGGCCAGGGTTGTCGTCTTGCCGGAGCCCGTCGGCCCGGTCACCAGGAAAAGCCCCCGCGTGCGCCCCAGGAGCGACTCGACGGTAGTGGGCAGGCCAATCTCGCTCAGCAACATCAAACGCGACGGAATCAGCCGCAACGACAGGCTGACGTGCCCACGCTGCTTGAACACCGCCACGCGGAACCGCACCTTGTCCTGGAAACCGAACCCGAAGTCGGCAGAGCCCACATCCTCCAGTTCCTGCTGATGGCGGTCCGGCGTGATACTTCGCATCAGACCGGCCGTGTCTTCGGGCGTCAGCACCTCGGTTTCCAGGGGCCTGAGACGGCCGTGCAGGCGGACCACGGGAGGGCGGCCAACGTGCAGATGCAGGTCGGACCCGTTCTTGGCAACCACGAACTGGAGGAGTTTGTCAATCTGGATCAAAAGTCCGCCCTTGAGAAGCCGCGTGCTCGGCCCAAAATCGGCGGGGTCGGGGCCGCCCCTGTCCCCTTCCATCGGAATCCGGACCGCCACGGACGCCGTAAACCCTTGCTATCGCCTACTTTATTGTAGCAGCGCCAGGGGGTGCCAGACAACCCGGCGGCCTCATAATACGCCTTCCGAGCCCATTGCCAAGCCCTTCCGGCAGGCCGCTAAAAGAGTCGCGAGGACACGATGTTATGCCCGCTCTGCAATTCTAATATCGGCGTTTTCGGCATCGAAAAGGACGTTTTATGTCCGGCAAGATCCGTTTTCGGCACCCTTGAAACCCTTTGTTGGCGGCCTGCTAGACCCCGACCTGCTCGCGATGGGCCCTGGCCAGGACCTCGTCGAGGGTCGTCAGGCCCTTCATTAGTTTGATCAGACCGTCCTGCAGAAGCGCCCGCATGCCCAGCGCCCGAGCCGCCTGGCGGATCTCATTCAGCGGCTGGTGCTTGAAGGCCATTTCACGCAGTTCCGCGTTCATAACCATGATCTCGAACATGCCGATGCGGCCGCGATACCCCAGATTATGGCAGTGCTCGCAGCCGACCGGCCGGAAGAACGTCGCCTGACTCAGTTGCTCGTCCGTCACGCCAAGTCCCCGAAGGGTCATCAGGTTGATTTCCGTGTCGGGTTCCTTGCATTCCGGACACAGGACGCGGATCAGCCGCTGGGCCATAACGGCCTGAACGCTACTGGCCACCAGGAACGGCTTGACGCCCATATCGACCATCCGCGTCAGCGCACTGGGCGCATCGTTGGTATGAAGTGTACTGAATACCAAGTGTCCGGTCAGTGCGGCCTGAATCGCCATCTCCGCGGTCTCCAAATCGCGGATTTCGCCAACCAGAATAATGTTCGGCGCCTGGCGAAGCATGGCCCTCAGAATCCGCTGGAACGTCAGTTCGATCTGCTCGTTCACCTGGACCTGGTTGATCCCCGAGATATGGTACTCCACCGGGTCCTCGGCCGTGATGATCTTGCGGTCCGGCGTGTTCAACTGGTTCAGCGCCGCGTACAGCGTCGTCGTCTTGCCGGAACCGGTCGGACCCGTGACCAGAAAAATGCCGTTCGGCCGAGCGATCAGTTTCTGGAACAACTCATTATCGTCCGGAAGGAACCCAAGCGCGTCGAGGCCCAGATTGATCGACTCGCGCCTGAGGATTCGCAGCACGACGCTCTCGCCGTGATACGCCGGCAGCGTCGAGACGCGGAAGTCGAGGTCCTCGCCGTCGAGCCTCATGCGGATGCGGCCGTCCTGCGGCAGGCGCTTCTCTTCGATCTGCATGCCCGACATCAGTTTGATGCGTGTCGTCATCGCCCCCTGGAGCCGTTTCGGCGGCGGCTCGCGTTCCACGCACACACCGTCCACACGGTACCGGACGCGCAGGCGGCTGGAGAGCGGCTCGATATGGATATCGCTCGCCCGCATCCGCACCGCCTCGGTGATGATCAACTGGACCAGCCGGATGATCGGGGCCGACTCGGCGTGATCCTCGGCGCCCTTCTCGCCACGGTCCTCGAACTGAATATCCGTTGACGTGAACTCCTGGAGCATCGAGTCCACCGATTCCGATTCCGTCTGCTCCGTGTACCCCGAGATGACCTGCTGCACCTGCTCGCGCGCCGCCAGCACGCAATCGACTTCCATGTTCAGGCGGAACCGGATGGCATCGACCGACTCCAGATCAAGCGGGTCGGTTATCGCCACCCTCAGCCTGCCGTCGGTGTAGTCGAGCGGGATGATCTGATACTCCTGCATCATCGACTCGGGCATCATTTCCATCACTTGCGGGTTGATGGTGCCGATGTCCAGGTCCACATACTCCATGTCGAATTGCAGGGCGAGCGCCTTGCTGATGTCGGCCTCCTTGCAGTGGCCCGAAGCCACGAGGATCTCGCCGAGGCGGCGGCCGCTTTTCTGCTGCTTGGCCAGCCCATCGCGAAGATCCCGCTCCGTAATCTTGCCCCATTCTCTCAGGATCTCGCCGAGACGTTTACGTGGTCCGAGCATGGCCAACTCGCTTCCAAAAAAAGAGACACCCCACCCTTGCGGCCGTCGCCGGTCGGTAAAGACAACCCCATCACCTCTTCTCAGGGTCGTGATGCCCACTGCCGGCACACCGACCCCGTCGGCGTCGAGAGTCAGCCTGCACTCTCAACCCTCATTCTCGCCGCCCAAGGCCCGAAGGTCAATACTAAACCCCACCCGGATTGCAGGCTCAGCAGGAAACGCCAAGCGGCGCCGCGTTCGCCTCGCGTGAAGCCAGCAACGCAACGACTGTCTTCAGCCGGCGCTGGACAGTCTTCCCGCCAGGCGCCCACACACCCGTGATGAGGTCGCGTCCGGCCAGCCCTCAGACGTGCAGTTCGATCACGTCCTTGTCACTCAGCACGTGGTCACGCTGGACGGGCTGGCCGTCGTACACCCCGGCGCCCCAGATGCGGGCACGCTTCAGGTTCTCGGCGATCTCGCGGTGGACGGCCGACGCCATGTCCAGCACGGTGCTTCCGCGCGGCAGGATAAACGGCTGCCTCATGTCGGGCACCTTGCCGGGCTCCTTGCTGTAGATGCGGACGACGCCGAGCATCTCGAAGCACCGGCGGGCCAGGTCGTCCATGCCCCGGCCCGTCTCGGCGCTGGTGGAAAGCATCGGCAGGAGGCCCCTGTGCAAATCCCGGAGGGCCTCGAAGTTCTCCCGGGCGCCCGGCAGGTCATCTTTCGTCCCCACCAGGAGCATCCGTTTCGTGACGCCGCCCTCGGGCGGCTCCCGGCCTTCCGGCGCCATCCCGCGGCCCTCAAGAACGCCCAGACACACGTCCACCTGGTCCAGCAGGTCCCGGGCCCCCAGGTCCACACACACCAGGATGCCGTCGGCGCTTCGCACGGCACCGATCATGCCGGGCACGAGGGCCTCGCGTGAGACGGGCGGCAGGTCCACCAGTTGGATCTGAACGTCCTCGAAGGCCATCATCCCAGGCACCGGGCCGTGCGTCGCAAACGGGTACGGCGCCACGATGACGTGGGCCTTGGTGGCGGCCCCGACGATGGCGCTCTTGCCCGAGTTGGGTGCCCCGACGAGGACGAACTGGCCGGCCCCATGCTTTTCGACGTAAAACGGATCGACGCCGCTCCTGCCCTTGATCTCGCGTGCGGCCTGGCGGAACTTCGCCAACCGCCGCTTGATGTCCCCCTGCATCTTCTCGGTCCCCTTGTGTTTGGGGATCGTGGCGTACATCTCCTCGAGCGCCGCAATCTTCTCTGCCACCGTCTTGGCGGCACGGAAGGCCTTCTCGGCGTTCAGGTATTGCGGCGTCAGGTTTGCGGGCATGGTGCGCTCACCGGGTTCACGTTGCTTCTGTGCGGTCCCATTCTACCGCACGCAAGGGCCTTTGCAAGCGGGGCGAAAACCTTGCAACGCTGCGGCGCGTTCGGCACAATGCACGCCGACGCCGTCCGAGCCCGCCGCGGTTCGAGCCCGCCGCCGTTCGAGCCCGCCGCGGAAGCGGCGGGGCACGCTCGACAGCGGTGGCCCGGGCCACGCCGGAGGCGGATGCCCGGCGGCTTCCGCCGCCGGCTCGAAAAGGAACGACTGATGCTCGATCTGGAAACCATCCGGACGCGGACCGACGAGGTCCGCACCAACACTGAGAACCGGCGGATGACCGCCGACATCGACCTCGTGCTTCGCCTGGCCGACGAGCGGTCGGCCCTCATCCAGGAGATCGACGGTCTGCGCAGCCGGCGAAAAACGCTCAGCCAGGACATCCGCAAGGCGTCCGACAGCCAGCGTCCGGCCATGGTCGAGGAGGCCACCGGCCTGAAGAGCACCATCGCCCAGCGCGAGAAGGCCCTGGCCGACGTCGAGACGCGCCTGCGCGACGAGCAGGCCCGCATCCCCAACCTGGCGCATCCCGACGCCCCCGTCGGCGCAGACGAAGCGGCCAACCGCGAAATCAGCCGCTCGGGCGAGCCCACACGGTTCGACTTCGAGCCTCGCGACCACGTCGCCATCGGCGAGGCCCTCGACCTGCTGGACTTCGAGGCCGCCACCAAGGTCACGGGCTCGGGCTTCTACTTCCTGAAGAACGAGGCGGTGGTGCTGGAACTGGCGCTGGTGCGTTTCGCCCTCGACATCCTGCGCGACGAAGGCTTCGCCCTCTACGCCACGCCGGACTTGGCGCGCCTGAAGGTGCTCGAGGGCACGGGCTTCAGCCCCAGGGGCGACGAGACGCAGATTTACCGCATCGACGGGCAGGACCTCGGCCTGATCGCGACGGCCGAGATCACTCTCGGCGGCCTGGTGATGGACGAGATCCTGCCGGCCGAGCGGCTGCCCCTGAAAGTCGGCGGCGTCAGCCACTGTTTCCGCGTCGAGGCGGGCGCCTACGGCCGCGCCTCTCGCGGCCTGTACCGCGTCCACCAGTTCACGAAGGTCGAGATGTTCGCCTTCACGGCGCCGGAGGATTCCGACGCGATGCACGCCGAGATGCTGCGGATTGAAGAGAACATCTACCAGCGGCTCGGCATCCCATACCGCGTGGTCGACGTGTGCACGGGCGACCTCGGCGGGCCGGCGTATCGCAAGTTCGACCTGGAGGCCTGGATGCCCGGCCGCGGCGAGGGCGGCCAGTGGGGCGAGATCACCTCCACCTCCAACTGCACCGACTACCAGGCCCGGCGGCTGGCCATCCGATTCCGCCGCGCTCCCGGCAAGAAGCCCGAACTCGTCCACACCCTCAACGGCACCGCCATCGCCGCCAGCCGCACCATCATCGCCATCCTCGAAAACTACCAGCAGGCCGACGGGTCGGTCGTGGTGCCGGAGGTCCTGCGGCCGCTGACCGGTTTCGACCGAATCGGGCCGCGCGGCTGAGCACGGTTCTCGCTCACCGTCGAACGCCGCGCCGAAAACCCGGTGTCAACGCAAAGCAGAAATGTCCGGTTTCGTGCAAGACGAAAGTGTCCGCTTG
>CAZIJC010000077.1:0-19861 GCA_964539385.1 uncultured Anaerolineales bacterium | reverse complement strand
CAACCGAGAAGGTCGCCAGAACAAGCGTCAACGCCCGTGTCGTTTTCATGGCAGATTCCTTGTCTTCGCGGGCTCGTCCGCGTCGAGGCCGCAGAGCGGCGGCTGTGCGAATGGGTGTCTGTAAGGCACGCGCTAAAACAAGAAAAACTCGGGCAGCCATGACCAGCACCAGAGAGAACAGCCTTCAGGGCCCCGGGCGAATCGTGTAATCCGGTGCGCCGGCCGCGACGACACCGAATACCCGCGCATCCTAAGCCCACACCTCCCCCGAGGCAAGGCCGAAGCGAGGTGGCCCGACGTGTGAAGGTGGAGATGGAAGCGAACCGGGGCGGACGCGGGGAGGGGGGGGAGCGAGCACACGGGTGCCAATCCCTCGTCGGTCCCTTGGCGCGAAGAATCGCTCCCTACCGGTTCCCTCGTGGCGGGCCTTGGGGCATTTCACTTTCCGACAAGTACCCGTCGCCGTCGCGGTCCAGATGATCAAAATGGTTGGCCGGGCCGTCGAACTCCGACTTTGAGACCTTGCCGTCCCTGTTGCGGTCGAGTCGTTGGACAAATCGTGAGAAGTTACCTGGTCCTCGTTCTCGACCTGGGCCCGCGTCCGGTCTCATTCCCGGCGGCGTGCCTTGTTCCGGTCGCCTGCCTTCACCTGGTCCGCCGTGTTGCGCCTCGGTCATTTCGACCTTCGGACCGCTGGTTTTCGGCGTGGCCTTGCCACCGCGAACCGCGCGGACGAAGTTATAGATGCGAATCACATCGCCTTGCGGCCCGCGACCGTATGGGAATCGCGACGGATCGCCGGCCTTCGGATCGCTGCGCTGGGAGCCGGCGCCGTGGACGTCCATCAATTGGCGCCCTCCTCGGAAACTCTGCATCCAGCCAAGCGATTGACCGAACGCGACATAGGATGCGGCAGCGCCGCTGTGGAGGCGTGTGTGCGTGGTGCTGCTCCAGTAGAACGGATAGTCTTTCTTGCCGCCCTCATTGGTGATGGACGTGACCTCGAAGATCGGGTCAATGGCAGCCGACTTGCTTGTGGAGGGCGAGCGTGTGTAGTCGACGATGCTCTGGAGTTCTTTGACATTGGGCAAACGCCAGTCCGAATGTCCGGCATACTCCAGGTTCTCGGCCCAATGGAGCGCCTGCTCCCAGTTCAGTTTTCCGTCCCTGTTCTTGCCGGCCTTGAGATGCCCGCTATCGCGTTTCATCCAGGCAAGCCCGGTTGCACCGTCCGTGATGGTGCCGTCGCCGTTGTCGTGAAACTGGTTCTTTCCGTACCCGGTATTGCCGCGCACATACATGACGTAGTATCGTTTCGTTCTGCCCGAGCGTCCCGGGTGACTTATCGGATACCCCTTGATACGCCCGTCCGCGAAGTTCACGCCGAACATCGTATCGTTGCCCCGCATGGTTTTGCCGACGTACTGGGTCGAGGTGGCGTATTGTGAATCGATAATGCGCTCGTTTTTCGCCGCATCACCGTACTGGAACACGAAGTGGTCGGTATCGATGAAGGGACGCTGCTTCGAGGAATCGGCGCTGCGGGGATCAGGGTCGATACCGCTGAAGAGGATCAGCGAATACAGTTCCTTGATGGTCGGCAGCCGCCAATCGGCGTGTCCGGCGAGGCGGCAGGCCGACGCGCCCGCAACCGCTTCCCGGAAAGTCTTTTTGGGGCCGGGATCTTTCTGCCACATGAGGCCCGTCGTCAGGTCCGTGACGGTGCCGTCGCCGTTGTCGCGATACGCCGGTTGGTTACCTTGATACTGTGCGTCCTGGCCGAAAAACGCATCGGCGGGTTTCGGGTATATATTCTCGTGCGTGTTGTTGTAACAACGCTCCTGCGCGGTGTCGACAATCGTGTAGCCGCCTGCAAGGCTCCATGAGGCCGGATGCACGACAAGCAGCACAAGCAACGCCGCCTGCACGAGCACACTTCGGCTTTTCATTGCCACTCCTTCCGGTTTCAGCAGATCAGAGACAGGAGTTCTGTGGATTAGGTTTGTGAGCCAGGGCCTCCGTTGCGTGGTCTTGCCCCTGGTTATAACGTCCGGGTCGGTGCCTTTATTGCAGCCGCCTGTCATCGACAAGGCTGCTCTTTCGCAAGGGCGAAGGCCGAGCGACGTGGCAGTTTCCGCTGGCGCCCAGGGGGCCCGCACCCTATGCAAAGCGTGTATGCACCAGCCGAAAAAGGCCTTGCCGGGTCGCAGCCGCAGGATAGAATCACCCGTGCGGTCCGCAGCGGGCGCGGGCCGGAACGTGTGAGAGGGATGCCTGGCCGAACTCCGGCCAAAGGAGGACCGCATGATCCGCCATCGGATGGTTCTGAGATCCGTCGTCCTGGCCGCCTGCGCTGCGCTGGCCCTGGCCGGGTGCGCGGCCGAGCAGGGCCGGTCCCCGGCGCCGGCCAAACTCGTCATCGTCAAGGCCGTCTACGGTGCCCTTCCCGACGGCCCCACGCTCGACGTCACGGAGCAGGTGGCTGCCATGGTCAAGGCCAACGCGCTCCGCGTCGACGCCTCGAACGACCTCTTCGGCGACCCCGCCGACGGCAGTTTCAAGCGGCTCCGCGTTGATTACACCTTGGGCGGCATGGCCGGTTCCAAGACCGTCGGTGAGGACCAAACGTTGATCCTCCCGGCCGACGAGAAACCGCTGGTGGGCCAACTCGTCATCGTCAAGGCGACCTACGGCGACCTGGCCGGCGGCCAGACCGTCGACGTCACCGACCGGGTGGCCGGCATGATCAAGAACAACGCCCTCACCGTTGTTGCCTCGACTGACACCTTCGACGACCCCGCCTCCGGCGCCTGGAAACGCCTCCGCGTCCACTACACCATCGGCGGCGTTGCCCGCACCAAGACGGTCGGCGAAGATCGGAAACTCACGATTACGGGGAATCCGAAGTAGTGCGGAGCAACTGCCCATGTCCCCCTTGCCCCGTGCCGACCATCTGCTCTTACCCTGCTCGGCGAACAAGGAGAACGTGCATAATGATCACCTACATCAACTGGGGACTGTACGAGCCAGGGTGAGTGGGTGGTCGTCTGCACGTGATTGAGACTGCGGGTATGCGGCCCCGCATGGCCCTCACCTTCTCGGCATCCGCCGGGCGGTCGCGAGCCGCCCAACGGTCGCGCGGTGATCTTGCCGCGTACTACTATCTCATGCGCGGGAGAACCCGCCAAAGGACTTCCGGCGGCCTATGGGGGATTGTTACACCGGTAGACATTGAAGGGCAGGCAGAGAGACCCGTGGCAGACTCCTGGCGGAACGGGCGGCATCATTCGCCTAGGATCATACTGTAATCCTCTGGTTCACCTCACTGCTCAACATGATGGTAGAAATATCTGCAATACTCCCAATGCGAATCGTCCGCGGGCCTCCAGCGCCATCGTAACAGACAAGTCTCCACTCTGACTGGTAAGCGAAGCTCATGAGTTTTCGGAACGGCCCGACCGCTCCTGTATACTCGTTGTCCACATACTCAACCAATCCGGCTTTGCCTCTGATCGCCTTGCTCTCCATGTGCGAGCCGATTCGATCTATGAATTGCTGTGCGTCCGCCACGACCAGCGCATAGTCGCCGAATTGGAGATTCTTCTGATCCACCGGGAAGGTTCCTGCGGATGGACGCAACGCGTACATGCAGAAGACGTTTATCTTCTCCGCCTCGGGTGGCTGTATTCTCAAGGTCCAATTTGTGATCTTGAGAGGGGCCTTCGTGGCATTTGCCAGGGTCACTTCTCCCTCATGCCCTCGTGCAATCTCGTCCACACTGTCACAAACGTCACCGCGAAGCCCTCCATCCTCAATGCCCCAGAAATACAACAGAGTGTTCATATAGAGCAGCCCATCATCACGAAGCTGGATGAGGTGTTGCTGATGTCCGAACTTCACAAGGGCGCCGTGCTCAGCCATCGTGCTGCTCCGAGATGACATTGTCAGACCGGGATGGCGGTGTCCTTCTCAGCCCCCAACCGGCCACTCCCACAACGTACGCATGATCCGCCATTAAGGCCGCCAGGCCTCAACCGCCGTGCTCCATGCGATGGTTGGGCCTTCTCCTACGCACCTTCTTCCACGCGGCCGCCGCTCACCACGAAATGCTCCCCATCCTGTTGCGGACGGAAGAAGCGCCAATCCTCGCCTTGGGAGTCCGCAGGGAAGAGTACAAGGCTGTACCCGCGTGACAATTGCAGGCGAGCACCCCCGTGGGCGTCCGTCGCGACGCTCTCGACCACCGGGCAGACGTGGGTGAGGAACTCGGCAACGAGCTTGTCTTGGAGCGTCTCGTTGCCGTCCCAGTCCCAAGAGTCCCAGTCGAAGTCCTCAGTCTCTTCTGCGGGCTTGAAGAGGTCATGGCGTCCGGTGACTATCTGATCGGCAGTCTCGATGCGCCAAGGGCACTGGACATGCAACGCGTATTCCCCGACCGCACCGCCTTCAACTGTGCGCATTGTGCCGAAGTGGAACATCCGCATGTCTACAGCGCGATACGAGGCAGACAGACGGAGTCCCGTGAGCAGATCAAGGTGTTTCCGTGCTGCATCAGCTACGTCTGTCATTGTCCTTAGCCCAACGGGGCGACTAAGCGGACGTCTTGCGGCGTCCCGCCCCGAAACGTTCCGCTTGAGTCGCGTGTTATGCCTCCCCCGGAGCAGCCCCATTCTGCGGCAGGGGGCGCGTTTCAAGATTGTCAACCAAGTCCTCTGGATTCAGGTTGGTCCCCTTCCCAAATAGAGATTTTCGTAGCGCATGGTAAACGGGGGGCCTGAAGTCACGCGCGTACACCGTCTTGCCGTCCCTGCAGTAGAAGGTATCCTTCACGCGACGATAGACGTCGTCGGGGGCGTATAGCGCCAGAAGTGCAAACATCTTGTGGACCGTAACGGCCATCTTCTTTGGGTCCTGATCGGGCATGGTACCATAAATGTCCTCAAGTGATATCGCGAGGTCTTCATACAGTCTTCGAAGCCGGACCTGGTCGTTGAATCGGAGTTCAACGTCTCTTTTGTATTCCTCGAGCCTGCGCGTATATTCCGCGCTGATGCTCTGTTTCAAGCGTTCACTGAGCCACTCGCGCAGAATCCAGATGACAAGGGCGCCGGCAACTCCTCCGGCTCCAACAGAAGTCAAGAGCGTCTCGATCATCCGCCGCTCCCCTGATGCTCGTGCATCGGAATCAAAGGCCGCACCATGTTCAGGCCGATCCGCCTAACGCCCCCATCACGGTTTGAGGTGGCATATATGACGGCCGCGAAAGCGGGGACGATTCGCACCTGACTCTCGCAATGTCGGCCCATTACGTCAAGTGCCTGCTCACGCCCCAACCGGCCGCTCCCACGTCGTCACGCGTCTGCCGCAATGCGGGCACTGCCGCCGACGTACGATCCGGCCGCCCCAACCCGGACGTGTCTATACTACCCGAAAACGTCTGCACCCGCAATGGCGACAATCAAGGCCTTTCTGTTCCTTCGGCTTCACCTGTTCCGTCACGCGGTTGGCTTGGTCAGGCATTTCGCTCTCATCCGGAAGCCCTCCTGCGTGTACCGTATCCCTGGCCTCGCTCAAAGGTGTCATAGCGTTGTAGGATTAAGCGACCACTCGTGCACCACGCGCCCGTGCCCTTCGGTCTCGACCCACGTCTCGGCATGCGCACCATGTTCGGCGATGGTCTGCTCCTCACCGGTCCCAACGTCAGGATGAAGGCCGTTTCGGGCAGGATGACGGGCCAATGGCAGGCCAATGCCCGCGTGTTGGGGTCTGGAAAGAGATTGTCGATCTCCGGGACCGCGATAGAATCATCGGCTACAGGGACGTAACGGAGTCCAAGGACTCCGCAGTGGTCGCCGCGAGGGAACGGTTCGACGAGGTCCTGAAACACTTCCCGGCCATCCAGAAGGCCGATCCCTTCTGGAAGACGAAGGCGGGGGTCAAGTTCCTCAGTGCCTATACGGATCCGGCGGCCGTGAGGAAGCACCTTCACAACCACCGGGACTACGAATACGCGAAGTAGCCGGGACCGGGGTCGCACGGGCCTCTGCGCGTGTCTGCCGCCGGCGGCTTGGGCTCGTGGCTCGCGGCCCTATGGGGCGCCTGTCGCGTCACTCCTTCTCGTTGACGTGAAAGACCCGTTCGATGATCTCGCAGATCGCCGGGTCGTATTCGCGCAGTTCCGCTCTCACGAACGGGTAGAAATCGTTGAGCCCGAAGTAGGCTTCGCAGGTTTCGGCGAAGTACTCTTCCATGCGTGTCGCGGCATAGGCCTTTGTGTGCGTGCCCCGTCCGCGTTTGCTGTGGAGCACCTTCTGGTAGAGGCCTTTTGCCAAGGCGCTTTTGTACGCCTTGATGATAGCCTTGTTGTCTTCGTCGCCGACTTCGCGGTCGTGGTAACCGTGCATCAGTTCGTGCAGCAGCACCCACGGGCCGGTTGGACGCGTTCTTTTCAGAACGTTGATGTCGGTGATCTGAATGCTATGGGCCATGTCCGGGTTGCGGCCATGGTCGGTCAGCCACTTTCGTTTCCAGTGGTACTCCGCCTTTCGCCTGCCGGGGGTGACCCATATCGGAACGTTCCGCAGTTTGGCAACCGCCTTTTCCGGCACGAGCGTTTCGACGTGGCCCAGTTGAATCTCCGCGTTTTTCAGTGCGCCCTCGAGTACATCCCGATCGCCGCCCAGATAGTCCTTGTGAATGTGAAACGCCCACCCCTTCACGTGGACGACTTCGTAATCGGGGTCGCTGGAAGGCGCCCTCTTCCGTGTGGATCCGTCGAGCCGCGTGGGTGGCGATGCGGCGCCGGCGGATGCGATGGCCGTCGCGTGTTTATCGCGCAGCCGCCGCCAGTAGTCTTTCCAGTATTTGTCGTAGTAATCGTAAGCCGCTTGCTGGATATGCTCGGGTTCCACCGCCTTCGGCGCCGTGGCCGGGTTGAGGCCCTTGAGGTGTCCCGTACCGGCGCGGTCGCGGGGCGACACGAAGCGCCATTTCGAATCGCCCAGCACCTCTTCGCAGAGTTTGGCCAAGCCCGGGTCGTAGGCCTTGAGTTGCCCGCGGGTGTGGATGTGGTTGTGGTCGTGGTCCATGGTGCGATTGGTGTCGTACCAACATTGCACGCCTTCCGCCCAGTACTCCGAGCGGTTCTTTGCGGCGTAACACTGCTTGTCGCCGCCAAAGACGATGAGCACCTTGTCTTGCCCGGTGACCTTGACCTTCGCGCCCGCGGGCTTGCCGTTGACGAGGATGTCACCGCCGTCGAGGCACTTCCGAATCAATTCAGGCGATTCATCCGGGAACGACTTCACCAGCGCATCGAACAGGCTGACTGGCGTTTTGCTCTTGATTCGCCGGAAACGCTGGGCCGCGCGGCCGTCATTCCAGAGGCCCTTCGCTTTGGCCTGCTTGTAGGTTTCGGTCAGGCGTTTTTGCAGTTTCTCGTCGAAGCCCGCTCCGTGGATGACGTGGCCGAACTCGTGGATGAGGATGCTTTCCAGTTGCATGCCACCTTCGTATTCAAGCACATCCTCTTCGGCGAAGACGACGACAGGGCGTCCATGGCGCCAGCCGAGGAACCCGCGGCGGCGCCAATTGTAGAAGTCGAGTTCTTTGCCGGTCTTGTCGGTGGTATACTGCGGCAGGTCGGAAGTCAGTTCCTTGCAGCCGATGAGGATGCACAACGGCTTTCGATCGCGAATGCGCTGCGCGACCTGCCGGTCGATGCGCGTCATGATCATGTCGAACTGGTACGCCGCCTCGAGGTGGGCGTGGTCGGAGACGCGATCCGAGGTGGCAATGAGGATACCCTGAACCCGCGTGCACTTCTTGTAGAACGCCGTATCCAGCCCGTATGCCTTGGCCATCTCGTCGGTCAGCGGTTTGACTTCGTAAGCGGCGGCGGGTGCGCCGACGGCGCGAGCGGTAGTCGCCCCCACGATGAACACCTTGACCGGGCTTTTGGCTTCCCCCGCCGCATCAGCCGCGGTTGCGGTCAGCGTCACGGCCCACCAACACAGCGCCAGGCATGCGGTTGCTGAAGGTCTTGACAACGTCATGGAAAATCTCCTCGCGGTGTGTTTCCGCACCACACCCGCTCATGGTTGTCCGCATGGCTTGACCGCCATCCGAACCACGCCCGCCCATCCTATCGCGCGGCCGACGCAGACCGCAAGGCTGTATCGTCGGGAGCCATTTGCGTTGTGGGCGTTTGGGCGGATGGGGTGAGGCGCTGGGCGGCGGTCGGGTCCGGGCGGGAAGGTGAGCCGAGCGTCGCGAGGGGGCGAAGCGGCCGGCCCGTCCTCACGACGGCCCCGGTACATCTTCGCTGCGAAATCCGTCGTGGCCGCGACCCCCCACCCCGCCCCAAGCCCCGCCAGCCGCGACGACCTGGGGTAAAGACGTTTCTCAAATCTTCCTATCCACCTACCAACGCAAGACTTGCAAACAGCGCAAATGGCTCGCGCAGGAGTTGGAAAGGGTGCACCTTAAGTTGGCCAAACGCCACGCGAGAACAGAGACGCTGAAAGAAAACCCTCGAAGGAATAGGCCCTTGACACCCCCCGCGTGTCCGGTACAATCTGTTCCACGGATCGCGGGGTGGAGCAGTCTGGTAGCTCGTCGGGCTCATAACCCGAAGGTCGCAGGTTCGAATCCTGCCCCCGCTACCACACTGATTCTCGCACTTTCGGGTGCGAGTTTCGATATAAGGGCTCGGGTGGGCAGCCGTAGGAAGCCGACCCGGGCCCGGTTCGCTTCGTGGTCGTATTCCACGCGGCCGATGTAAGCTCGCAGGATCGCCTTCACCTCGGCCACGCTGCCCTTCTCCAAGACCTCATGCAAGCGGTCAAGGCCCGCCAGTATCTCGCGTGATGCGGCCTTGACGTCCAAGTCGAGCGTCTTCCGCGTCCGGGCCAGCGCGAGTTCGCGCTCGAGGGCTTCCTTCTCGCGGTCCAGCCGCTTGAGGTTCTCGACAGCGAGGTCCATGTTCACGCCCTTGTCGATGGCCTTCTCCCAATTCCGACGCCGCTCCTCGACCTCCCTACTGCGCCGACGGATGTCACTCACACTCTCAGCGGGCGTGGCGTACTCCGCGAGCAGCGCCTCTACCTGCGCCCGGATGGCGTCGATGCGACCCTGAGCCTTGACCCGCCTGGCGAGCGCGGCCAGCACTGGCCGCTCGATGCTCTCCTTCGGAAGCAGGTAGGACTTGCACACCGTCCGGCCCTTCATCATGAAACCGCCGCACGTGTAGTAGTGGTACTTGCGGTAGCCCTTCCGCTTGCCGCTCGTCTTCGTCTGGCCCTGAAGGTTGTGGCCGCAGGAACAGACCAGGAGGCCCGACAGGTAGTACGGCGCGGTCACCGCCTTGCCGCGAGTGAACGGCTTGTTCCGCCCGAGCCTTTTCTGCTGGGCAAGGTCAAACAGTTCCTTCGAGATGAGTCCCTCGAAGCCGTGTTCCTCGTCGGCCATAACCCAGTCGGCCTTCTCGTTGTAGCGCTTGCTGCGGCCGTCGTCCTCGTGGGGCGTAGGCGCCCCGTTCCGGATGGTGTGGTACTTCGAGAAACTGCGGACGTTCCAGATGTTCGCGCCGTAGTAGACCGGGTTGATCAAGATGCCGCGGACCGTGCTGACGCTCCAGAGACCGCCACGCGGCGAAGGTATCTCGCGCCCATTCAGATCCTCAACGATGGTCCGCATGCCCTTCTCGGCCCGCGCGTACCACTCGAAGATGCGCCTGATGGTCACCACGCGCTCAGGGTCGCCCGGCACGAGGGTCGAGTGGGTCGACTCCTCCTTGACGGGCTTGACTCCGTTGTCGTAGACGTGCACGTCGCCGTTCGGGAATATCTTGTGACGCACGCCGTTGCCGAGGTTGCGGATGCGGTAAAGTCCGCGACCTGGGTTGTCCACAACCATCCGGTCGAAGCCGTAAGGTGTAGGACGGCCAGCGTCGAAGCCAGCCTTGGTCAGTGGCACAAGCCCCCGGATGGTGTCCGACGACAGGTTGACCAGGTATTGCCCCGCCTCCGCATACTCGATGCCGCCCGCGATGAAGTCCAGCAGCTTATTGCCGGTCTTCTGGATGCCGTGGACAAAGTGGACCTGCTTGCCCGACCGTTCGATCTCCCGCTCGATGCTCAGGCCGTCGAGCGGGTCGATGGACCGGGCCAGGCGGTTCCGCTTCCAGAAGTAGACGTCGGTGACGTCCGGCCTGGTCCGGCAGAGCGTGAGCAGCTTCTGGAGTCCAGGACGGGCGAGGATGCTGCCCGAGACGCCATCGTCCTCGCACCACGCGTTGCCCTCGAGCAGGTCCACGTTGTCCCGCAGGGCGGCCGCGCGGATGGCTTCCTTCTGCTCATCGATGGAGCGTTCCTGCCGGTCGGTCGAGACCCGCACGCAACCCACGCCTACTCGCCGTTTGCTCTTCATGGCACACCTCCAGTCAGGCCTTGGCGGCACCTGATCACACTGGGGCCTGAATGGCGAGTTGAAGCAAGGGGATTCCGTGAACCACCGCTACAGTTCCTGCTCTTCCTGATTCCTCAGCCCGCGTAGGGCTTCGGGGCACTTCTGCTGCCCAGCCAGCCACGAGTGCACCAGAAGGCCCGCGAGCAGGCGATCCGCTGCCGCCAGATCGCTTTTCGCGGCGGCGTCCGGCAGGTCATATTCCTCAATCTCAGGTCGGGTCTCGACAATGTCAGGCATGGGACTGCTTGGCTCCCGTCCCTGCGAGGAGACTATCGCTGGTTTCGGCGTCGGCGTCCTCGCGGTCCAGTCTGGTCAGCAGATAGGTGAGCCCGGGATGGGGCTCCGCACGCCGGACGGACAGTCCGCCCTCAGCCCCCTCCGCTGACGTCTTGGCCTGCTGGCGGGCTCGCCGGTAGATTACCTCGAAGCCCTTGGCAATGTCCCACACCGCATCGTCGGGAATCTGGTGCCTGGCAGCGACCCGACCGACGCAGCACAGCTGCTCCCGGAGCATCTCCCGCAGTGAGCGGATGACGTGTCGTTGTTCCACTGGTGGCTCCTTCGTTCTCTGGAACCTCTCCTTCATAGGGGAGCGTCCCCGATGGGGCCGAATGTTGCAGACCTTTCTCCTGGTTTTTTGAGAAAGGTGCAGATCGCGCCCCAAAAGGTTTTTCCGAAAACGTCTGCAACATTTCGAACCGCGACGGACGCTCATCTGTAGAGGCACCTGTCCGGCAGACGACCGAGGCAGGACAGTCAGTTCAGAACCTTCGACAGGAGAAAGCTGATGGCCAAATCGACCGCAAACACACCCCCACCGCCGCGTCAGGCGGCCCCGCAGCCCCCCAAGCCGGCGCCCTCACACGTGACGTTCTGCCCGATTGCCGAGGGCACCGGACACAGCATTGTGGAGTTCGGCCCCGGCGGCATCGGAAAAACCAGCCTCGCCGCGACGGCGCCCGGTCCGGTGGCGTTCTTTGACATGGACGGTTCATTGCCCCGGCTCCGCGACCAGTTGCCAGATGGCGTAGACATCCGACCGGTCGAGGGAATCACATCCTGGGCCGACATCCGAAAGGCTCTCCACGCGGATGGCTGGGACGAGATCAAAACGCTCGTGATCGACTCGGCGACCAAGGCCGAGGAACTGGCCGTCGCCCACACACTGGCAACCGTTCCCCACGAAAAAGGCCACCGCGTCGACCGGATCGAGGGGTACGGTTTCGGTAAGGGCTTCTCGCACGTCTACGAGACGTTCCTCACGCTCCTGGGCGACCTCGACGCGCACACCCAGGCCGGTCGGCACGTGATCCTCATCTGCCACGATTGCACCGCCAAGGTGCCGAATCCGGTCGAAGAGGACTGGCTCCGCTACGAGCCGCGTCTTCAGTCGCCCTCCAGCGGCAAGGCCAGCATCCGCCTGCGCGTCCGCGAATGGGCCGACCACGTCCTGTTTGTCGGCTACGACGTGACCGTCAAGGATGGCAAAGGCAAGGGCAGCGGAACGCGGACCATCTACCCGAATGAACTGCCTTTCTGCATGGCGAAGAGCCGGACGCTGTCGGAGCCCATCCCTTTCCCCAAGCACGACGTGACCCTCTGGACCCGTCTGCTCGGCGCCAGCGCCGAGTGACCTGAAGGAGACCTGAGATGCTTCCCGATCGTGACGGACTGTTTCACGCGTACCCGGTCGAAGTGGGCGTCGACGAGACCGGCCCGAACAACCTCGCCACGTGCATCATCAAGTTCCAGTTGTTCGAGGAACTCACCGGCGGCGAGTGGCAGCCCTGCACCGACGAGGATCTGGACATCACCGGCTACTTCTACCTTGAGAAGCGGGACGGGACGCTCAACCAGATCACCCTCGACGCGCTGAAGGCCGCTCTGGGATGGGACGGCCGCGACCCGTTCTGGCTCCAGGACACGGACCTCGCGCAACACCCCGTCCAGATCAAGCTCGGGTACGAGGAGTACAACGGCAAACGGCGCCTGAAGGTCCAGTTCCTCAATCCCTACGGTTCATCGGGCGGCGGCGTCACCAAGGCGGACGAGAACACCCGCCAGTCCATCAAGACCCGCCTCGGATCGAAGTTCCGGGCCATGGCCGGTCCCGCGCCTGCCCAGACGTCCACACCTGCCAAGCCGCCCGCTGCGCCGCCGACACCGCCCGAGCCGAAGGCGGACGAAGCAACGCTGGAGGAGGCATGGGCCGCCTTCGCGGCGTCCGACGGCGCGAAGAAGATGGATCAGGAAGGCCTGGAGAAGGAGTGGTTCCGCATCCTGGCCGACCTCTTCCCCGGCAAACAGCCCGACGACCTGACGCCGGCCGAGTGGGCCAAGATGCGGGACGAGGGACCGGGCAACATCGTGCCGTTCTGAGGGTCCGGCGATGCCAGAGAGCATGGGCAAATCCAGCGCGCCAGGCGGGCGCATGATCCTGGAACTTCGCGACTATCAGCGCACGGCGGTCGACAACGTGATCGCCGCGCTTCACGCTCGCCCCGTTCTGGTCAGCCCGACCGGCAGCGGCAAGACCGTGATGGCCACGGCTCTGGTCGAACAGCACGGCGTCCGGACGCTGTGGCTCGCACACCGCAAGGAACTCATCGACCAGGCCGCACGGCGTTTGCGGGCACACGGCCTGTCGGTCGGGATCATCATGGCCGGATACCCGGAGTTCCCCCTCGCCCAGGTCCAGGTCGCATCGATTCAGACGCTCGTCCGGCGTACCAAGCCCGACGCTGATCTAATCGTTCTCGACGAAGCTCATCACGTTACGGCCGACAGTTACCGACGAATCCTGGACGCCTACCCCGACGCGGCCGTCACGGGCCTGACGGGCACGCCGTTCCGCCTGGACGGCCGAGGGCTGGGCGACGTGTTCGGTGAGATCGTCGTCGCGGCATGGGCGGACGAACTGTGCGACGCCGGATACCTCCACCGCCCGAAGGTGTGGGCCTCGAAGTCGCCGGACCTGCGCGGCGTGCGCGTCACGGCGGGCGACTACAACCTCGGGACGCTGGCCGAACGGTCGAACACGGCGGAACTTCACGCCGACATCGTCGAGACCTGGCAGAAGCGCGCCGCCGGGAAACGTACGGTCGCCTTCGCCGTGAACGTGGCACACAGCCTGGCCATCACTGCTGCCTTCCGCAACGCGGGCGTCCCGGCCGAGCACCTGGACGGCAAAACACCGCGCTCGGAGCGCGAGGACATCCTCGCGCGGCTCGCAGACGGCCAGACTCAGATTGTCTCGAACTGCATGGTCCTGACAGAAGGGTGGGACCTCCCTGCCCTCGAGTGCGCCATCATCGCCCGGCCGACCGCCAGCCTGAACCTGCACCTCCAGATGATCGGCCGTGTCATGCGGGCTGCGAGCGGCAAAGACGGCGCCATCGTCCTCGACCACGCCGGCAACCACCATGTCCACGGCCTGGTGACCCGGCGCCTCGATTACTCCCTCGACTCAGGCGCACGGGTCGGGTCGACCGAGCCTCTGGGTCTCCGGCGCTGCAAAGCGTGCGGCCTGTTCTTCGAGACCACCGAGCCGGCCTGCCCCGAGTGCGGGTGGGTACCCACTGCCGAAGAATCGCGCCGCCGGCGACCGCGCATACACGGCGAGGGTGAACTCTGGGAATTCGACGACACGGACTTCGCGTACCGCCGCCAGGTGTGGAACCTCTTCGAGGCCGAACGCGAGGCCATGGGGTACAAGCCAGGCTGGAGTTTCTACCGCTTCGTGGACCGTTTCGGCGTGAAGCCCGTCGTCGCGGACGGCGAACTCATCGACCCGGACCAGGGCACACTCGACGAGAAACGCGCCGTGTATGAGCAGTTCCTGCGCATAGCCGACGAGCGCGGTTACAGGCCCGGGTGGGCCGCCTACCGATACCGCGATGCGTTCGGCGTCTGGCCGCACGGGTTCGTCACGGACGTTCGGCGAGAACGGCTGCGCGAGCGGTTCCAGGGGGCGTCTGTGTGACGGAGAAACAGATCCAGAACGCCATCCTCCGCGAGTTCGGGACGCGGCCCGACCTTCGCATCTGGCGCGCGAATGTTGGCGTGGCCCGAATCGGCCGGCACACCGTCCGGTTCGGTATCCCCGGCCAAGCGGACCTGACGGGCATCGCGCCGGACGGGAGACGCCTTGAAATCGAGGTCAAATCCGAGCGTGGACGGCTGTCGGAGAACCAGAAACGCTTCCGCGACCTGATTCGGCGCTTCAGGGGCATCCACATTGTAGCGAGGTCAGTCCATGACGTGTACGAGCAACTTGCCGCCTGCGGCATCCAACTCAGATAACCCGCTCGCGGCCAACGTCGAGTACGGTTACGGGCTCGGCTGGTCGTTCACGCCGCTCGCCGGCAAGCGACCGACATTGAAGGGCTGGCAGCAGCGGCCGCGCGAGACACTGGAAGAGGCCCTGGGGTGGGCCGAACGGCAGAACGTGGGCCTCAGGACCGGCCGGGCAAGCGGCATCGTCGTCATCGACGTAGACCCCAAAGGCGACGTTGCACATCTGGACCTGCCGCCCACCGTCACAGTGAACACCGGCCGTCCACACGCCCAGCACTTCTACTTCCGGTCTAACGGGCCGCTCGGCAACTCCGTGGGCAAACTCGCGGACCATGTCGACGTCCGCGGCGACGGCGGGCAGGTCGTCTACCCCGGCTCCGTCCACCCGGACACAGGACAGCAGTATGAGTGGGCCGAGGGCCTCGCGCCGTGGGAGGTCGAGATCGCCGACCTGCCGTCGCACATCATCGACCTGCTCAGAGCGCCCGACGAGCCGGAGCGATCTGCGCCCAAGGCGCCAACGCCGTCGCCCGACACCAAGACCAACCACTACGCGACGATGGCCATGAAGATGGAACTCGCGGCCGTCTGTGCCGCCGGCAACGGACGCCGCAACGACACCCTCAACAAGGCCGCCTTCAGCCTCGGTACGCTCATCGGCGGCGGGTACCTCGACCGGGCGGAGGTGGAAGCGGCGCTGCTGGGCGCGGCCGAGTCGGTCGGTCTCGCCGGGCGCGAGGCCACCTCCACCATCCAGTCCGGCATCGAAGCCGGCATGCGCAAGCCCCGCCGCATCGAACTGAAACCCGTGCCCGGTCGCCCTCGGTCCAAGAACGACTACATCCTCACGCCCGGCGCACACAAAGACGACCAGAACCGCTACATCGAACAGTCGGGCGCCATCTTCGCGGACGCCGTCCTCCACGAACTGCCCGACGACGCCATCTACCGCAAGGACTTCATCCCCGGCGAGATCCTCGGCACGCCCGGCAAACGCAAGTGGCTCGAACTCGTGCCCGACCGAATGCGGATCGTCGTCGATACCCACACGCGACTCGGCAAATGGGTCACGAACCACCGGACCAAGACACAGGTCATGGTCTACCAGGCGTGCAACAAGGACGCCGCGGGGCTCGTGATCGCCCAGGCCCGCTCGCGCCCGCACATCCGCGAACTCGTCCTCATGGTCACGTACCCGGTCTACGGGCCCGGCTTCGAGCGCGTCCGGCCCGGCTGGCAGGACGGCCTGTACTACGACGAGCCGGAGGACCTGCGCGGCCTCGCCCCCGAGACCGATTGCGAGGTCATCCACAACATCCTGCACGACCTGGTGGTGGACTTCCCCTTCAAGAGCGACGCGGACCGCGAGAACTTCTTCGGCCTGCTGCTGACGCCCATCGTCACACCGGCCCTGGACGGCAACCGCCCGATGCACCTGGTGAACTCGCCGCTGGAACGGACTGGGAAGTCGAAGCTCGTCAACGAAGTCCTGGGCGGTGTCCTCATCGGCCGCGAAGCGCCGTCCATGCAGATCACCGAACGGGAGGAAGAACGCGAGAAACGCATCCTCTCGATGCTCCTTCAGGGCGAGACGCTGATGCACCTTGATAATCTGCCGCACTGGATCGACTCGCAGTCGCTATCGAGCCTCCTGACGGCCCGCATCTTCGGCGGGCGCGTCCTGGGCTTCTCGCGAGCCGTCAACCTGCCCAACAACCTGACGGTCGTCGGCACGGGCAACAACGTCCAGGCCTCAGGCGAGATCGCCAAACGCATCGTGCCCATCATGATCGAGCCGACCTCGGCACACCCGGAGTCACGGACGGACTTCCAGCACCCCGACATCCGGGCCTACGTCCGCGAGCGCCGCCACACGGTCCTCGAGTGCCTGCTCGGCCTGGTGGAGAACTGGCTGGCGGCCGGCAAACCCAAGCATCCCAGGCGGCTCGGCGGCTTCGAGAACTGGTCGGAGACCATCGGCGGCATCCTCCGCGTGAACGGTCTGCGTCAGTGGCGAACGAACGAGGCCAGCTGGCGGGCCGTGGCCGACCCCAGGGGCGCCGAGATGGAGGCGTTCGTCGAGGCGTGGCACAAGGCGTTTGGCTCACAGGAGGTCGAACCGAAGGACCTGCGGGGTCTGGCCGAGCAGCACGACGTGTTCGGCTACATCTTCGCCAAGCGGTCCGAACGTGCAATAAGCGTCGCATTCGGACGGATGCTCCAACGGCACGTCGACATGCCCATCGGGAAGTGGTTCATCCGGCGGTCCACGAGCGGGAACAACGCCCACTACTACCTGAAGGAGATCGCGTGAGGCCGGCAAACACACAGCAGCGGCTTGAAGAGATGCCCCGAGGGCGGAATCTGACGGAATCTGACGGAATCTCCGAGAGCGAGTTTCCGCGATGTAACCCAAGTGTCCAAAGGGACTTACGACGCAAGACGGAATCTCCGGAATCTAATCTACAGTCTTACGCGTGCGCACACACACGCGTGGGAAGGAGTAGAGACTGGGTAAGAGAGTCTCCTCAGATTCCGGAGACTCCGTTGCCCCTCGATCCAACACCCGCCGCCGCCCTCTGGACAGCCTTGATGAGCCGCGAGGACATCTATGCCATCGCCTACCGGCTGGCGCTGTCCCCGGAAGCCTCGACGGACTCCTGGCGACTGGCCGCACTGCGGGTCGCAAAGACCGGGGCCTTCTGGCAGGCAAGGCCGTCGGACGTGCCACTGAAGCGGGAGGATTGGGCACGGTGGCGGCGGCTGAAGGAGTCGCCACGCAAGATGCTCGACCTGCTGCGCAAGGTCGTCTACGGGGTGAGACTATGGGATTAGCAAGCGTGCAACGACAACTCGCGGTGCCGGACTGCCCTGGGTCGCCGGTGCCTCCCGCTGCGTCGCGCCCTCCCACGTCCGCCACGATCCTCCGCCGTTGCCGCTGCCTGGATTGCCGATTGCTGGACCGCAACGACGGCGGGTGCGACGTGCCGGGTCGAAACGACACGCCCGACGAGTGGCATTACTGCGCGGGGTACGACGGCCCGCAGATCAGCCGCGACGTGCTGGTCTTCCGTCACGAGCGGCAACCAGCCTGCCTGAATGAGGACCAGGCAGATGCGTGGCGCGAACGCGTCGCCATCTGCACGGTCGATGGCGGCCTGACGGAGGTGGAGGCTGAGGCGATTGCGGCCAAGGAGATTGCCCAGGACGCCCCCGTTCGCCCGTGTACTACGAGGGCAGCCGAGGGCGTACCGGAAGGCCAAGGCGGGTGCCAGGTCGCGACACGGGCGAACGGGGGCCGCGTGGGGGCGTTCCACGATGGCCACGCGCCACGTATCCGTAGTGCCGCGAGAAGACCTGCGAGGGTCGCTGACATGGGAGATGGTGCAGAAAGAAGACAGTGGCCGAACGGGGGGACATTCGACCACTGCTTCATTTATGCGGGACCACCCCGCATGGCATGCCTACGACCAGACTATGACTCATCGAGCCCAGAAAGTCAAGTTCTACTTGCCCGATGCTGCAGCGCCAGACGGCAAATAGGTACTTCCAGCGACATACGTCGATGGTGACGGCCGCGGGAACAGTCGCGGTCTTAGGCAGAGTTTGTTTGGCGCGCGAAAAACACGCCGAATCGCCGTTGTTAGGCGAAAAACGCGGATTCGGGTCCGGATTTGTTAGCGCCGAACGGTCGGGAACGTGCCGGTGCGAAGAGAACGCAGAGTTCGCCCGTGTGGCCGCGTTGTCGGCCTGGGCGACGGCTGGTACGCCTCGGGCACCCGAACGCGACACGGGCCAACGGGGGCCGCGAGGGACGATCCTGGGGCAAGAACGGAGGTAGAGATGAAGGTTGAGAAGCGCAAGACCGACGACATCCGGCCGTACGAGCAGAACCCTCGCCAGAACGACGACGCGGTGGATGCCGTGGCGGCCAGTATCCGGGAGTTCGGCTTTCGGCAGCCCATCGTGGTGGACACCGACGGTGTCATCGTCGTCGGGCACACCCGGTGGAAGGCCGCGCAGAAGTTGGGCCTCGAGTTCGTGCCGGTCCACGTGGCCACGGATCTGACGCCGGAGCAGGCGAAGGCGTACCGGCTGGCGGACAACCGCGTGGCGGACCTTGCCACGTGGGACTACGACCTGTTGCCCATCGAACTCCGCGACCTTCAGGCCGCTGACTTCGACCTCGGCCTGCTGGGCTTCGACGACGACGAACTGGCCAGCCTCCTCGATCCCGGCGTCAAGGATGGTCTGACCGACCCGGACGCGGTGCCCGAGCCGCCGGACGAGGCGGTGACCCAGCCGGGTGACCTGTGGGTTCTGGGCGACCACCGGCTCCTGTGCGGCGACGCGGGCAGCACGGAGGACATGGACCGCCTGCTCGATGGCGCCGGCATCCACCTCGTCAACACCGACCCGCCGTACAACGTGAAGGTCGAGCCGCGGTCGAACACGGCCATCGCGGCAGGCATCACGTCCTTCTCGCGCCGCGCAGATTTGCAGTGTCAGAGGTCAAAGAGCGAGCGTGGCAAGAAGGACCGCCAGCGGCTGGCAAAAAAGATGCACCACCAGGCGTTCGACGTGGCCCGCGGCGCCAGCGACCCATCGAAGGCCAGGGCCAAGATGCGGCCCAAGGATCGACCGCTCGAGGGCGACTGGCTATCGGACGAGGACTTCGCCAAGTCGCTCCTCGCCTGGTTCGGCCAGGTGGCCCGTGTGCTCGAGCCTGGCCGGTCGTTCTACATCTGGGGCGGCTACGCCAACCTCGGCAACTACCCGCCGGCACTGAAGGCCAGCGAGTTGTATTTCGCTCAGGGCATCGTGTGGGACAAGCAGCACCCGGTCCTGACGCGCAAGGACTTCATGGGTGCGTTCGAACTGGCCTTCTATGGATGGCGGGAAGGCGCCGGCCACCACTTCTTCGGCCCGAACAACGCCACCGACCTCTGGCACGTGAAGAAGGTCAGCCCGCAGAAGATGACGCACTTGACTGAGAAACCGGTGGAGCTGGCCGTCCGGGCCATCCAGTACTCGTCGCGGTCTGGCGAGAACGTGTTGGACCTGTTTGGCGGGAGCGGTTCGACCCTCATCGGCTGCG
>CAZIJC010000076.1:0-20014 GCA_964539385.1 uncultured Anaerolineales bacterium | reverse complement strand
CGCAAAAACCGATCACAAAACAGCGCGTTTTGCCTTACCTATCTTAACATTCGACACCCAAATCGCCCCTCACGGCCCAGAAACGGGGTTCCGAGCCAAAAAAAACGCGCATTTCCCCGTTTCGCAAAGGGCAAAATTGACGTAAGTGTTATAGAGCAAGCCGCATGTAAGGCGCCCCGCCGTTGCCATCGAGGTCGGCCAGCGGCCACTTGCCCCACTTCACGCCTGCTCAGGCCGCCGCGTTTTAGGGGGCGCCCGGAGGCCGGGCTGGGGTTACAATAGGTGGGTTCGGTCCAAGGCAGGAGACGGTGCATGAAACGGCGAACGTTTCTGAAGACGAGCGGCCTGATGGGTGCGGCTGCGATGGCGACGGGCGTGACCGGCAGCCTCGATGCCGCCCGCAACAAGCCCAAGGCCACGCCAACGATCAAGTTGGGCACGCTTGAGGTGTCGCGCCTCGTCCTGGGCAGCAACCCGTTCTGGGGATACTCCCACCAGTCGGGCGACCGCGACAAGGAGATGCGGCAGTATCACACCGACGAGGTGATCGCCAAAGTCCTCGACGAGGCAGCCGCCAACGGCATTACGGCCATGGCGTCGCCTCCGGACAAGCGGTGGGTTGAACTGTACGCCAGGTACCTGGCGGGCGGCGGGAAGTTGAAGATCTGGATCGCCCAGTGTCACGGTCCGCCCGAGAAGATGGAGCAGGAGATCGATTATGCCATCAAGGGCGGTGCCAAGGCCGTTTTCATCCAGGGCGCGCGGGCCGAGCAGCAGGTGGGACGGAAGAACTTCGACACGCTGCGCCGATGGGTCCAGCGCATCAAGGCCGCCTGCCTGCCTGCCGGCACGGGGGCCCACTGGCCGGAGGTGCCCGGCGAACTCGAAAAACGCAACTTCCCGACCGATTTCTACTTCCAGTGTTTCTACAACGTGAGCCGCATCGGCCAGTGGGGATCGGCCGAACGCGAGACGGCCGTCGCCGCCATCCGGAAGATCGACAAACCCGTCGTCGCGTACAAGATCCTGGGTGCCGGGCGGCTGCCGGCGCAGGCTGCCTTCGAGTACGCCTTCGCCAAACTTCGACGCAAAGACGGCGTGTGCGTGGGCATCCATCGCGGCGACGCGGTGGACCACATCCGTCAGAACGCCCTCTACACGGAACTGCTGACCTGACGCTGCCGATTCGGCAGGGCAGCGCGAGGCAGGTCCAAGGCGCCCGTCGGCGCAGGCCGGCGGGTGTTGATAGGCGGGAAGTGCAAACCGTGACAGGCGAACGGTTCGAGGAGATCGTCTCGCGCTATGGGTGTCTGCGTGTTGCGCTCGTCGGCGACATCGCGCTGGACCGCTATCTTGAGATCGATCCGACGCTGGCGGAGACGTCGCTCGAAACGGGCCTGCCCGTGCACAACGTGGTGCGGGTGCGACCGCAGCCGGGGGCGGGGGGAAACGTCCTGGCGAACCTGGCGGCGTTGGGGCCGACGACGCTGGCGGCGGTCGGTTTCTGCGGCGACGACGGCGAGGGCGCCGAACTTCGCCGCACGCTTGCCGCGATGGGCGTGGACCTGACCCACTTCCTCGCGCGGCCCGACCGCATGACGTTCACTTATACGAAACCGCTCCTCATGCACGCGGACCGGCCGCCGGAGGAACTCAGCCGCCTGGACCTCCGCAGCCGCACACCGACCCCCGCAGACCTTGAGGACGCGATCGTCGGAAGCCTCGGCACTGCCGTGGCGGAGGCGGACGTCATCGTCGCGATGGATCAGGCGCCCGAGCCGGCGAGCGGCGTCGTCACGCGCCGCGTCAGGACCGAACTTGCCGCTCTCGCCAAAGCCTACCCGCAGAAGGTCTTCATTGCCGACAGCCGCATGTCGATCGGCGACTTCGCGAATGTGCGGATCAAGGTTAACTCCTCGGAATTGGCCAGGCGGTTCGGCGTGGCGAAGGAGGGGGCCGACCTCAAGACGCTGGCTGCGCGGTGGTCGAACGAACTCGCCTGCGACGTCTTCGTCACGCTGGGCGCAAGCGGAGTCCTGGCGGCGTCCGGCGAGGAGGTGACGCACGCTGCGGGCATCCCGGCCGAGCCGCCCATCGACATCGTCGGTGCGGGCGACTCGGTCCTGGCGGGGCTCGCCATGGCCCTCGGCGCAGGCGCCACGCCCGCCGAGGCGGCCGAACTGGGGAACCTCGCCGCCGCCGTCACTGTCCGCAAGATCGGGACGACCGGCACGGCGACGGTCGAGGAACTGGCGGGAATGCTTCCAGGTGCGGGCTCGCCGTGAGGGGGTTTCGCGTTAGGCAACAATGCACGCCTGGGCAAGCCGGCCGTGCCACATGCCTTATTCGGGTTTGGCGTCGGCGTTGGGCGTGAGGAAGAGCCGGTCGAGTTTGGTGCCGTCTTCGCGGGCGCGGAGTTCGAGGCGGACCTTGCCCTGCGGCAAGGGGATGGCGATGGGCTTGCGGGATGAGCGATCGGTCAGCCGGACCCACGTCCACTGGCGATGGACGCCGGTGTGCCACTCGACTTGCCCGAGGAGTCCGCGCTCCTCGTCGGCGACGGCCACGTAAAAGGAGTCGTCGTCCGGCGTTGGCGCGAGGACGCGTCCCCACACGCAGTAGGTGTTGGCCTTGGCGAGGCTTACGTTCCACAGAATCTTGCCGCCCCCTCCCCGCTGCTCGCCGGGCTTGCCGGGGCACCAGACGTACTTGCCGCCGGAGGCAGCGGCGTCTTCCGCCACCGTCATCGGCGGCATCACGTAGCCCGATTCGGCCTCGAGGTAAATGGACTTGCCGGGTTGGAGCGCCACCGGGGGCGCGGCCGCCAGATAGGCCAGGTACGATTTGACCGGCTCGACGCGTTCGAGGAGGGGGCGGCCGATGTCCTGGCCGTCGAGTTCCAGGACGCCGCGCGCAGGCTCGGGCAGGAGTTTCGGCTCGCTCGGCTCCGGATACGCCGTCTCGATGGCGAGGGGCCCGTCGGTCGTCTCGGCTCGGAGATCGATCGCGCTCGATGAGCAATGCGCTTCCGCAGCGGCTTTGGCGAACGCCTTGCGCCAGGCGCCGAACGCTTCGTCCGTTTCCAAGCCGCTGCCGACGCGGATCCAGAGGGCGGCTCCCGCGCCGACGACGCTCGCCGGCGGGGCGTCGACGCGATGGTGGGTGACCGTTAGCCGCACGACGCCGTGCGGGTTGCCGTCATCGACCACAGCCACGCCGGCCGGTTCGCCTCCGACCGTCCGCGCCCACAGGACGCGTATGCCCAAGGCGGCCGTGCCTTTGCGCAGGACGAGCGGCTTCCCGTCCGGAATGGGCAACTCAGCCTGCTTCTCGCGATCGATGGTGACGCGCTCCTCGCCTATCCAGAGCCCGTTCATGTCGCGCGGCATGACGACGTGCGACTCGAGGGTCGTGGCGGTGCGGGTCTGGTCCTCGTCGCGGTAGAGGACGAGGCCGAGGGCGTCGGTCTTGCGCTGGGCAGCGGTCCAGAACGGCCGCAGGTGCAGCGTCTTGGAGTGGGCGCCGCGTCCTTCCCGGATCCGTTTCTTGCCGTACGGGTCGCCGCGGGCGTCCGGGATGACGTAGCAGCGGGGGAAGGAACTATCGCCGGGCAGGTCCACGGTCAGGGGCAGGTCCATGTTATGGTAGTTGGCAGCGGCGGCACCGAGCGTGACGTCGGGCATCACGTAGTGGGTCCGCGACTGGCACGGCCTTTCGCGCCAGGACTGGCGGATGAGGCGCGGGAAGCGCGACCGGCTCGTTTCGAGCAGATGGGCGGGCGGTCTCCAGCGAATCAGGGCCGGCCAGAGCAGGCCGAGGCCGCCGCGCTCCCGGCCGGGAAGCCAGCCGACGGCCCACAGGTGATTGTCGAGGACACTGCCGTTGCCTCGCAGGTAGTTGTAGTCGCGGCTGTGCGGGCCGGCCAGACGCAGCGAGGGCGGGAAGAAGTTCAGGGCGATGTCGGTCCAGAACAGTTCGAGCAGCGCCCGGACCTGCTGGCGGCCACGCTCGCGCCGGCAGAACCGCTCGATCATCCCCAGGCAGTCCAGGTCCACGCCGTAGTAGCACGGGCTGCCGTATTCCGAGATGCCGTGTTCCCAGGTGTGCATGACGAAACGGTCGAGGCGGCGGTATCCCTCCTCGGCCACGTTGCTGTTGCCGAGGGCCTCGCCAAGCAGGATCAGGTTCTCGGCGTTCATCAGGGCGATGTTGGTGTACGCCGGGCGGACGCGGTGCCGGAGGCAGCCTTCGGTGGCGAACTCCAGGATCTCGCGCAGGGTGCGCCGGGCGTCGTCCGGAATCCAGTCGCGGTGCCGCAGCCACAGCAGCGAGCCGCCCATCATGCAGAACTCGACGGCGTTGAAGTCCATGACCTGGTTGTGCGACCAGGACCATCGAAAGTTGCCGTAGCCGCGGCTCTCGGGGTCGCGGTCGTGCATCCGGGCTGCCGCCTCAAAGAGGGAGCCGAGGCGTTCGGGATGGGTGCGGCCCTCGGCCAGGGCCAGGGCGTAGGTGAACAGTTCGCGGGAGGTCAGGTTGGGGGCCGGCCCCTGGGTTTTCTTCCAGGTTCCCTCGCCGCGCGCGGCGGCGTAGCGGATCATCTCCTGGACCTCGGGTGTTGCCATTGGACTTTCCTGGGCGGTCGCGGGGGTCGTCGCGGCGCACAGCAGGCAAGCGAGGAGGGCGGCCGCCCCGTGAGGAGGCACAGCGAGGTTCCGTGCGCTCAGCATATACGGGTTGAACCCCAGGGTGTGGCGGGTGAGATTGCAGATTCCGGATTTCAACTTGGGGCGGATGTCAGATCGGAGCCTCCTGGTTCTGTCGCGGCTTGCGGAGTGCCTTGCTGGATGTCTATACTATGTGCCCCGGTACGGTCCGGCTGCGGCACGATCCGACTGGCTTCTGGAACGCGGGACAAGGCAATGGGCACCGGCGACATGAGACGCGAGACGGAGTCGCTCCGGCAGGCGCGCGACGACCTGGTCTCGCAACTGAAGCATCGCACCGAAGAACTCGAGCGGGTCAACAAGGCCCTGCGAGCCGAGATCGCCGAACGCGAACGGGCCGAAGCCCAGCGCGAGCATCTGCTGAAGCGGCAGGAGCGTTACGCCAACCTGCTCCGCAAGGCAGGAAACCGGCTGGAAAAGCGGGTAGCGCGGCGGACGGCGGAACTGGCCGAGGCCAACGCCGCGCTTGAGCAAGAGATTGCCGAACGCCGGTTCGCCCAGGAGGGCCTGGAGTCTGAACGGCGCCGGCTCTTCTCCGTCCTCAACATGCTGCCCGGGTTCGTCCTCCTTCGCGCCGCGGATAACACGATCCGTTTTGCCAACCATCGCTTTCTCGACATCTTCGGCGACCCGGCCGGCCGGCCCTGTTATGCCGTCATACGCGGCCAGGACACGCCCTGCGATGTGTGCTACGCCGCCGAGGTCATGGAGACGGGGGAGCCGCTAGAGTGGACATGGACCAATGTCCGGGGCCGCGCCTATCACGTGTGGGCGTACCCCTTTGCCCAGAGCGACGAGCCCCGACTCGTGCTGGAACTTGGCATCGATATCACGGAACGCCGGGAACTGGAGCAGGAGATCCTGGAGATCAGCCGCCAGGAGCAGCGGCGCATCGGGCGCGACCTGCACGACGTTCTCGGCCAGAATCTGGCGGGCATCTCGTTCCTCTCGAAGGTGCTCTCGCAGAGGCTGGCGGCAGCATCGTTGCCGCAGGCCGACCAGGCCGCCGAGATCTCGAACCTGGTCAGCGAGACCGTGGCGCAGACCCGGGCGATCTCGCGGGGGCTGTGCCCCCTGGAACTCTCCGAGGGCGGGCTGAAGAACGCTCTGGAGGAAATGGCGGCCGGTATCGAGGAGGTATTCGGCATCTCGTGCGACTTCGAGTGCGGTTTGGCGCCGGCAGCCTTTGGGCGCATTGTGGCAACCCACCTGTACCGTATCACACAGGAGGCCGTCAACAACGCCACACGGCACGCCCACCCGAAGCACGTGTGGATTACGTTGGCCGAGAAGGGCGGCGGGGTCGTCCTGACGGTTCGCGACGACGGTGCAGGGCTGCCCGACGATGCGGCCGCGAAGGGAGGGATGGGGCTCAGGATCATGAAGTATCGCGCGGATATCATCGGGGCATCGCTTGACGTGCGCCGCCGCCCGGAGGGCGGAACCGTGGCGGTGTGTACGCTGCCGGCAGAGAGAGCCGCCGGGAGGCAATGAGCGCCATGGCAAGAAAACGCAGAACGACGAAGGCGCGGCACAAGACGCGCCAGAAGGCCCGCGTCCTGGTGGTTGACGATCACCCGGTTGTCCGTCAGGGTCTTCGTCTGCTGATCGACCACGAATCGGACCTGGAGGTCTGCGCGGAGGCCGAGACGGTCGCCGACGCGCTGGAGGCCATCACGAAGCACAAGCCCGACGTTGCCGTCGTGGACCTTTCTCTGAGGGGCACGAGCGGCCTGGAACTCATCAAGGATATCCGCGTCCGGCATGCCGACCTGCCCGTGCTGGTGCTCTCGATGAGCGACGAGAGCGTGTACGCCGAGCGCGTGCTTCGGGCCGGCGCGAGCGGGTATCTGATGAAGGAGGCGGCCACCGATGAGGTGCTGACGGCACTGCGGCGCGTCCTGGACGGCGGCATCTACCTGAGCGATGCGATGGCGTCGCGCCTGCTCGCGCAACTCGTCCGGGGCGTGCCTGCGGACGGCGGGTCTCCGGTTGACCGGCTCAGCGACCGTGAACTCGAGGTCTTTGGTCTCATCGGCCGGGGGCTCGGCACCGGCGAGATCGCAAGGCGGCTGCACCTGAGTCCGAAAACCATCGAAACGTACCGGGCGCACATCAAGCAGAAACTGAACCTCGCCGACGCAACCGAACTGTTGCAGCACGCGATTTACTACGTCCGGGAAAGCGAAGTCGGTTCCTGACAGAAGCGTGCCTGACCTTCCGCGGCGCGTCTCCCGTGCCACCCGACCTGCCACGTGCCACACGGGGTCCCGATCATGTCGCGACGGGCTCGGCCGGCCTTCGCGCCCGGCCGCCATCGGGGTTTTCCACGACGCCAATTTGGGCGCTTTCCACGATACCCGAAACCGGTGCGTCCCGGATTGTCCGCCGCAGGCGAGGGTGCTTTACTTTAGTGTAGGCAGCGGACGCCTTCATGGGCCGCATGGGCTGGGGGGAATAGAGCCGGTGGCGTCAGAGGCGTTCGATCCGAGCACGTCGCAGCATCTAGCAGAGGAGCACATCATGCCTTCACGAAACGCTGTGGACGACCTGACGGTCGGAGCGGTGGTCAAGGCGGTTGACCACCTGGTGCTGGCGCCGGACCAGACGTTCCAGGACATCGAGCGGGCCTGTCGCGACGCGGCCGAGTACAAGTTCGCGTCTGTCTGCCTGCCCCCGTATGCCGTGTCGTACGGGGCGCGGCTGCTGCGCGGGACGGGCGTCGCGATGTGTGGCACGGTGGGAATCCCGCTCGGCTATTCGGGGTTGCGCGCCAAGTGTGACGAAGCGAGCACGTCGATCGAGTCCGGGGCCGGCGAGATCGACATGGCCATCAACCTGGTGGCCATGAAAAGCAGCCGATACGCCGACGTCCAGAAAGAGGTGGCGGCCGTCCGCCGGCTGGCCACCGGCTTGGTCCTCAAGGCGACGCTGGAGTGCTGCTACCTGAACGACGCCGAGAAGATCCGCGCGGCGAACCTGGCGCTGGACGCTGGCGCCGACGTCATCAAGACCCATTCCGGCTTCGGCAAAGGCGGCGTGAGGCTGCACGACGTTCAGTTGCTGAAGAGCGCTCTGGGGATGTCGGTTGAGATTGAGGCAGCCGGCGGCATCACGCGGTTCAAGCAGTTTCACGACATGCTCTGCGCCGGCGCGACGCGAGTCGGCGTCGAGGCGGCCGTCGCCATCATTAAGGACTTCTACAGGTGGGAGGCCGCGTAGGTGGCCCGGCGCCTCGACCCGACGCCGCCCCGCGCGGGGCGAGAGCGCCTGCGGCAGGAAGGAGACGCCGGATGGTTCTGACAAGCCAGGACTTGCTCGCGGGGGTGAACAAGCCTCTGGACCCCTGCAACCTCACGGACCTGGAGAAGAAACATCTGCCCATCATCACCGCGCCCGAACGGGTCAAGGCGGGCGAGTGGTTCGACGTGACGGTGGAGGTGGGCAAACTCATGGCACACCCCAACGAGCAGGACCATTTCATCCGGTTCATCGACCTGTACGCGGGCGATAAGTATCTCGCGCGTCTGTCCCTGGCGACCGGTACGACGTGGCCGGTCCTCAGGGCACGCGTTCGACTCGGCAAGAATCTGGGGCCGCTGCGAGCGCTCGACGTCTGCAACCTCCACGGCGCCTGGGAAGGCGCGAAGGACATTGAGGTTGTGTGACGTACTCCCTCCCCCCCCACCGTGCGCGCCGGCGGTCCCGCGTGCAGGCCGCCGGTCCGCCGTCTCTTTCCGCCGATGAAGCCGCCTTGCTGCTTGACGCCGCGTGGTATGGCAATTAGGGTGACATGCGACGTCCCATCGGTGCTGCGAAAGAGGGCGGGCATGAAGCGCAATATCAAGGTGGCGGCTGTTCTCCTTCCGCTCCTGGCGGGCCTGGCGGTGCGGTCTGCGGCAGCGCCGGCCGCTGCAGAACCGGCTCCCGAACTCGACGTCGTGGTCGAGACCAACCTCCGCAAAACGGCCGAGCATCGCAAGGCGTACCTGGAAACCATGCTCCAACTCGCCAGGGAATCCCTGGGCGGCCTCGTCTGCCGGCGGATGCGTGACCCCGCAACGCCGCCCACCGACGGTGCGGCGAGGTATCGGCTCTTCATCCGGCACCAGGGCACGGTCGAGGTCCAGCAGAACGCCTCGCCCGCCAAAACCGTAGGCCACGCACCCGCAGGTGTCCGGAAACTCGTGGCACGGCAGAAAGGGAAATTCATCTTCCGCCTGGCGAAGTGGACGGGGGCGAGGTACCCGACGCTGGACCAGTGGTCGAGCCAGTCCGCCACGTCACACGTCCTGCCGGTCCCCGCCAACGTGACGACCGAGGACATGGTCTACCTCCGCAACGAGGCCCTTCTGACGGCCATGCCGGAGGCCGTCTCACGAGGTATCCTGGATCGCCTTCTGCCGATCCAACTGGCCGAGACCTCGGGCGAGCCGGGCAAGCCGAAGGCCTACACCGTCACGGTCGAGAACCGCTCCGGGTGGGCGCTCCGAAAACTGGCGGTCGAGGTGGTCTGGTGCGAGCAGGCCGGCGAGAACCGCTACCGTTACTGTGCCGAACCGCGGTACGAGGGGCTGCTCGCCCCGGGCAAGAAGATCGAACTGAAAGGCACAGCCGCGCTGGCCCCGTCCCCCTTGGCGTGGGATTACAGCCTGCCCACTCAGATCAGGGCCACGCCGACGTTTGTGCCGGGCCGGTTCGACGCGGCGGAAGCAAAGTAGGGGGGCCGCAGTCCGGCTATGGCGACGTCTCGGAAAGGAGCGCTGCGCATGGGAAGTCTCCGATGGCGGATGACGCTGGTCCTTACGGCTCTTGCCCTTCCGGTTGCGGCGGCTGCGCAGGGCAGGAAGCCGAACGCCGAAGTGGACGTCCTCGTTAAGACCAACCTGCGGGTCGCGCCGGAGCACACCGAGAAGTACAAGTCGATGCTGGGCACATACGCTCGCCAATGCTTGGGAGGGCTGGCGGCCAAGCCCCGGAAGGACGCACCGACGCAGCCGGAAGACGGCGCGGCTTACTATCGGCTCGCCGTTGTTCATGCGGGGTCGATCGTGGTGGCGAACTCGCCGATGATCGACAGGGCCGCCGACCGATCCGACGGATCGGTCCGTTATCTGCCGGCCCGGCAGAAGGGCCGATTCCAGTTTGACCTGACCAGGTGGACGGGCAAGGCTTACGAGAGCGTTGACAAGTGGACGAGCGATTTCTCGACGGCACATTACACGCCGGTCTCGCCGGATATGACCCGCAACGACATCCCCAAGTGGCGCAAAGAGGCACTCATGCGGGCGTATCCCAACGCCGTCAAGGACGGTATTCTGGAACACATTCTGCCCATCAAGGTCGTGCGCACCTTCGGCCAGCCCGGCGGCACGCAGAGCCTTGTCGTCGCCCTCGCCAACGAGTCCCTTTGGCCGCTCAAAACCGCCAAGATCGTGATCGTGTGGCCGCAGCAGCACGGCAAAGAGGCCTACCGCTATCGTGCGGAACTCAACTACAGCGGACTGCTGATGCCCGCAGAAAAGACGACACTGAAAGGGAAGGGCACGGTCATGGCCGGCGCGTACCGCTATGAACTGGCCATGCCCATGCAGATTACGGCCACGCCGACGTTCGACCCGAACCGGGGGCCGTTGTGGCTCCGCCGTCAGGTTGAGGCGATGAAGCATTCCGCAACGCGCTCTGCGGCTGTCAGGATCATGGAACGCTCGCTGGGATGGCTGACTCCCGTCGAGACGAAAGCGGCCGTCTCGGCGCTGATCCAACTCCTGGCCAGCGATGCGCCACAAGGCGAAGCCGACGTTCCGCAGGGCGCCAGAGTCCTGCTTGAGAAGATCGGCCGGCCGGCCGTCCCGCTTCTGGCCGACGCTCTCACGCACGACAATCCCGGCATTCGCCTCGGTGCGGCGTGTGTGCTTCAGAAGAGCAGGGTGACCGACCGGACGGTCCTCGGCCGCCTGCGCGATGCGCTGAAGGACGACTGCCAGCCGGTTCGCGCGGCCGCCGCCAAGGCGCTCGAAGCCAGCGGCCAGACGGTGACTCCCGAGTGAGCGGAGGGCCGGGCTTGGCCGCGGGCAGGCGATCCTGGCCAGGGCTTAGCACTACAGCGCCACTTACCGAGCACATTGCGCGGCGGGTCTCCCGACCCGCCGCGCAACGGCGAAAATGGGCTTTCGAGCGCGGTGGGTCGGGAGACCCACCGCGCAAAATGGGAGCCTCACCGCGCGAAAGGGCGAAGTGTCGCTGTAGTGTTAGATGAAGTACCGCATGGAAGTCTTCTTCAATTCCCGGACGGAGAACAGAACCGCGTAATCCGTCAGGCCCGCCTCCTCGGCCAGGCGCTCGACCGTCCGCCGGACCGACTCTTCAGAACGGCCGTGCGTCATGGCGAACAGGTTGTACGGGAAATCGGGAAGCGGCGGCCGACGGTAGCAGTGGCTCACCTCCGGGTGCTTCGCCAGCGCCTCCCCGGCCGCGTCAACCTTCTCGGGCGGCACGCAAAAGACGGCCATCCCGCCTGCGCGGTAACCCAACTTCTGGTGCTGCACCACGGCGCCAAAGCGCCGGATCACGCCCGCATCGACCCACTCGCGAATCTGTTCGACAACCCTGGCCTCCGGCCATCCCAGGCGCTCGGCAATCGCGGCGAAGGGATCACGCTGCGGCCGAAGGCCCTCCTGAATGAGCCGGACGAACTCCTTCTGCTCGTCGGTGAGGGGCAGAGCCCGTGCCGGTCGCTCAGAATTGTTGCGCGGCGGGTCTCCTGACCCGCCGCGCTCCTGCCCGCGCTGCCGCTCGGCGTCCGTCAGGTCGAAATGGACGTGAATCTTGTAAACCGTCAGGGCGGGGAGGCTGTGAAACTCTCCGATCCCGGTTTCCGAGCGCAGACGCTCAAGGGTCCCGTCCAGGGCGGCCTGCGACGCCTCGGTCAGCGTGAACCAGAGGTTGTACGCACCGCGGCGCGCGTAGTTGTGCGTGACCCCGGCCAGCCGGTTGACCGTCGCCGCCACCTCCTCCAGGCGGTCCGTGGGGATCTTGGCAGCCACGAGCGTCGAAACGTATCCCAGGCGCCGCGAATCGAACACCGGACCCACGCGCCGGATCACGCCGCCGGCCAGCAGGCGGCCGACCCGATCGATGACGTCGGCGGCTCCGATGCCCAGCCGCGCGGCCACGGCGTCAAACGGATGCTCCGTTACGGGCAGGTCCGATTGGATCGCCGTCAGGATTTGCTTGTCGAGGTTGTCCATGCTATCAACAGAACACCGGCGCGAACCCCCCCGCCGACGCCGCGCTACGCCCCCGTCTCGCACGATACGATGGCGTCCACCAGGCCAGGGATGGTGTGCGGATCGGCCTCGACGGTCGGTTCCAGGCCGGCCTCGCGAAGCGTTGCGGACGTCGTCGGCCCGATGCTGGCGATGCGCGCACGCGACGCGCACACGCGGTCTTTCCCGACGGCGCCGACGAAGTTCCCGACCGTTGAGGAACTCGTGAACGTCAGCCAGTCGATCTCGTCCGCCTCGAGCGCCTCGGCCACCACATCGCAACTCGCCGTGTCGGGCACCGTCCGGTAGGCGACGACCTCGTGGACTTCGGCGCCTTGTGCGGCCAGCGTCCCGGGCAGTTCCTTCGGCGCGATGTCGGCGCGCGGCAGGAGGATGCGCAGGCCGGCCGGGTTGACGGTCGCCGCGAGCGCCTCGGCGACGGCTGCCCCCGTGAACGTCTCGGGTTGAAGGTCCGGCCTGAGGCCGAACCGCGCCAACCGCTCGGCCGTCGCCGGGCCGATGGTTGCGATGCGCGCGGACGCGAGCGCGCGGGCGTCGAGCCCGGCATCGGCCAGCGCCTCGAAATAGGCCTCAACGCCGTTGACGCTCGTGAAGACGATCCAGTCGAAGGAGGCGGCGTGGCGTGCGGCGTGCGCGAGCGGGGCCGGATCGGCGGGCGGCTCGATGCGGATGGCGGGCGATTCAAGCGTCTCGGCGCCCAGGGCATCCAGCCGCTTCGTCAGTTCCGACGCCTGGGCCCGCGCTCGCGTCACCACGATCCGCCGGCCGAACAGCGGCCGCCGCTCGAACCATTGCAGACGATCGCGCAGCCTCACCACGTCGCCGACGAGAATAACGGCGGGCGGCTGCAGCCCCGCCTCCTCGGCCGTCTGCGGCAGCGTCGCAAGCGTACCGGTGATGGTCTTCTGCCGCGGTGTGGCGCCCCAGCGGACGGCGGCGGCCGGCGTCTCGGGACTGCGGCCGTGGGCGATGAGGTTCGCCGAGATGGCCGCAAGGTTTCCGACGCCCATGTAGAATACAAGCGTTCCCGGCCAGCGGGCGAGGGCGTCCCAGTCGAGGGCCGAGTCGGCCTTGTCGTCGGCCTCGTGGCCCGTGACGAGGGCAACGCCGCTCGCCACGTGGCGATGCGTCACGGGGATGCCGGCGCAGGCGGGTGCAGCGATGGCGGCCGTGACGCCGGGCACGACCTCGAAGTCGATCCCCGCCTCGACGAGCGCCAATGCCTCCTCGCCGCCCCGTCCGAAGACGTACGGGTCGCCGCCCTTGAGGCGGACGACCGTCGCGCCAGCGCGGGCCTTTTCGACGAGCAGCGCGTTGATCCCCTCCTGCGAGAGGGTGTGCTGCGCGGCGCGTTTGCCCACGTAAATCCGCTCGGCCTCCGCGGGAGCGTGGTCGAGCAGACGCTCCGAGATAAGCGCGTCGTACACCACCACGTCGGCCAGGCCGAGGACCTCGCGGCCGCGGAGCGTCAGCAGCCCCGGGTCACCCGGTCCGGCGCCGACCAGATACACCCGTCCTTCGCTCATCCGATGTCTCTGCTCCTGTTCGGCTGCGACGTATTGTAGCAACTGCTGCGCTCGCCGTGGGCGAAATCTTCTCCCTGTGTTCTCTTGCACCCGCTCGGCGCGGGGGTAGAATCGCTCCCTGATACCTGTGGCGGGCCGTCTGACGAAGTCGGCCGCTGCCGGCAGCGTGAGGTAGCGAAAGGGAACGCACATGGCAGAGGAGATCCGAATCGGAATGATCGGCATGGGCGGGTTCATGAACACGCACAGCAAGGCCCTCGGCGAGATTCCCGACGCCCGGGTCGTCGCGATCACCGACCCGCAGCCCGCGCACCGGGCCAACCACAAAGAGCGGCACGCCCACTTGGCCGACGCCGCCGAGTACGACGACTACCAGGCCATGCTCCGGCAGGAGACACTGGACGCCGTCGTCATTGCCAGCCCCCACACGCTGCATTTCGAGCAGGTCATGGCGGCGCTGGACCGCGGCCTGCACGTGCTCGTCGAGAAGCCGATGGTCTGCCGCATCGACCACGGAGTGGCGGTCGTCAAGAAGGTCCGCGAGACGGGCCTCGTCCTGACGATCGGCTACCACCGGCACACCGACGGCACGTACCGCTATGTTCGCCGCGAGATCGACGCCGGACGCATCGGCACGATCCAGGCCGTTGCGGCGTTCCAGTGCCAGGAGTGGAAGAAGGCGACGGCCGGCACGTGGCGGCAGGCGCCGGACCTGTCGGGCGGCGGCCAGTTGAACGATTCCGGCAGCCATCTCGTGGACGTGGTGCTCTGGATGACCGGCCTTGAGGCCGACACGGTTTCGGCGCAGATTGACAACTGCGGCACGGAGGTGGACATCAACTCGGCCGTCAGCGTCCGGTTCACGAGCGGCGCCGTCGGCACGCTGACGGTCATCGGCGACGCCCCCGCCTGGTGGGAGGACATCAGCATCGTCGGCGACCAGGGCGCCTTCCACATTCGGCAGGGCGCCGGTCTGACGCAGCAGGCCGGCTTTCGCGATGCGCAGATGGCCGTGGACGCCGAGCGGCTGGGCAGCGAGTCGGTCTCGTTCGACTTTATCCGCGCCGTCAAGGGCGAGGGAGAGCCGGTGGCGCCGGCCGAGTGCGGCCTGCGCGTGATTGAACTGACCGAGGCCGCCTGGAAATCCGCCGCCGTCGGCGGCAAGCCCGTCGCCGTGCCCAGGACGGACCTGTAGGGGCTGGCCGCTCGCGCGGAGGGTGGGCGTTCAAGAGGGAGGGCGGACGCTCACGCCGTGTTGAACGCCCTCAAGTTGCACTGGCACGAGGTCCGTTGCCAACAGCGACAGGGCTCCGAAGCGGTTCTCCACCGTGCCGGTCACCAGATACGGCCCGCGTGTGGTGAGCCGGTGGCCGAGGCGCTGGTAGGCGTCGGGCAGGAGCACCGCCTCGACGACGCCGGTTTCGTCTTCGAGGCTGAAGAACTTCATCAATTCGCCCGTCTTCGTGCGGGCCCGCCGGTCGGCGAACAGGATCCCCGCCACCGTGACCTCGTCGCCGGGGTGGTTCGGCAGGTCGATCATGCGGCGGATGGGGGTGTCCCGCCGCGTTGATGGCCGGGTGGCACGGCCACGCGTAAGCGTGACCGTGTTGGGCGATTCGGGCGCACGGCCGCGGCTGCGCCGCTTCCGTGCCACCCGCCTTTTCAGTAGCAGGCTCGATTCGATGAGAGGCCGATAAACCGCCATCGGGTTGGCCGAGGGCGTCATGCCGAGCAGGTGGTCCTCCATGTCGAGTTTCTTCAGCATCGAGTAGTCCGCCAGGTCGGGGCAGGGCGGCGGGTCGGCCGCGCCGGCGAAAAGGGGACACTGCGACCGTGGCGATTCCAGCAGCGCATGGACCTGCCACAGCGCCGCCGGGCGGTTGACCGCCAGCGAGTCCATCGCGCCGGCCATCGCCAGGTTCTCGGCCTCTCCGCGCGACAGGCGCACGCGGACCATGAGGTCGGTCACCGACCGGTACGGGCCGTCCGCCTGGCGTGACGCGACGATCCGGCGCATCGCGCGTTCCGACAGGCCGCGGATGTCCATCAGGCCCATACGAACGGCAACGCGGCGGGCAAGCCCGCCGGCTAAATGCTGCTTATCAAGCCTTACTGATTCGGTGGTGGGTTCGATGCCGGAGGCATTGACGTCGGGTCCGAGGATGGGGCACCCGCGGCGGCGGGCGTCTTCGAGGTACGTCCGCCGCTGGTAGTATCCGGCCTGGTTGGCAAGGACGGCCGCCGCAAACTCCGCCGGCCAGTGAGCCCGCAGGTACGCCGTCCGGTAAGCGATTTCGCCGTAAGTGCAGGCGTGGGCCTTGCAGTTGGAGTAGCCGGCGAACCGGGCCACGTGCCCCCAGAGGGTCTCGGCGTCTCGTCGCCGCGCGCCGTGGGCGATAGCGCCTCGGATGAACCGCGTCCGCCACGTCTCAATCTCTCGCGGCGTCGCGCCCTTGGCGAGGTCTTTGCGGAGGCGATCGCCCTCGGCCGCCGTGAAGCCCGCCGCCGCGTGGGCCACGCGGATGACGTCTTCCTGGTAGAGCATGATGCCGTAGGTGTCGCCGAGGAGCCGGCGGAGCGCCGGATGCAGATACTCGGCGGGCGCGAGACCCCGGCGCCGGCGGACGAAGCGGTCCTTCATGCCGCTCGAGGCGGGGCCCGGACGGATGAGCGAGAGCGCGAGGATGACGTCCATGCGGCGCCGGGCGCGCATCATTTTCAGCAGGTTCCGCATGCCGGGCGACTCGATCTGGAAACAGCCGAACGTATCGCCCGCCGTCAGGATCGCCGCCGCCGCCGGGTCGCCGTCCCGGATGGTCGCGGGATTGATGCGGATGCCGTGGTTCTTTTCGATTGCGCGTGCAGCCGTCTCGATAATTGAGAGGGAGCGCTGGGCCAGCAGGTCCATCTTCACGAGACCCATCGCCTTGACCGCGTCGGCGTCGTACTGGGTGATGACGATGCCCTTCGCCGCGACCTGGAGCGGCAGGTAATCGGTCAGCGGCCGGTCTCCGATGACCAGCCCGCCGACGTGTACGCCCAGGTGCCGCGGGAAACCGTCGAGAAGGGCGGCGGTCTCGAGGATCCGCGCGATGTCTTCCCGTCCGACGGGGAAGTCCCTAAGTTCCGGGAACGAGAGGACGGCGTCGGGGATGCCGGCGGCCGAGTCATGCGGCAGTTGCCGCGACAGGCGGTTCACCTCGTCGGGCGGCAGGCCGTGGGCCTTGGCAACCTCGCGGAACGCGCTCTTGGCCTGGAAACTCTGGTGCGTTGAGATCATGGCGACGCGGGCCGCGCCGTAGGTGTCGTAGACGTGCCGGATTACGGCGTCGCGCGACCGCCAGCAGATATCCAGATCGATGTCCGGGCAGTCGGCCCGCTCGAGGTTCAGGAACCGCTCGAACAGGAGGCCGTACTTCAGGGGATCCACGCCCGACAGTTTCAGGCACCACGCCACGAGGCTCCCCGCCGCCGAACCGCGCGCCACGCACGGGATGCCCTGCCCGCGCGCCCACGCAGCGATTTTCTGCATGATGAGAAAGTAATCGGCGAAACCGAGACGGTCGATGACGGCGAGTTCCTTTTCAAGCCGCCGCACGGCCACCGGCCGCAGCGGGCGGTAACGTCGTTTCAGACCCGCGAAGGCGAGTTTCGTAAGATACGCATGCGGCGTCTCGCCTTGGGGGATCGGGGCGTTCGGAAAGACCGGCCGCCCGAGCGGAAGGCCGAGACGGCAGTCGGCCGCGATGCGGACGGTGTTCGCCACCGCCTCTGGCCGGCGGCGAAACAGGGCGGCCATCTCGTCGGGACCTTTCAGGTACGCCTTCGGGTGGGCCAGTTCCCGCCGCTTGACGTCGGCCACGGTCGTGAGCGTGGCGATGGCGCGGAGCGCGCGATGGGCGGCAAAGCGGCCGGGCGCGTGAAACGCCACGGCCCCGCTGGCGGCCAGCGGAATGCGCCGCCGCGCGGCAGCGCGCGCCAGGCCGTCGTTGCGGAGGCGCGTCGAACGGTCGCCGAACTCTTCGAGCATTGCGAAGAGCCGGCCCTCGGGCAGTCGCCCGGCGAGCCGCGCGAGCAGCGCAGCGCCGGGGACGAGGACGTAGATCCCCTCGTGGTCGGCGGCGATGGCCTCGGCGAGGTCGAACTCAGGATTCAGGTGGCGGGTGGTTACGAGGCGGCAGAGGGTGCGGTAGCCGTCGAGGTTGCGGGCAAGCAGAACCGCCCGGCGGCTTGACGAACAGAGCCTGGGCTCGAGCCGGATGCGGGAGCATCCGGGGGCGTTCGAGAGGTCGTGCGATCCCCGCGCGACGTTGAGGCGCGGCCCGTACGGGCCGCGCACAGACGCGCCTTCGATGAGTTCCACGCCCAGGATGGGTTTCAGACCCGCCTGGCGCGCTTTCCGGTAAAACGCGATCGAACCGTAGAGACCGTTGCGGTCCGTGAGGGCCAAGTCGTGGTACCCCAGGGCGCGGGCGGTTTCGATGAGTTCGTCAAGCCGGCCGGCGCCGTACAGGTGCGAATGCTCACTCCGGACATGGAGGTGCACGAAGCCGCTTGTGGGTCTTTTGGAGGCCATGGCCGACGACCTTTCATGGCCCCGTGCCGGCCGCTCGCTTACGCTCGCGGCTAGTTTGTGTTTCATCGCGACAGGCAGGCTGTGCGCAGGCGAAAGCCGTGGGCGTCGTGCTGGTGCGTCTCCAATAGTTCGATCGCGCGGCCGGTCACGAGCGCGCTGAAGCCGAATCGCTGGCGGATGCGGTCGACGCTGCGATAGAACCGCGTGCGGCGAGCGTAGCCGGTCTCGTCGAAAAGCGCCATCTGCCGTCCCACCGGGGCGAAATGCGACAGGCTCACGCCCACGAGCCGCACGCCCACCCGCCGCGTGTGAGTCTGATCGAACAGGTCGGCCGCCACCGGCCAGAACGCGTCGTCGTGATCCGAGAGCGTCGGCAGGCTGCGGCTGCGGACGAGGGTCCGGAAGTCCGCGTAGCGGACCTTGACGGTGACGGTGCGGGCCAGCAGGTCGATGCCCCGCAGCCCGTGGCAGGCGCGCTGGAGCAGGTAAGAGAGCATGGCCTTGATCCGAGAACGGTCGATGAGGTTGGTCTCGAAGGTGGTCTCGCGGCTGATGGATTTCGGGCCGCCGAGCCGGCCGGTAACGGGCGTGGGGTCGATGCCGCGCGCCCGCTCGGCCAGGGTCCGACCCGACGGGCCGAACTGCTCGACGAGCATCGATTCGGAGATTCGCGCCAGGTCGCCGATCCGCCGGAGGTTGTACCGGGCCAGGCGTTCGGCGGTCTTCGGGCCGACGCCCCGCAGGTCTTTCAGTGGCAGTGGGGCGAGGAACCGCGCCTCGTACCCCGGCCGGATCCACGCCAGGCCGTTCGGCTTGGCATACTCGCAGGCCGTCTTGGCGATGAGGCGGTTCGCCCCGACGCCGACCGTTACGGCCAGGTGGAGGTCTCGCTTGATCGTGCGCTTCAGGTGCTCGGCCGCCTGGAGCGGCCAGCCGCGCCCGGCGCTCGCGATGCCCGACATCCGGAACAGCCGCCGGCCGCCGGTGACGTCCAGGTACGCCTCGTCGAGCGACGTCGGCTCAACGAGCGGCGTGTACCGGCGGCACAGGTCCATCATGGTACGCGAGAAACGGGCGTAGGCGTGGAAGTCGCCGCGCAGGAACGCCGCGTCCGGGCAGAGACGCCGGGCCTCTCGGATCGGCATGGCCGTCCGGACGCCGCGGGCCCGGGCCTCGTAACTCGCCGATGCGACGACGCTGCGGTCGCTCGCGCGTCCGCCGACGATGACCGGGCGGCCGTTCAACTCCGGCCGCAGGATCTGTTCGACCTGGGGAAAGAACGCGTCGATGTCCACCAGAAAGATGACGGGGAAGTCGGCGGTTCTCATTCGCATTCGGACGTTATCATTCGCCATTTTTACCTTCGAACAGTACCCTAACGAGGCCCTAACATCAAGGGGGAAATCGGCTATTTTGTGCGGGAAATCCATGTTTTTTTTCAGAAGGCACGCCCCTTACAATAGGTTGGGGTCGGCTTGATTTTGCACCGGATATGTGCTATACTTAGGGTGAAGACAAGTCCGAAGACGCCGTGGGGGCGACTGGCTTCGACGGGGCCTTAGAGGGCTTGGAGTTGCGCGAAGAGGTTGTCGGCCACCTCTTTAAACTGCCGGCAAAACCAAAATGCCAACACTGGCATGAAAATGGCTGCTTAAAAACGAGCAGCCACGTCCTTCCGGATTCGCCCGCGGGTTCGGGCAAGGGCGTCACTCTCGCGGGCTGGTCGGCTAGTCGGCCGGGTGCGACGCCGACGAGAACCTAGTCCCGGCTGGGTCGGTGCGTAGCCTGTCGGTCGGCGCCGCACGGACCGAGATCAAAACGACCGACTATTCGCGTAGACGCTTCAAGTCACAGGCATCCGGACGTGGGTTCGATTCCCACCGCCTCCACCATTTC
>CAZIJC010000075.1:0-20020 GCA_964539385.1 uncultured Anaerolineales bacterium | reverse complement strand
CCGACTCGCCACTCCTTGCGCCGAGCCGCTTTTACAGAACTTTACGGACTCAATCTGGCATAGGGACTTACGTCAATTTTGCCCCCCTCAAAACGGCCTCAAAACGGAACAAAAACGGAACAAAACGGACACATAAATCGCAAAAACCGATCACAAACCAGCGCGTTTTGCCTTGCCTATCTTAACATTCGACACCCAAATCGCCCCTCATAGCCCAGAAACGACGATCCGGACCCGAAAAAGCGCGCATTTGGGTGTTTCGGCAACCTCAAAATTGACGTAAGTCTTATGGAGCAGGCCGCATGTCCGAGAGGCCGGTGGCGAGCGGGCGGCCGCGAGATTCCTTGACAGCACGGCCCGGCGGCATTACAGCAGGGGGTGGGCGAGATGCCTGCGCCCGCACTTACGCGCTACCGGAATACGGGAGGAACCGTTATGCCCGCTCACAGGAGGATTCACGTGGCCGGTTGTCCGCTGCTGCTGAATCGTCGGCGTTTTCTGAGGGGTGTGAGCGCATCGGCGGTGGCCGCACAGATGGGGCTGCTCGATTTCGCCTCGTCGGTGCTCGCGGCCCAGGAAAAGCCTGCCGTGGGGCCGACCGTCCGGGTGGTGTTCATTCGTCCGAAGACCTCGGCCCCGGAACGCCTTGGCGAGCGGCCGATCATCAGTTGGCCGGGCGGCCAGTTCGACATCAAGGCCGGCGAGGCGCTTCACAAGAAGGTTCTTGCCGAGGCGGCCGAGAAACTCGGCGTCCGGCTCGATATCCGGGACGAACCGCTCGCGAGCGTGGCCGAGATCGACGCCTACGTGGCGTCGCTGAAGACGTCGCCGCCGGCAGGCCTGTTTATCGTTGCGATGGAACTGTTCCGCTGGAATCTCGTGAATCACCTGGTAAAGAACCGCGGCGACGTTCCCACGGTCGTGTACAGCCCGATGGGCAGTTCGTTCACGGCGCATCTCAAGACGGCCCGGAGCGCGCCGAGGACGTTCGTGGGCGCCACGCAGGACATCCAGTGGCCGGCGTTCGGGCTGCGGATGCTTTACACCATCTGGCGGATGAAGAACACGCGCCTCTGCATCGTTAAAGGCGGGAAGACTCTCGACAAAGCGCTCGACCTCGTGGGCACGACGCTCCACTACATCCCGCTGGCGCGCTTCGAGGAGGAGTTCCAGAAGGTCGAGGCGACGGGCGAGGTGCGCGCCTTGGCCGAGGACTATGCCAAGGCCGCCAAGAAGGTCATCGAGCCGAAGAAAGACGACATTCTGGAGGCGGCAAAGAACTACATCGTGTGCCGGCGGCTCATGGAGGCCGAGAACTGCCAGGGCATCTCGGTCGATTGCCTGAGGATACCGAGCATCTACCGCCGGCCGCCGTGCATGGCGTTCTCGCACCTGCTCGACGAGGGCGTGGTGGCGGCGTGCGAGGCCGACTGGAACGCCGCCATCTCCATGCGGCTCGTGCACCTTCTGTTCGAGCGGCCGGGCTTCATGCAGGACCCGGCGCCCAACACGGTGAACAACACGCTGATGGGGGCCCACTGCACGAGCGCTACGCGGCTGGAGGGTTTCGAGAAGCCTTACCGTGCGCCGTTCATCCTTCGCAGCTATCACACCCGTACGGGTGTGGCGCTGCAGGTGCTGTGGCGTGTCGGTCAGAAGGTGACGATCATGAAGTTCCAGGGTCCCCAATGGATGATTCTGGGGACGGGCCGCGTGGTGGCCAACATCGCCCAGCCGCCGGCGGGCTGCTGCCGCACCGCCGTCGAGATCGAACTGGACGGCGTGGCCGATTCGGGCGACACGAAGGGGTTCCACCAACTGTTCATCTACGGCGACCTGGAGCGGCGGCTGAAGGCGTACTGCCAACTGGCGGGCATCCAGGTGCAACACATCTAATACGGCAGCGCCACTTCGTTCGCGGTGGCCTGGGAAGGCCGCCGCGCGGCAACTTCAAGAACCCACCGCGCACCCACTTCAAGAAACTTATGTCGGACCACATAAGCGCGCGGCTTGGCTACTTCCACTTGCACTTGCGTTTGGCCAGCCGGTGGGCGCCGTGGCAGTCGGTACAGTATTTCTTCTTGGAGGTTCCGGCGAAGAGCGCCTTGTGCTCAGCGGCGGGGATCTTGTCTTTCGGGTGACAGTTGAGGCAGAAGGGGTTGATCTTCGGCCTGGGATACATGATTCCTGGCGGCGTGCCGTTTTCGCCCCAGGCCCAGGATTCGTCGGCGATGTGTTCGTCGCAGTTGCCGTGGCAATCCGCGCAGCCGATGTTGGCCCGCGCGTGCTGGACGGCGAGTTCCTCCCGCGCGTAATTCAGGTGGCAGACGTGGCAGCGGCTGTTGTCGGCGACCGGCCCCTTCGGCGCGGCCGACTCCTCGCCGTCGCCGTCGAGCAGCAGGGGCGGCTCGTCATCCAGGAGCAGCAACGGTTCCTCGTCGCCGCCGGATGTCTTGGCGGTCTGAGGCCGTTCGCCAACCCGGGGTTCGTGGCGCGAGAGGCCGACCTCTTGCCGCTCGCAGGCGACCATCAGAGCGGCAGCAAGGGCCGAAACCACCACCCAAGAGGCGTATCTCATGCGGAGTTTCCCGGAATGGCGCCGCGGGACGGTGCGGAGCGTCCCACGGCGGCGGTTAGTGATCGTTGTCGGATAGCGGCTCGCTACACGTACTCCCAGTCTTTCAGCCACTGGTAGTTGGGCGGCAGGTTGGCCCACATCTGCCGGGCGGCCCTTTCCAGTTCGGCCCGTTTCTTGAGGTCGAGTTTACGGCGTGCGAGGCCGACTGGAACGCCGCCATCTCCATGCGGCTGACGCACCTTCTGTTCGAGCGGCCGGGCTTCATGCAGGATCCGGCGCGTGGTGGCCACCATCGCCCAGCCGCCGGCGGTCGGTCCGTTGCGCTTCATTCGTAGCTTCACTGACTCGAATTTTGAAGGTCCAGGCGTAATCGCAGGGTAACGGATCCGGGAGTTCCTCGACCACAACATTGCCGCCATCCCTGTGCCAAGCCAGGTTTTCGTCGCTGCCGAGCATCCTGATCGTGGAACCGGGCACCGGCGCCACGCCTGGAATGACCCTGGGGGCACTCGGCTTTTCCAGGTCGATCGCGTACAGGCAGCGCTGCTTCCGTGTGAACCGCAGGGTGCCCGCCGCGCAGGGGGTCCGGCAATCCGTGCCGTACAGGGCTTCCTTATTCACGCGCATCCACTCGCCGAGTTTCTTCAATATCCGCACCTGGGCGTCCGGAAGTGTTCCATCCGCTTTCGGGGCGACGCTCAGAAGGGTGGTCCCGTTCTTGCTCGTCACGTCCACCATTCCATCCACCAGCGCGTTAACGCTTTCATACACCTGGGCCGGCGTCTTGTCTGCTCGGCCCGCTGCGTGTGAATAGCCAAATCCCGGAACCGGCGTCGTGGCCTGCTGTCTGTCCGGCCAGGGCGTTCTCTGGCCCGCCATGGGAAAACGACGCTCCATATTCTGCACCGAGCACGAAAGGGGGATAACCCGGCTTATCATGACCTCCTTGTTCCATATCGGTGACGGAGAATACGGGTGGCGGCTGCTATAGCCGCGGGTTACCACGACCTGCTTGCCCCACTTTTCGGCTGCATTGAAGTAATGGGCAAGGAACTTCTTCTTGCCGTCCTCGCCCAGATTCTCACAGGTCGTCCCGTCAAACTGAAGGTGATCCGGCCGGTACTTGTCGATAACCTCAATGACCTGATTATACCCCTTTTCTCTAAAACTCTCGGGCATTGGCTCCTCTGCGTTATGCGGCGCGCCGTACAGGCCTGAAAGCTTCGGGTCATTGACCCCGACCCCCTTGGGGCACAACTGCCTGCCGGCGTCATAATAATCCCATCGCACGTTATGAAATGTCGTGACGACCTTCATGCCCTGCTTCCTCACGGCCTGCGCCATCTCTCCAACGACATCCCGGCGGGGCCCCATATTCATTGAGTTATATGGGCTGTAGGCGGTGTCCCACATGGCGAAACCGTCGTGGTGTGCACCAATGGAGCCGGCGAAGTCGGCGCCCGCCTTTTTGAACAGCGCCGCCCAGCGGTCCGGATTCCACTTCTCGGCCTTGAACAGCGGGATGAAGTCATGGTACCCGAACTTTGTCGGATCCCCGTACGTGCTGCAATGATGCTTGTTAGTCGCAGAATTTTGTCTGTACATGTCTCTCGGATACTTCTCGCTCCCGAACGCGGGCACGCAGTAGACTCCCCAGTGAAAGTATATTCCAAACACGGCGTCCTGATACCACTTCGGCGCGGCGCCATGCTGCGCAAGCGACTCCCAGGTAGGCTCGTAAGGCCCCTTGCCACTCGCACGGACAAGGTCGCCCTGAACGGCGGGCCGGGGCGATTCATCGGCGGCAGTTTGGGCCAAGGATAGTGCCGTAGCGGTGAGCAAGAGCAGAACGGCCATTGTCGGTGAAGCGTGTTTGTGCGTGGGCATTCCCGGCTGGCCGTTATCGTTCAGGGCCACACGGTCATTCAGCCTGGACGATCCGGCCTTCCCTCATCGCAAGTCCATCATTATCCGGCGCAAACTCCTTACACGTACTCCCAGTTTTTCAGCCACTGATAGTTGGGCGGCAGGTTGGCCCACATCCGTTTGCTGGCGTCCTGGAGTTCAGCCTGCTCTTTCAGGTCGAGTTTGCGGCGTTCCATGACGGCCTTGGCGACGTTGTCAACGTGGTCAACGCTGTTCATGCCCGGGATGGGGATGACGGTGTTCGACTGGAGGATGTAGCGGATGGCGAGGCGTCCGCGGCGGTTGTTCTCCTCGTTGTCGCCCCTGAAGAGCGACCCGGCCCCGAACGGCTTGATGCCGAAGGCGCCCACGTCGCACTTCTTCAGGGCCGGAAAGACGCTGTCGGTCTGCGCGACCTTGCTCATCGTGGTGAACGGGAAGCAGACCACCTCCACCTGGGGGAAGTACTCGATCATGAACTTGATCCAGCGGCGATCGTGCGTAGAGAACCCGATGAACCGCGCCTTGCCCTGCTTCTTGGCCGTCTCCAGCGCCTGCATCATCTCGCAGGCCGTGTTGAACGTGTGCCGCCCCCCCGGTTCGTAGCACGTGATGCGCCACAGGTCGGTGTACTCCTGGTTCGAGTCCTTCAGCGTCTTGTCGAGCACCTCCAGCAGTTTCTTGGCGGTGCGGAAATTCGGGCTGCGTATCTCGTTGCCGCAATGCGACAGCGAGAGGTACATCTTGTCGCGGCGGCCTTTCAGTGCCTTGGCATCGCGGCACACCTCGCCGTGCGTGCAGGCGTCGATGTAGTTGATGCCCAGGTCGATGCAGCGGCTGACGATTTTCTCGCGCTGCTCGGCCTTGCTTCGCGAGTGCCCGCCGAGGCAGACGGCCGAGACCATCAGATTGGTCTTGCCCTGCCGGCGGTACTCCATGTTCGGGTTGTAGTTGAGGATTTTGGACGTATCAACGCCCGCGCCGGCGGCCGGGGCGCCTAACCCGCCGGCGGCACCGAGCGTGGCCGCCACCCCCGCTGCAACTTTCGCGCTGGTGCCCAGAAACTCCCGCCGGTTCACTCGTGTATTCTCCATCTGCTCATCTCCTTTCGGCATCGTCCGATTCCTTGCGGCCGGTGCACGTTGCTCGACCGGCCGCACACCGTGCCGCCGAATACTTATGCGTGCCGGTCACTTGGCTTTGCGCTGCGTGACCAGCGCCTTGATTTCGTCGCCCGACAGGGGCCGGTCGTACAGTCGAACCTCGTCGATGAGGCCGCTGAAGCGCCTGCCAATCCTCAGGTCGAGTTTGTCGCCGGTATCGACCGGCCAGAGGTCCAAGAGGCCGATGTCGTGGATGGTGGCCGGTTCGCCGTCCTTGTAGAGTTTGACGTTGTCGTGGAGGTTCGGCCGTTCGGCCTCTTCGACCACGACGGCCACGTGATGCCACGCATCGTCGTTGACCGGGTCGTTCATGTAGAGATAGCCGCCACTGGGCACCAGGCCGACGCGCCCGCGGACGAAGCCGAAGATGAACATCTTGCCGAATTCCTCGAGTCCCCAGGAGATGATCTCGCCCCTGGAGGACTTCGTCTTGATCCAGGCCGCCACGGTTCGCGCGTGTGTGCCGGAAACGCCCTTGTAGCCGGGTATCTCGATGACGCCCGCCTTGCCGTCGAGTTTCAGTGCCTTTCCGACGCGGCCGGCGACCGAATCCTTGTCGAACGACAAGCCGCCCCCGAGCGTGCCTTTGCGTCCGTGCTTGGAGGCGTCGGCGGCGGTCGTTCCGGATGTGTCGTCCAACTTCCACCATCCGGCCAGGTGCGGGTCGGTGTCAAGGTTCGCGGGTTCGGCCTTGCCTGCGGCGTCCGTTTGCCTCAAGGCGGCGCCGGCGAGAGCGAACAACAAAACGGCCGAGAGCAAAGGGATTAGCGTCTTTCGCATGGGCCTCCTCCTTATCACAGCCTCTCCAGGTTCCCAGAGTCCAACCGCGACAGCATAACAGGTGGGCGCTGCAATGGCAAACATCTTCGGCTTCTGCCGTTGCACGAATCGCGCAGCGGCGTTCGGCATACGCCTCCGTACTGGACCGAAGCGCTAAACACGCACCGGACGGGTGATGGGCCGGAAGTTCTCTTGACATCGGCCCGCTACCGGACTAGAGCAGTAGGAGGTAATCGTGAGTCCGTGGCGTTGTTCGCCCGGGACCAACAGATGGGAGGAGTGGCCATGCTCGCCGAGAAACACGTGTCTCGCTGTCCGCTGACGCTGAATCGCCGGCGTTTTCTGACGGGCCTCGGCGCATCGGCCGTGGCGATGCAGATGGGCGTTCTGGAGTTCGCCTCCTCGGTCATGGGAGCCGCGCCCCAGACGGCCGGCACGTGCCGCATTATGGGCGCGTTCATGCGGCCGAACCTTGAGAAGTACTGGCTCGGCTGGCCCGGCGCATCCTACGACATCAAAGGCCACCAGGAAATGTACACCAAAGTGATGACCCAGGCCGCCGAACGCCTCGGCGCGACGCTCGAACTCTGGCAGGAGCCGATTCACGACGCCCAAACGCTGGCCGCCTACCTGGAGAAGGTGGCCAAGGCGGCGCCGGACGGCGTACTCCTGACCTGCATGTCGCTCCATCCGAATAGCTGGCGGGAGGTCAATAACTTCCTCGACAAGCGCGGCGAGGTGCCGACCGTGGTGTTCAGCCACATGGGCACGTCGTTCACCGGTCACCTCCACTACAGCCGCAAGGCGAAGAACGCCTTCGTCGGCGCCACGCAGGACGCCCAGTGGCTGGCGACGGCGATGCGGATGCTCAAGACCGTCTGGGACATGAAGCAGACGCGCCTTTGCATCGTTCGCGGCAACAAGGTGCAGGACACGCCGCTCGACGTAATCGGCACGACGCTCCATTACGTGCCGCACCAGTATTTCCTCGACGCATTCAAGAAGGTCGAAGAGAGCGACGAGGTCCGGGCCCTCGCCGACTACTACACGAAGGAAGCCAAGAAAATAGTCGAGCCGACCAAGGACGACATCCTGACCGCCGCCAAGAACTACATCGCCTGCCGGCGCGTGATGGAGGCCGAGAAATGCCACGGCTTCTCGATGGACTGCCTGGGGCCGATCGGGCGCAGGCAGATCAAGCCGCCGTGCATGGCGTTCTCGCGCCTGCGCGACGAGGGCATCGTCGGCGCCTGCGAGGCCGACTGGAACGCCGCCATCTCCTCGCGCCTCACGCACCTTCTGTTCGAGCGGCCCGGGTTCATGCAGGACCCGGCGCCCAACACGGTCAACAACACGTTGATGGGGGCCCACTGCACGTGCGGGGCCAACCTCGACGGGTTCGACAAGCCGCACGAGCCGTTCATCCTGCGGAGCCATTCGGAGTCGGCGCTCGGCGTGGCGGTGCAGGTGCTATGGCGCGTGGGCCAGAAGATTACGCTGATGAAGTTCACCGGGCCCCAGAAGATTATCCTTGGCACCGGACGCGTCGTGCGCAACATCGACACGCCGCCCTCCGGCGGCTGCCGCACGTCGCTTGAGTGCACCGTGGACGGCGTGGCCGACTCACGCGACGTCAAGGGCTTCCATCAACTGTTCATCTACGGCGACCTCGAAGACGAGTTCAAGGCCTACTGCCAACTGTCGGGCATCCAGGTCGAGCACATCTAAGGCAGCCCGCGACCCGGTGACACGCGCCGCAACAGAGCGGCCGCTTCCTCGCGGGCGCGGCTCGGATTCGGTGGCGCGCGCCGCAACAGAGCCGCGACCGCCAGGGAGCGGTCGCTTTCCCACGGGCGCGGCTCGGAAAGGGTGATCGGTGGCAAAGAAGAAGGCAACAGCGGGCAAGACCACGAAGCGGCAGCGCCCGGCCCGGCCAAAGGCCAGGGCGAAAAGCGTTCTCATGCTCGTCGGCGGACCGTGGCACGCGAACGAGGCCGCCGGCGAGGTCCTCGAAGAACTCCTGAGAGAGCGCGGCGGGCGGTGGAAACTGACCGTCACGCGCGACCTCGACGCCCTGGCGGCGCTCGCCGCGAGCCGTTACTCGGCCGTCATCATCTACACCACCGGCTTTCGCAGCGACCTGACGCAGCCGCGCGAGAAAGGGCTCCTGGAGTTCGTCAAGGGCGGCGGCGGCCTGGTCGGCGTCCACTCGGCGGCCGACAGTTTCCGCGACAGCCGCCCCTACGTCGAAATGCTGAACGCCGAGTTCCTCACCCACCCGCACTTCCACGAGTTCCCGGTCGAGATCGTGGACCGCGACCACTACCTGACGGCGCGGATGCCCGACTTCACGATCCCCGACGAGATGTATCACCTCCAGAACTACGATCCGGCCAGGTGCACGCTTCTGGCCGAGACGTTCTGGCAGGGCAGGAAGATGCCGATGGCCTTCGTCCGCCGCCACGGCCAGGGCCGCGTGGTGTACCTGGCCAACGGGCACGACCTGCGGGCGTGGCGGCACCCGGAGTTTCAGCGGCTCCTGCTGAGGAGCCTGGAATGGACGCAGGGGGCTGAACTCGACCGCAAGCGCACCATCCGCTGCGGCCTGCTCGGCTACGGCCCTGAGTTCAACATGGGCAAGGGGCACGGCGGGCAGATCAACGAGACGCCGGGCCTGGCGACCGTGGCCGCCTGCGACATCAACCCCGAACGCACCAAGGCCGCACGCGAAGAACTGCCCGGCATCCGCACGTTCGCGTCGCTGGAGGCGATGCTCCAGATGAAGGGCCTCGACCTGGTCGTCAACATCCTGCCGCACAACCTTCACGCCGAGACCAGCCTCCCGTGCCTGAAGGCCGGCAAGCACGTCGTCAGCGAAAAGCCGTTCTGCCTGACGACCGACGAGGCGACACGCATGATCCGGGCGGCTCGCCGCCATCAGGTCATGCTCAGCGTCTTCCACAACCGCCGCTGGGACGGCGATTACCTGGCCATCCGCGACATCATCGACCGCGGCCTCCTGGGCCGCCTCTACCACATCGAGTGCTTCTTCGGCGGCTACAAGCGCCCGCGCACCTGGTGGCGCAGCGACAAGACCGTCTCCGGCGGGGCGCTCTACGATTGGGGGGCGCACTTTACCGACTGGATCCTCCGCCTCGTTGACAAAGAGGTGACGCAGGTCACGGGCTTCTTCCACAAACTCCGCTGGCATCACGTGACGAACGAGGACGCCACGCGGGCCATCTTGCGCTTCGAGGACGGCACGGTGGCCGACTTTCAGCAGTCGAGCCTGGCGGCCGTCGGGAAGGCACGCTGGCGCGTGCTCGGGACGCTGGGCGGCCTGGAGACGACCGATGCCGAGACGGTGCGCGTAACGAGTTACGCCTCGGGCGTGCGTTTTGACGGCGAGATTCCCGCCCTCCAGACGTGCGGCTGGGCCGAATACTACCGCAACATCGCGGACCATCTCCTGATGGGCGAACCGCTCGCCGTCACCGCCCACCAAGCGCGCGAGACAATCGCCGTCATCGAAACCGCCGAACGCTCCTCCGCCGAAGGCCGCAGCCTGCCCCTGCCGAAGGAGGTGTATGGAGGATAGTTCAAAGTTCAAGGTTCAAAGTTCAAAGTTCAAAGTGAAATGGCCAGCGGCCGCTTGCCCGGCTAGAGGCGCTGCTGCCAATAGCCTGGGCGTCGGTGCATATGCATGACGGCCAGGATCACGATCTCATCCGGGTCGTCCCGGTAGAGGATGGCATAGGGGAATTGAGGCACCCGTTTTCTGCGGATGGTTCCGCGGGCAGGTGGGTACGCACCGGGGTTCTTGACGATTGCCTGGACGGCGCTTTCGACGTGACTCAGAAACCTGGCACCAAGACCTCCGGCCCGCGACTCATAGAAGAGAGCGGCCTCTGTCATCTCCTCTTCGGCCGGGACCAGGAAGACGACGCGTTTCATGGGAGTTTCGAGCGGGCCCTTCGGAGCACCTCGTCGGCCGGCCGAACTTCGACCTTGCCTTCGCCGTAGGCTTGGTAGCGGCGCTCGGCTTCGTCGAGCCAGAGGTCTTCCGAATCGGCTTCCGCCTCGCCCTCAAGACTGACGAGTAGGTGCTCGGCCAACCGAGCGCGCTGCTTCAGGGACAGTCGCAGGGCCTCGGACTCAACATCTTTCGCCGACATGGCAGTTCCTCCACTCTGGCGCGGCGATTCCTCTAAGTTAAGTATACTCTCCCGTCCGTTACTGTCAACGTGCCGGACGCCATTTGCGGCGCATCAAACACCCTTCTGCGGGTGCAAGCAGCCGCGCGCAAGCGGGCGGCTGCGGCACTTCGCAGCACGGCGAGACCCTTCGCTTCGCTCAGGGTGACAAAGAAGGAGGTGTTTACTTGGACCATGGAGACAGCGCCGTCACGCCGAAGATGTAGAGCAGGCAGTAGTAGACGCCGACCAGGATGAACAGCACGCCCGTCATCCGCCGCGCCCAACGCTCCACTTTCTGCAGCGCGCCGTACATCTTGCCGACCGACCGGGCACTCAGCGCGATGGCAATCGCGAAGACGACGACCGGCAGCGCCGTCCCGATGCCGAACGCCGTCGGAAGCAGCAGCCGCGACTCGTGCTTGAGAGCCAGCGGCACGAGGCTCGCGAAGAACAGCCCGGCCGAGATGGGGCAGAACGACAGGGCAAACAGGATGCCCAGCAGGGCCGCTCCCAGGAGTCCGCCCTTCTCGGCCAGCCGCTGCGCCCGCTCGCCCCCGACCGAGGTCGAGAAGCGAAGCGGCACCAGTTCCAGCAGCACCACCCCGACGGCGATGAGGATCGGCCCGAGCAGCCGGTTCATGTACGTCTGGAGGAACTGCGAGACGGCCGGTATCGCCAGCAGCCCCCCCACCGCCACGACCGCCACCGCCACGTACGCCGCCGTCCGGCCGAGGGTGTACAGCAGGCCCGACAGGATGACCAGGAGCGGCCGGCCGACGCGCTTGCCGATAAACGAGATGGCGGCAATGTTCGTCGCCATCGGGCACGGGCTGATGGCGGTCAGGATGCCGAGCCACAGCGCCGACACGGTGCCCGCCAGCAGCGTCTCCATCACGTGCCCTTCGCGTCGTTGAGTGCGGCGGCAACCTCGGCCCGGATGTAGGCGAGGTACTCGTCCTTTTCGCCGACCTGTTCCCAGATCGCTTCCAGGTTCTTCCACTTCACCTCGCGGCCGCCGCGCCGCACCGAGACCACGACCGCCTTGAAGGCAAGTTGGTAGTCGTCGAGGAAGTGTTCATTGCCCGGCTCGTCGGTGTTGACCGCCCGCCAGACGAGCCGTGCGTCCTTGACGGCGTCGGCGAAACCTTTCTCGACGGCCTCCTTCGTGTACGCCTCGATCTTCAGGCACGTCGGACAACGAACGTTCGTCAGGAAGTACGTGACGACGACGCCGTCGGCGGGGGCCTGCGGGTCAACCCCCGTCGCCGGCAGCGGCGAGTCGTCTCGGCTGAAGACTTCCGAAACCACGAGGTACACCAGGCTCGCCGCGGCAAAGACCAGCAGGACGATGCCGACGATGGTTTTCGCTTTCATCGCGTTCGCTCCTTCTTCTGTGGCGCGGCGGGCAAGCCTGCCACCGTGCCGGACTCCTGTCAAGACGCTAGGCCAGCAGGGCCTGGATTTCCTCAGCGCTCGGCACCTTGCCGACGGTCTTCACCTCGCCGTCCACGACAAGCGCCGGCGTCATCATGACGCCGAAGCCGGTAATCCGGTTGATGTCGGTCACCTTTTCAAGGGTGTACTCGACGCCTGCGGCCACCGCGGCCGCCTCGGCCGCCTCGGCCAGTCTCGCGCACTTGGGGCATCCGGGCCCAAGAATCTGGATTGTCTTCATGGCTACTCTCCTACCATGCGCGCGAGCGTCCGACGAAGCAGGCTGCACGTGCAGCCGAGCAGGACGACCACCAGCGCGCCGTCGAAAACCGTATAGGCCGGGCGGGTTACGCATGCCAGCGCCGGGGTGCCGACCAGCATCAGGACCCCGGCGGCAGCGGCCGCCACGATGCCGACCGCCAGCAACGCCGCCGTCTTACGCGCCACCAGCCTGCGAAGCAGCCCTTGACGGCCCCGGGCATCGGCCAGTTCAGCCACCATCACCGCCGCCCCGACCGCCAGGATGGCCGTCGCCACCAGGAAATGATTGGCGTCGAGCCAGAATCGTGTCGGCAGCGCATACGCCCGCAGGTCCGGCCGAAACACCATGAACAGGGCCATCGCGCCGACAGCCACACCCGCAACCAGCGGGACTGCACGCAGCCACGCCGCCGGCGCCGAGTGTGCCGACAGGTGCGCGACCGCGTGTTGCCCGACCAGGGCCACCACGGCGCACATGAGGACCACCATCAGGCCGTACAGGATGGGTTTGAGATACGCCTCGCGCCACGCGCCGACGAGAGCCGCCGCGCGGCTCAGGCCCAGCAACGCATACTGGGGTTCCGTGACCGGGCGCCCGGACTCGTCGAAGCGGTGCTTCAGGACGCGGGCGAAGAAGAACGGTGCCGCCGGATGGTGGCAATCGGTGCAGCCGCCCACCCCCAGTGCCGACCGCGCCGGGGACACGTCATGGTTGTACTTGTGAACGTTGCCGTACGGCGAGGCCTCCCAGAGATGCTTGGCGATCTGGCGATACTCGACGCCGGACGAATAAACTCGGTCGTCCATGACCCAGACGACGCGTTTGCCCTGCATCAGGTAGCCGGTTTCGGAGAGCATCTTCGTGACTGCTGCGATGAGGGCGTCGATTTCCTCCGGACGGTTGACCTCTGGGACGGCGTCGCCGTTGTCGTCGCGGATTTTGGCGAGGGAGTGGTAGGCCGCCGGGTCCCTTTTATGGTCGGTCCACATCTTGTAGATGTCGCCCATCTTCGGCTGCATGAGGCCGGGCCGGCCTTCGACCTCGATGGCGGGCCAGGCCGTGTGCACGCGGTTGACGGGGTAGATCTTCCCCTTGTAGCGCGCCAGAACGGGGCGGAAACGGTGCGTCGGCTTGTCGTCGTAGCCCATCATCTCCAGGTCGCCGTAGTGGTTCCAGTAGGCCGCGTCGGGCCCGTAGAACGTCCAGAGGTGTTTGCCCTTCGTCGGGATCTTCGCGCCGGGGTTGAAAACGTCGCTCGCCTGGAGGAGAGCGGCCTTGACGGTCCGCTCGGGCACGTGGCACGTCTGGCAGGCGATTCTTTCAAGGTGCAACGGCGGCAGCCATCGATGCGCGGCTACGGGCGCACCGAGGCGCCCGGTGCTATGGCAATCGGCGCAGTCCGGGCCTGTGTTGTCCAGATCGTTGCGGACGTGGCCCCCCGGATCGTCGCCCTTGGCAATCTGGTGCGCTTCCTTGCCGCTGATGCGTGGGTCGTCGGCTGCGCTGCCGGCGGGGTGGCAGTCCACGCACTTCAGACCGGCCCGCAGGTGAACATCGGTGCGGGGCCGGAAGTTCGCCCCGCGCTTTTTCCATCCCGGCTTGGCGTGGCAGGCCAGGCAGGTCTCGTTTCGCGGTTCCCGCACGATGTGGGGCGAGCGGGTACCGTCCGGGTTGAACGTCGTCTTGTCGTAGGTTACGGTCACCGGTTCGCCCTTGGCCACCGAGCCGGCGACCGTGGCCAAGCCCGCGGCCGCGGTGGCCGCCCACCGGAAGTTCAGGGCCTTGATCTGTTTTTTTCGCTCGGCGAAGCCATATTCGGGGAGGTGGCACAGGAGGCAGTCGGCCTCCAGGACGCCCGTCTCGCTCCATCGGGCGTGGTAGTAGTCGCCGTCAAAGCCGTTGTCGCCACCGGGCGTCAGGCCGCTCGCCGGGTCGGCCATCCAGCGGTCGTACCGCTTGCCGTCGCGGTCGAACTCGGCGCTGCCGCCGCCGGGATGGCACAGGCCGCAGCCGATCGTGATGAAACTGAACGACGTCATGTCCATCGTGCGAGGCGAGGCGTTCCTCTTGGGCGAGAGATACTTGTACAGCGGGGCGGGCGAGCACCACGTCCCGCCGTAGTTCCCCGGCGTCAGGGCCCACTGGCATCGGTCGGCCAGGTCGGCCGTGGGCTTTTCGCCCTTGCCCTGCATGAAGTGGTAGCCCCGGGTGATCGTCTCGTAGTTGTGGCACTTGCCGCACGTCTGCTTCGGCGAGTACGGCTTGTCCGCGTTCGTCCCCTTGACGGGGTCGATCACGTTCCCGTCCTCGTCGCGCAGGTAGAACGGCGGGCAGACGCCGGGCGGTCGGGCTCGCGGCGGCACCGGCGTACGGTCCTCAGCAGCCGGCCCGCCGACCGCGCAGCGCGTTGCGGCGGCGAGGAGGATCGCAACCACCGCTGCCCGAGCGCAGGTACGGCCAAGGCCCCAGGCCCGGTCTTGATCCATGGTGCCAGCCTTTCCTCTCACGCAACCAGCATGCCGAACAGCCAACCCACCAGCGTCGACATCACCACCGCCAGCACGCAGAAGACGAACGTCTTGGCGAAGCCGACCACCTTGTAGATCACCAGGATGCTCGGCAACGACAGCGCGGGCCCGGCCAGCAGCAGCGCCAGCGCCGGTCCCCGCCCCATGCCCAGGCGCGTGAGCATCTCGACGATCGGAATTTCGGTGAGCGTGGCAAAGTACCAGATCATTCCGACGAACGAGGCCGCGAAGTTCGAGAAGATGCTGTTGCCGCCCACCAGGCCCGCCACGTACGTCTCCGGGATCAGTCCCCCGATGAATCCCGTGATGAACACGCCGCCGAACAGGAGCGGCACGATCATCAGGGCGAAGTCCCAGGTCGCCCGCATCCACTGGCGGATCTCGTCGCGGCCGAACCACCGCCAGACCATCACGAGCACCGCCAGGCCCATCGCGCCCGCCAGGAGCCACTTGACGCCGTGGACGGTCATGACGAAGCCCGGCTCGCGCTCGATGCGCCGGATCTGGCCGCGCCGGAGCCGGCGGATCTCCGACCCCAGGTGCCCGTCGGCCTGGTACTGCTGGATGTCCACCGTGTCCCGCCTGCTGTAGCGGATGTTGGCCTGGATGACGGTCCCGTCGTTCAGGGTCATCGTCACGTCGTTCGTGTTGTACCAGTCGCTGAAGACGAGAAAGAGGATCATCGCGAGGAAGAACAGGGCGGTCTTGGAGAGCGGCCGTTGGCTGTGCGGGGTCTCGGGCATCTGCATCGCCGCGTCGGCCCGCTTCTTCTCGCTACGGCGGAAGATGAAGGCCATCGCCAGGCCGATCACAAACGCGAAGACGACCGCGCCGATGGCCCGCGCGGCCCCCAGGTCGAGGCCCAGCACCCGGGCCGACAAGAAGATCGCCATCACGTTGATCGCCGGCCCGGAGTACAGGAACGCGCTGGCCGGTCCCAGCCCCGCCCCCAGGGTGTAGATGCCGGCGAACATCGGCAGGACGCTGCACGAGCAGACCGCCAGGATAACACCCGCCACCGAGGCCACCGAGTAGGCCAGCAGCCGGTTCGACCTCGGCCCCAGGTACCGCATGACCGATCCTTGAGAGAGAAAGGTCGAGATGGCCCCCGCGATGAACATCGCCGGCACCACGCACGCCAGCGTGTGGTGGATGGCGTACCACTGAAGCAGCCCAAACGCCTCCAGGATGGCGCCGCGGACCTTCTCGTTGCCCAGGGGCAGAAAGTAGGCGCCCAGGAAGACGGCCACCAACGCCGCGAAGATTTTCAGTTCCTTCTTCATTCGCCACCTTCTCTTGAAGCCTGCCGGGCAGTCATGGCCATTTGCCCCATTCGCCACGCGTTTCGGCGAAAAAGAGGCAGCCCTTGCCCGGCCGCCGCGCGGGAATCAACGGGTCAGGGCCGCCTGATCGCGGGCGTTCGACTTCAGCACGCCCTCGACGCATTTGAAGAAGTTCAGCACGCAGGGGGTCCGCAGCGCGTAGAAGACCTGGCTGCCGCGCTTCTCGTCCTCGACGATTCCCGCGGACCGAAGCACCGCCAGGTGCTTCGAGACGGTGGACATGTCGGCGCCGACCATCTCGGTGAGTTCACACACGCACCGCTCGCCGCGCGACAGTTCGTCCACCAGGAACAGCCGCGTCGGATGCGCCAGGGCCTTGATGATGCGAGCCCGCGCTTCGTAGAGGGCACGTTCCTTTGTGTTCACGGTTCTGCTCCTTACTTCGGCTCTTGGTCATTTTACCCATTCGCCAAGAAATGTCAAGGCCCAACCGGGCGACCCATCCCCGGTTTGCTGTGGGTTGGGGTCCACAGTGTCTGCCTCGACGGGGCAGAACCCAACAGCGCGCCCTGCCATAATCCGTGGTCACACCCCGCGCGATACGCTCCTCCCGTTTTTTTGCTTGATGCATCCCGGACCGCCGGCCATAGTGGGAGACAGTCGGGGCGTGTAGGAGGACGCTGCTTGGGGGCTTACCTCCCTGACGGCGCTGGAAACGATCACGTCACCCATTCGAATTGATGTGCGCTGATCCTTAACGTGCACGGACCTGATTGACCTCAAGGGGCACGACCGGGATGGGCCGAATCGACCGCAGGCTCGCGGCCAATCTGAGGGGTTGTGCTTGCGCGCGGGTATCTGTTTGCGCTGCCGTCCTGGCGGCGTTTTTGCTTTCCGTCCCCCTCCGGCAACCGGAGTTCGCACCATGAAGACGGAACACAAAGCGTTTCTCTTGTGCCTTCTGGCCGGCCTGACCTTCTGGGTTCTGGACGCCGCACTCGATTGCTACGTTTTCCATGAGGGCACGTTCTGGGGCCTGTTGATTCTGGAAGTCTCCGGCCACGAACTGTACGACCGCGCGGCGGCGCTCCTTGTCATTGTCGGCCTGGGGCTGGTCATCTCCGGCTACGCGGCCGGGCGCCGGCGGGCCGCAGAGAGAACCGAGCACCTCAACGCCGTTCTGCGGGCCATCCGGAACATCAACCAACTCATCGTCAGGGAGACCGGCCACGACACGCTCCTGAAGCAGGTCTGCGAAACGCTCGTCCAGACGCGCGGTTATTACAACGCATGGATCGCCGTGCTGGACGAGTCGGGGGCGCCCTCGACCTGGGCCGAGGCCGGTCTGGGCGAGGCCTTCGAGCCGATGGCCCGGGGCCTGGAGGCCGGACGACTGCCGCAGTGCGGACGAACCGCTCTGGCCCAACCCGGCGTCGCGGTCGTTGAAGACCCCGCCCTCACGTGTTCCGACTGTCCCCTGGCGGCATCCTACGGCGGCCGCGCAGGCATGACCGTCCGGTTGGCCCACGGCGGGAAGGTGTTCGGCCTGTTGGCCGTCTCGGTGTCCGGCCGCTTCGCCGCCGATGAGGAAGAGAAAGGCCTCCTGGAGGAGGTTGCGGCAGACTTGGCCTTCGCCCTGCACGCTCTGGAAGTCACGGCCGACCGCAAGCGGGCCGAGGAGGTCCTGAGGCGGGAAAGAGATCGCGCGGAACGATACCTGAATATCACCGGCGTAATGCTGGTCACGCTTGGCGTTGACGAGAACATAACGCTGATCAACAAGAAGGGTTGTGAAATCCTGGGCTACGGCGAAGGCGAACTGATCGGTCGGAACTGGTTCGATACGCTGGTTCCACGGAGCGTGCGGGATGAAGTGAGGGGTGTCTTCCGCAGACTTATGGCCGGGGACGTCGCGCCTGTTGAATATTACGAGAACCCGTTGCTCCGAAAGGACGGAGAAGAACGAATCATCGCCTTTCACAACGCTATCATTAAGGATGCACGCGGTCAAATAACCGGGGCCTTGTTCTCGGCGGAAGATATCACCGACCGCAAACGGGCCGAGGAGGCGCTGCGCGAATCGGAGGAGAAATACCGAACGCTCGTGGAAACTGCCCAAGAGGGTCTTGGGATTGTCGATCCGGATGAGAACATCCTCTTCTGCAACCGAGCCTACGGTCGGCTGTTGGGCTACGAACCGGAAGAACTCATCGGACTCAACTTGCAACATCTCACGGTCCCGGAGGAACTCGCAAAGTACAGGGAGCAGACCCAAAAGCGAAAAGGGGGCGAGGCTTCACAATATGAGACGGTGTTGTACACCAAAGCGGGTGATGCCAAATCCTTCTCTCTTTCCGCATCTCCACTCTGCGATGACGCGGGGACATTCATCGGAACGCTTGGGCTGATAACCGACATCACCGACCGCAAGCGGGCCGAGGAGGAACGTCGGACCTATCAACAGCAACTGCGGGCGCTGGCCTCGGGACTGGTGCGCACGGAGGCGGAGGAACGCCGCCGCCTCGGGGCGTTCCTCCACAATGTGATCGCCCAGAAACTGGCCCTGGCAAAGATCCGGCTCGACGAACTGGGCGATTCGGCCGCCTCAACCGACCTGGCCGACGGCCTGGCCGAGGTCGCCCGGTTGGTCTCGGAGGCCGTCCGCGATTCGCGGTCCGTCATGGTCGATCTCAGCCCGCCGGTCCTCCACGAACTGGGCTTCGTGGCGGCGGCCGAGTGGCTGACCGAGAAGTTCGAGGCCGAGCACGGGGTGGCGGCCGAGTTTGCCGACGACGGCCGGCCCAAACCGCTCGCCGACGATGTGCGCACCGTCCTGTTCCGCTCGCTCCAGGAACTGCTCGTCAACGTCGCCAAGCACGCCAAGGCCCGGCACGTCAAGGTCGACCTCGCCGGGGACACCTCGAACATACGCGTCGTGGTCCAGGACGATGGTGTGGGCTTCAAACCGGACGTGGTCCATGTCCGCGAAGACCTCTCCCACGGGTTCGGCCTCTTCAACATCCGCGAGCGTATGGACTATCTCGGCGGCCGCGCGGACATCCGCTCCGAGCCTGGCTGCGGGACCCGGGCCACTCTGATCGCTCCCCTGGAGCGCGAGGCGGCAACAGGGCCGGAGACGGCACAATGAGACTGAGGCTTCTACTTGCCGACGACCACGGCATGTTCCGCGAGGGGCTCCGCGCCCTGATCGAGAAGCAGACCGATCTGGAGGTGGTCGGCGAGGCCGCCAACGGCCGAGAGGCCGTAAGGCTCGCACGCGACCTGACGCCCACCGTCGTCGTCATGGACGTTTCCATGCCCGACTTGAACGGCGTCGAGGCGACGCGCCGGATCCTCAAGCGGTCACCGAAGGCCAAGGTGATCGCCCTGTCGATGCATTCGGACCGGCGCTTCGTGGTGGAGATGCTGAGAGCCGGAGCGCAGGGCTATCTCCTGAAAAACTGTGCCTACGAGGAACTCGTGTGTGCCATCCGGACGGTGGCGGGCGGCCGCGTCTATCTCAGCCCACGGATCGCCGGTGTGGTCCTTGAAGATTGTGTTCGCAGCGCGGCGCCGGAAGCGGCGCCCGCTTCCGCCCTGACGGCACGGCAGCGCGAGGTCCTGCAACTGCTGGCCGAAGGTCACGGCACGAAGCAGATTGCTCGCCGCCTCCACGTCAGCGCCAAGACCATCGATACGCACCGCCATAACATCATGAACAGGCTGACTATCCGTAGCGTGGCGGAACTGACCAAGTACGCTGTCCGCGAAGGGCTGACCACGCTGGAGCGTTGAAGGCTGCCTCGACCCGTTCTTTCCGTGCCCGCCGGCCGCCGTCTATGCGGTCTTACGTAAGTCTTTTGCTGTGGCGAGAACGGCACCCGCTCGCTT
>CAZIJC010000074.1:14023-20036 GCA_964539385.1 uncultured Anaerolineales bacterium | reverse complement strand
CTGCCATTCAGGTTCAAGTAACCTGTAGGACATTGCTTTTACTTGGCTCAGTAGCCGGCCTAGCCCCCTCGCGGCCGCGCACCGGCAGGCGTACGGCTCCTCTTCGTCCTGGAGTATTTCGATAAGCACCCGCAGGGTCTGCTCGTCTGTGATCACCCCGAGCGACTCGATAAGGTCCGGTCGGTACGGCATGGCCGAGTCGCGAACGAAGGCTACCAGGGGAGGCAAAGCTTGCGGTTTGCGGACCTCAGCGAAGAACTCAGCCGCTTCTCGGATCAACTCCCTCAAGTCGTGGCCGACACCGACCTCGCTCTGCCAGCCCCAGTCCCCCAGCGTGGAGTAGGGTGGGTCGTCCGGCCGGTGAAAGATGTCCGGAATCTTGTGTTCCGGTTGGCCGCCCTTCTCCAACTGGCGAAGGACCTCGTGCACCCAGCCCTGTAAGCGCCCAAAGAACCGGGCCAAGGGTACCGCAGCGCGCGGGTCGCGGAGTTTAGCCAGAGTAATGGCGGCTTTCCCCGCCAAACCCTCGTGCGGATGATCGAGCAGGGCGATGAGCGGCTTGACCGCCCGCGGGTCGTTGAACTCAGCGAGGAGGACTGCCGCCTCGCGCCGGCATGCTATGTCGGAGCCCAGAAGCCGCTCGATCAGCACCGGCACGGCGTCACGCGTGTAGGTATAGCCCAACGCCTCGCCGACCTCCCGCAGGACCACGGGGTCGTGCGAGTCAAGCAGGGCCACGAGGTCGTCCACGGCGGCGAGGTCGAGGCAGTAACGCAGCACCTTGGCTGCGGCGCGCCTGACATCGGGTTCGTTGGAGGACGCGGCTCGCACCAAGGCCGGTGTGCCGAGAGTGTCCATCTTCTGCAGACTCCAGGCTGCGGATTGCCTGCGCTGCGCATCCGCGTCACGGAGGGCCTCCTTCAGTGGCGCCAGGGCCGGTGGGCCGATCCGTGCAAGAGTGTCGGGTACTGCCCAGTTGATGTGCTCAGGTTCCGAGGCGATGATGGCCCGGGCCACTTCTTCGTCCGGATAGGCCGCCAGGGCCCACATGACGTCGTCCGCAATGTTTCCGAAGTCGTCCGTATGGTGGAGGACGGCGAGCAGGGGGGCCCTGGACGCCGGATCGGCAATGTGTCCGAGGGCTTTCATTGCGGCAAGCCGGACCTCCCACACCTCGTCTTTGAGGGCCCGTTCGAGGGCTCGCGCCACCTTCGGCCGGCGGTAGTGAGTTAGTGCCAGTGCGGCTGCCTCGCGCACGGCCGCCTCCTGGTCCTTCAATGCTGCCAGGAGTGTGTCCAGGGCGCGGTTGTCAGCAATTCGTCCAAGCGCCCAGACGGCAAAGGTTCGGACCCGGGAGTCCTTATCGGCGGCAGCGACGACGAGTGGCTGGACAGCGCGGGGCGAGCCGATCTCCCCCAGAGCGGCTATGGCTTCACACCTCTTGTCCGAATCGAGGCGCTTGAGGGCATCTGCCAAGGTGGGGACCGCCCCTTGGCCTAGCCAGACCAAGGGTTCGTCTGCGACGCGGATCGGCCACTCCTTGTAGAGCGCTCCCCAGTCATACCCGGGAAGGTAGAACCGGTCGCCGATCTCATCCTTGTCGAACGAGGTCATGAAGTCATCCCGCATCAAGAGCCAGGCATTGAGTGTCTCAGCCTCGAAGCCCTTCGACTGCACCTGCCGCAAAAGGTCGTCCGCGGCAGGTGCGGCGGCGGAGCCGAGGGACGCGAGAAGGAAGACGGCTTCTTCACGCGCGTCGGCATCGGGGGAGCGCAGTTGCTGGCGCAGTGCCTGCACGCGGGCCGCCACCTTGGGTGAGCTGAGGCGGAGAGCGGGGCCGCGAGAACAGCCGGCTGTCAGGAGAACGGTGAGACCCGACACGACCAAGATGAGGTGCAGGCGTCTCATGTGCCACCTCATTTCCAGATACATTCTGCACAGATCGACCCCTCTTGTCCACAAGGCAATCTGCTCAGCCGCCGAGCGCCAAATGCGTTCACGCCGTCTGCGCTCTACGTTTCGAAGAGGGTTACGTCCGGGACCCCGGACGCGACTCTGGCCTTGAGCGAACTCAGGCGGATGCGGGGAGGAGGGAGGGGATCACACGCCCTCCAGCATGTTAGGGTGAGTCCTATGGACCCATGCTGATTCATAAGGTCATGGGCCGCGTGGGTGCCCATACGGGTCTCCGCGGCGCTCCGACAAGCACCCACCCTACGCACTGTCACCCCACCACGTTGTAGTGCCGCACCGAAAACGCCACACCCAACTCATCTTCAGCCAACCGCCGGACGGCTTCGAGGTCCAGGCCGGGGACGGCGACGGCGGTCACAGGTGCCCCTCTGACTCGCCTCCCGAACTCTTGTGCCCTTTCACACGCCCGGGCGGGCGTGGGGAAGACGCGGTTCAGGGCCGGATGGGGTTTTCGGGAAGGAAACCTTCACCGTCCGAGGCATGGCAGGACATGGCGCTCTAAGGCCGCAGTTGCCTCAAGGTGTTCAGGGAGCGACGGCACAGCGAAATCCGTTGAAGTAGTGGCGGCGCGTGGGGACGTTGGTGTAGCGGTAGGCGCACCGGAACTGGTTGCGATTGCCGCTGCCCCACGTCCCGCCCCGCAACACCCGGTCCGTGCCGGACCTCGGTCCTCGAGGATCCCTTGCGCTTCCGGCTGCATAGGGACCGTGCCAGTCCGCACACCACTCACAGACGTTGCCGTGCATGTCGAAGAGGCCGGCGGCGTTCGGTTTCTTCAGGCCGACCGGGTGGGTCTTCCTGTCGCTGTTCGCATTCAACCAGGCATAGTCGGCCAACTGCGCGTCGTCGTTGCCAAAACCATATCGCGTCCTCGTTCCGGCCCGGCAGGCGTACTCCCACTCCGCTTCCGTCGGGAGGCGGAACGTCCTGCCCGTCTTCTTCGAGAGTTTCCGGCAGAACGCCACGGCGTCGTCCCAGGAGATCCGTTCGACCGGGTTTGTCGGCCCCTTGAACTGGCTGGGGTTCGTCCCCATGACGGCCTCATACTGGGCCTGGGTCACTTCCGTCACACCGAGGTAGAAGGACCTCGAGAGGGTAACGACGTGTTGCGGGCCTTCGTTGCTCTCGCGCCCCTGCTCGGAATCCGGCGACCCCATGGTGAACTTACCGGGGCGGATGCGGAGCAATTTCATGGTGACGCCCTTGCCGAGGTTCAAGGTCAGGATCGGCGGGGTGGGCTTGCTCTCTGCCGCCGCACCCAGTTTCGCGAGTTGGTCCCCGATCTTCTTGAGCGTCAGCGTCGCCGTGCCGCGCGCCAGGTCCTCGGGCGTGTGGATGTCGAGGAACCGTTGGTAGTAGCCTTGCGCCCGACGTAGCATGGCCCCCTTGGTTGCGGGCGCAACCGCTTGGTCCGCGAGACCTCGATACCACTCGCCCAGTTCCTTGCAGGCATATTCCGGCACTTTGTCCAGCGGCTTGGCGGCCGCCGGGACATACTTGCGGGTCGCCTCGTCCAGGCTCTCGTCCACAGCCTTCGCCGCCCCGGCCGGGTCGTCCATGTCAACGAGATAAAGCTGCACCAGTTCTTTGCGTGCCACGGTGTCGGCGGGATTGGCGTCAAGTTTCGCCTTGAGCGCGGCGATCTGCTTCTGGAGCCTCTGCTGCAGCGCAAGGTTGGCAAGCTGGGCCTGGAGAGCGGCTTTGTCGTCGGACCTGGTAGCCCTCGCGACCGCGATCGCCTGGCGGAGCGTGGCACTGGCGGCGCCGACGTCGCCCTCGCCGGCTTGGGTCTGGGCCAGTGTCTGCAAGGCCGCGATGAGCGATTCGCCGGCCTCCGCCTTCGCGTCACCGCGCGCCCTGGAGTACTGTTTCCGGTAAAGGGCCGCGCCCTTCTGGAGGCACTCGATCTTCTTCTCGGGAACCCTTGCGGCGAGCAGGTTCAGCGCCTCGGTGGCCGTGGCGTAGCCCGACGCGTCTTTCGAGGCCAGTTGATAGGCCTTCTCATACAGGACGGCCAGAAGTTCCGGCTGCTTCTCGACCTTCTTCGCGTCCTCGATGAGCTGCTTGGCCAGGCGAATGTCGTCCGCCGGCGACCGCGTGGCGGCTACACGCTTCATATCGTCGCCGTAGAGTTGCTTGAAGGCGTCCTCAGCCTCGTCGGCCCAGGCGATGGCCGCACTCAATACGAGAACGGCTGCTGCAACAAGACGTGCTGTTCTCATGATGCCCCCCAATTTGATGGTCTCGAAATGAGATGCCTGGATTGTCCCCTCGTGCGGAGCATGTGTCAATAGTTTACGCCCGCGGCGGCAGGCGTCCTGCGCCACGCGGACACAGGCCCTTTGCTCCCCTTCTATTATGCGTGTATTTCGCGAAGGTGCAAATGGGTTCGGGCGGACTGCCCTGTCGTGGGTTCCCGCGAACGGGCTCAGAAGCACGGGGGCTACCTCGTCGGGTGGCACGGCAGCCCGAAGGGTGGCCGTGTTGGACGCCCAGCGCACACGGCCACGCTTCGCGTTGCCGTGCCCCCCCCCGCAACTGAGGTGTTACGGCCGGTGCGCCAGATCCTACCCCACGACGTTGTAGTGCCGCACGGAGAACCGGGCACCCAACTCTTCTTCGGTCAGGCGGCGGACGGCTTCAAGGTCGAGGCCCGGGACGGCGACGGCGGTCACAGGTGGCCCGCTGACTCGCCTCCGGAACTCCTACGGTCTTTCACACGGCCGGGCAGACGCGGGGAGGGGGGGGAGAGCACACGCACGTCATGGCCGGAGGGGGTTTTCGGGAGGGCCAACCTCTGGCCACCACGGAAGTCGTTGACAATCCCCCGAGGTGAAGGGATACTGACGTCCGATGCCCCAGGACGGTCTTGGGCAAGCGCTTATCCGGGGAATCCCGGATGAAGGCACACGACGTTTGTTCGGGTTGAGAGAAAGGAAACCCCCATGAACCGCACCACCTTCGCGCTGATTCCGTGCCTGCTGCTGAGCCTGACGTTCGCCCTGTCCGCTGCGGCGGTCGCGGCCGAGGGGGGCGACATTCTCATCACCGATTTCGAGGGGAAGACGTACGGGGAGGGCTGGAAAGTCGAAGGCACGGCGTTCGGCAAGGCGCCGGCGAAGGGCACGCTCGGCGGCCAGATGCGGGTTACCGGTTTTGAAGGCAAGGGACTCGTCAACTCGTTCCTCGGCGGCGACGAGCCGACGGGCAGGCTCACCTCGCCTGAGTTCACCATCGAGCGGGACTACATCAAGTTCCTCATCGGCGGCGGCGGACATAAGGGCAAGACCTGCATGAACCTTCTCATTGGCGGCAAAGTCGTCCTCACCACCACGGGCGTCAACACCCAAGCAGGCGGCAGCGAGTTCCTCAACTGGGAAAACTGGGACGTCCGAAAGTACAAGGGCAGGAAAGCCGTCCTCCAGATCGTCGACGCCGCGTCCGGCGGCTGGGGCCACATCAACGTCGATCAAATCTCGCAGAGCAACACGCAAGCGAAGAAGAAACCCTTCGTCGCGCCGCCAAGGCGCGGCGGTGGAACTCCTCATATGGAGAACGCCCAGGAGATCAAAATCACGGGCAAATACATCATCTTCCCCGTTTCGAACAAGGGACAACGCGGCCGGATGACGGTCGTCGTCGGCGACCAACTCGTCCACAATCTCGACTGCGACTTCCCACCGAACAAGGATGCCATCGACTGGTGGACCTACCTCAACATGGCCGAATACGTTGGCAAGACCGCGAAGGTCGTCGCCAAAGCCGCACCTGAAATCTGCAAAATGTTCGAATCCAGCAACGAAATCCGCCACCTCCAACCGCTCTACGACGAAGCGCTCCGGCCCCAGTTTCACATGAGCCAGATGCGAGGCTGGAACAACGACCCGAACGGGATGTTCTACTACGACGGCGAGTACCACTTCTTCTGGCAGTGCAACCCGGCAGGGCGCAACTGGGCCAACATGTACTGGGGACACGCAACAAGCCCCGACATGGTCCACTGGACCGAGCAGGACCGGGCGCTGCGCTCCTTCGGCGG
>CAZIJC010000074.1:0-13923 GCA_964539385.1 uncultured Anaerolineales bacterium | reverse complement strand
GCCCCGACATGGTCCACTGGACCGAGCAGGACCGGGCGCTGCGCTCCTTCGGCGGGAACGTCAAGAACCGTCATCCGAAGATGGCCGTCAAGAACTGCTTCTCCGGCAGCGGGAACGTCGATTTGTACAACACCGCCGGCTGGCAGAAGGGCAGAGAGAAGACGATGGTCCTCGCGTTCACCGACACCGGTTGTGGCGAATCACTTGCCTACTCGACCGACCGCGGCAAGACGTGGACGTACTACGAAGGCAACCCCGTCATCCGGCACTCGGGCCGCGACCCGAAACTGATGTGGTACAAGCCGGGCAAACACTGGGTCATCGCCGTTTTTGACCAGGACCGAGACAAGAAGATCGGCCGGAATATCGCACTCTATGCGAGCAAGAACCTCAAGACGTGGCAACTTACGGGCAAGATCCCCGGCTACTTCGAGTGTGCCGAGATCTTTGAACTGCCGGTCGACGACAATCCGAAGAAGACCAAGTGGGTCATCTATGCCGCGGACGCACGATATGCGATCGGACATTTCAATGGCAAGAAGTTTGCCCCGGAGCACGAAGGAAAACACCGCGTCCACTGGGGCGCCTACTATGCCTCGCAATGCTTCAGCAACAGCCCGGACGGCCGTGTCGTTCAGATCGGTTGGGCACGAATCAACATACCGGACATGCCGTTCAACCAAACGTTCACCGTGCCGACCAACCTGACGCTGCACACCACGGAAGACGGCGTCCGGATGTTCGCCACTCCGATCAAGGAACTCGAACAACTTCGCAAGCCGAACCCGAAGACGGCCGAAAACACGGAACTGACGGCCGAGGCGCCGACCCTCAAGTTCGACGTTACGGACCAACTCTTCGATGTCGTTGTGACCTTGAAGAAGGGAACCGCCTCGAAGGCCGCTCTCCGGTTCGGCAGCAACGGGGTGACTTACGACTTCGCCGGCCAGAAGCTCGACGAAATGCCGCTGAAGCTGAAAGACGGCAAAGTAACGTTCCAGGTTCTCGTTGACCGTCCGATGTACGAAGTGATCGGTGGCGGCGGTGCCTGCTACAAGACCAGTGGCCGTCGAGACATGGGCAAGCCGGTCGGCACGATCTCGCTGACCGCCGAAGGTGGTTCGCTGGCCGTTGAATCGCTCAAGGCGTACGAAATGAAGTCGGCCTGGAAGAAGAACTGAGAACCACAAGGAAGCAAGTGGATTGGTTTCCAGGTGTTCTATCACGAAGGCTTGGGGCATTCGGGATGACGCTCCCCGCCGGTGCAGCCGACCGCGATACGGTCGGAGGAGGGAGCGGTGTGAGGGCGAGGCCGGAACGCCACGATGGTCACAGGTGGCCCTCTGACTTCCCTCCCGAGCGCCTACGACCTTTCACACGCCCGGGCGGGCGTGGGGAGGAGCCGCAGTGTTGCCGCCAGCCTCGGCAATCTCAACGACAACCCGCTCACCCAGTGTCGTCAATGACGTGACGACCCGGGTCCTGTAAGCCTTCCCTCTGACGCGGATGTAGAGAGCCCCTGCCTGTGAATGGCAGGCCTCACCAAGTTCAAGACGCGCCAATGTCTTGACTCGATCCACCACCTCATGGGCTAGGTGATCCGGCGGTGGGATGAACTCGTACAGTTTCCCCTCGAAGAGGTACCAGACAGTAAGCCCTCCGGCCACAGGCTCGAAGCGAATCTCCGTAGCATGATCTCTTACGGCCTGAGCGAGTATGGCGTCTATGTATTGAAGCACCTTCGAGTGGCTTTCCGCATCCCCGGGATCAGGCCACCCAAACGGGAACGGGCTGTCAGGGGGGTTCGCCTCATAGTAGCCTCCGTCGCCCACGCCGTTTTCCCCTGAGTCATGGAACATACTGCCAATTGCCCTTGCCGCACGCACAGTACATGCACCGCTCCACCACCGCCCCCAACGTGTTCACAGGGGTGCGGCTACCCCGCGCATCCTAAGCCCACCCCTCCCCCGAGGCAAGGCCGAAGGGAAGGGCGGTGGGCGTGTCAACGCCGAGGCCGCGTGGGTGCCCATACGGGTCTCCGCGGCGCTCCGGCAAGCACCCACCCGACGCACTGTCACCCCACCACGTTGTACTCCCGCACGCTGAAATCGACACCCAATTCATCTTCGGCCAACCGCCGGACGGCTTCGAGGTCGAGATCGGGGACGGCGACGGCGGTGGCGCGGACGCTCCCGATGCGGCCTTTGCAGGCACGAAGGAAGTCGCAGACGGCGGCAAAGGCGTTCGGAATCGTGGGCCGGCACAGGCGCTCGTAGGTCTCGGCGTCGGGTGCGTTGAGGCTGACGCTGACGGCGTCGATCGCCTCGGCGAGTTCCGCCGCGATGTCGCGGCGGTTCAGCGCCGAGCCCTGGCCGTTGGTGTCGAGGCGCGTGGGCAGGCGCCAGCGGTCCTTGACGGCACGGGCGACCTGAAGCACAACGTCCAGCCTGAGCGTCGGCTCGCCGAAACCGCAGAAGACGACCTCTTCGTAGTTCTCCGGCGGCGCGGCCGCCAGGGCCGTCAGCATCTCGCCGGCCGACGGTTCCGCCTCCAGGTGCAGGTCGTGGCCCTTGACCAGCAGTTCCCCGTCGCTCTGGGCGCGCTGGCAGAACGTGCACAGGTTCGAGCAATCGTTCGTCACGTTGACATAGAGGCTGCGGCGGATGGGGTAGACGATCGAGGGGCCGCCTTCGGGCAGCGGTATGCCGAACAGCCGCGAGGCGTTCCGCCGCGTGATCCGACGCACGTCGTTCTCGCTCAGCGAGTAGAGTTCCGCCATGCACCGCATCACGTGCACCACGTACGCCGGCTCGTTCGTCTTGCCGCGCAGCGGAACCGGGGCGCAGTACGGCGAGTCGGTCTCGACGAGCAGACGCTCGAGCGGTACGCACCGGGCGGCCTCACGCAGGTCCCGGGACGTGGTGAACGTGACGATGCCCGAAAACGAGACGTAAAAGCCGCGGTCCAGGGCCTCCTTGGCGAACTGCGGCGACCCGGTGAAGCAGTGAAACACGCCGCGCGGCAGACGGTCGGCCGCGTCCAGGACGGTCAGCGTGTCGGCCTCAGCCTCCCGCGTGTGGACGATGAGCGGCAGGTCGCGGTCGGATGCCAGGCGGATGCCCTGGGCGAAGACGTCGCGCTGAGCGGGGCGCGGCGAATGCTCGTAATGATAGTCCAGGCCGAATTCGCCGAGCGCGACGACGCGCGGCCGGGAGGCCAGGTCATCGAGCGGCGGCCAATCGACGGCCTTGATCTCAGCCGCCCCGTGCGGATGGTACCCGACGGCGGCGTAGAGCATCGGCTCGCGTTCGGCCATTTCGACGACGCGTGGGTTCTCGGCTGGGTTGGTGCCGACGTTGATGATGGCATCGAGCGACGCGGCGCGGGCCCGCTCCAGGACGCCGAGCAGGTCAGCGGCGAGACGGGCGACGTGCACGTGGGCGTGGGTGTCGATGGCGGTTTCGGGCATCAGCAAGCCAAGTTCAAGGTTCAGAGTTCAAAGTTGACGGCGAACGGCAACAGCGCCCGGCGCCGTTACGTCAACCGGCCGGTTACGTCGAAGGCGGCTGGGTAGTGGCGGATATCGGTCTTGCCGCGCCGGTCGCCCGCGAAGCGAACCGTGATGACGTCGAAGCGTACCGGCCGGTCGGCTGCCCGCCGCCGGGTGAGGAACGTCTGGGCGGCTGAGATGACGCGGCGGCGTTTGGCGAGCGTAATCGTCTCTTCGGGTTCAACGAAGGCGTCGGTGTCGGCGTTGAGGGTGCGGCTTCGGACCTCAACGAAACAGATCGTGCCGGTGCGTTTTTCGCGGGCCACGAGGTCCACCTCTCCCTGCCGGTACGTCACGTTGCGTGCGAGGATGCGGTACCCGTGCTTCTTGAGGAACCGTTCGGCGGCCCGTTCGCCCGCCTGGCCGGTCTTCTGGCGCTGGGTGCGTCTGGACGCTTTTCGACGCAGAAAGGCGAAGATGGCCGCCATAGCGCTGCCCCCCGATGCCGTCGCAACGGTGCCGGAGATTCTACCCATGGCGGGCGCGCCTGGCAAGCGGGCTTTGCCGCGTGAAGGCGAAGGGGGTGTGGCAGTTTTCGGTTGCATCGATTCCGGCGTGCGGGTATGGTTGCCGGCCTAGGTTGGTCGGTGGGCCCGGAAGGGTGGTCCCGACGACCGTACGGCAGCGAGCGGGCGTAGCTCAGTGGTAGAGCGCAACGTTGCCAACGTTGATGTCGTGGGTTCAAGTCCCATCGCCCGCTCCATGTTGGCGGCTGCATAGGCGGTTCGGCGCCGACCAGATTGGAGGGTTCGGGCGAGGCCGTTTTTTTGTTGGCATCGGCCGGAGAACAGGACATCGGCGCGCCGGCGCCGGCGTCCGGGAACCGTCCCGCAAGGAGCGCACTGTCGATGGACGTGACCGTTGAGGACGTTGCCGCCTGCAGGAAGAAACTCACGATCACCTTCCCGCGGGAAGAGATCGACCAGAAGTTCGCCGCGCGGTTCACGGAACTGGAGCGTGAGGCGCTGTTGCCGGGGTTCCGGCCGGGGCGTGCGCCGCGGCGGCTCATCGAGAAGCGGTTCCGCGACGCCGTGACCGAGGAGGTGCGGGTGAAGTTGGTGGCCGAGGGGTTCGAAAAGGCCATCGAGGAGCAGCAACTCGACGTCATCGGCGAACCGGCCGTTGACGCTGACAAGATCGAACTGCCCGACGAGGGCGAGATGACCTTCTCGATCGAGTTGGAGGTGCGGCCGGAGTTCGACCTGCCCGAGGACTACTCGCAGATTCCGCTCGATGAGGTGGAGCAGCCCGAGGTGACCGATGCGTCCGTGGAGGCGGCGCTCGCGCGGTTGCGGGAGGAGCACGGCCGGCTGGAGGCCGCCGAGGAGGGCGGCGAGGTCCGCGACAGCGACATCCTGACGTGCGACCTGGCCATCCAGGCCGGCGACGTCATGGTCGCCGACCGGACGAACGTTCGCCTGCCGGTGGCCCAGATCGTACTCGACGGGATCCGTCTGGAGAACCTGCCGGAACTGCTGAAGGGCGCCAAGGTCGGCGAAACTCTGGCCGCCAAGATCACCATCGGCCAGGAGGCCGACAACGAGGACGTCCGCGGGAAGGAGGCCGAACTTCGGGTCAAGATCGGCTCCATCGCGCGGGTCGTTCTGCCCGACGATGAGGCGCTCCTGACGGCCGCCGGCTATGAGGGCATGGATGCCCTGAAGGCGGCCGTGAGGCGCCAGCAGGAAGCCCAGAGCGACACCGCCTACGGTCGTGCCCGGGCGGCGGCGGTCGAAGACTGGCTCCTGAAGGCCGTCCCGTTCGATTTGCCGGAGGACCTGGCCAAGCGGCACGCCAACCGCCTCTTGCAGCGGCAACTGGTGAATCTGCAGTACCGCGGCATCCCGGCTCAAGAGATCGAGAGCCGCCTCGGAGAGATGCGCGGCGCGAGCACCGAGCAAGCCGCCCGCGACCTCCGCCTCCACTTCGTCCTCGACGCGATAGCCAAGAAGGAGGGCATCGAGGCGACCGACGCCGAGGTGGATGCTCGCGTCCGCTTCATCGCCGCCCAGTACGGCCGCAAAGAGGACCGCCTTCGCGAGGAGATGAATACCCAGGGCACGCTCGACAGTCTGCGCGGCCAGATCCTGGAGGACAAGGTCGTGCGGATGCTCCTTGAGAAGGCGACCGCCGGCGGTGGCGAAGAGGCGGCGGCAGGCGAGGCGGCGCCTCAGGAAGAGCCGTCCGACGCGGCCGAAGACGAACCGGCCGATGCCCCCGCCGATGAAGGACCCCAGGACGTTGCCGACCCGGAGTCCACGTAAGCCCCGCTCCCGGTGCCCGAAGAGCCGGCGCGGGCCGGTGGACCGAACCGCTTGGAGGAAATGAGCCAGCGATGCCATCCCAACCCAACGAAGCCGACCTGGTTCGTCGTCTGGTGCGGCCCACCAGCGCCGTGATGCCGCCGTACCAGCAGCAGCGGCAGTTGACGCTGTCGGACTTGCTCTTGGAGAACCGCATCGTGTTCATTGAGGGCATCATCGACGACCACACGGCCAACGTCGTCGTGATGAAACTGCTGTACCTGCAGAGCGAGAAACGGAACCAGGAGATCAACCTGTACATCAACTCGCCGGGCGGGTACGTCTCAAGCACGATGGCCATCTATGACACGATCCAGTTTCTGGACGCCCCGGTGGCGACGTACGCCATCGGCCTGGTGGCCAGCGGTGCGGCGCTCCTGCTGGCCGGCGGTGCGAAGGAGAAACGCTTTGCGCTGCCGCACGCCAAGGTCATGCTCCATCAGCCGGCGGGCGAAGTGGGCGGCCAGGCGGCCGACGTCGAGATCGCCGCCAAGGAGGTCCTCCGCGACAAGGAAAGCCTCATCCAACTGTTCGCCCAACACACCGGGCAGCCGCCCGAGAAAATCCGCGAGGAAACCGAACGCGACCGCTACTTCACGGCACAGGAAGCCAAGGAGTACGGCCTGGTGGACGAGGTGTTCGAGCATCCCACCGACGAGGGAAAATCCAAACAGGGGAACTGAGCGTGCACACGCGCAATCAACTCATCCCGCAGGTCATCGAGGAAACCGGCCGCGGCGAGCGGGCCTACGATATCTACTCGCGCCTCCTCAAAGACCGCATCATCTTCCTCGGCGGCGACATCGAGGACCACCGGGCCAACCTCGTTATCGCGCAACTGCTGTTTCTCCAGAACGAAAGCGCCGATTCCGATATTTCCATCTACATCAATTCGCCCGGCGGCATTATTACCTCCGGCATGGCTGTCTACGACACGATGCAGTTCGTCGGATGCGACGTGCGGACCTACTGCATCGGCCAGGCGTCCAGCATGGCGGCCGTGCTCTTGGCGGCCGGGACGAAGGGCAAGCGGTACGTGTTGCCGAACAGCCGCGTCCTGATCCATCAGCCGATGGGCGGTGCGCGCGGCACGGCGACCGACATCGGCATCCAGGCCGAAGAGATCCTCCGGATGCGCGAGCGCCTGAACGAGATCCTCGCCGAGCATACGGGCCAGACCGTCGAACAAATCGCCAAAGACGTGGACCGCGACCGCTTCATGTCCGCCCAACAAGCCGTCGAATACGGCCTCGCCGACGAGATCGTCAAGTGCCTGCCGAAGAAAGAGAAGTGACGAAGGGGCGGAGCATGTAGGGTGGGTCCTATGGACCCACGCTGATTCATAAGACGGCTGGCATGGTCATCCCGCAGGGTGACCATGGTTCACTTGGCACGTGGCATGTTATTCCCGGTTATCCCGGCCCCGGAAAACAGTATCCTGTTCCCGGAATCCGTGAGGGGAACGCCTGTGAGACTGCGGCGCTTCGTAACAGCCTGGACCGTGGCTGCCGTGGCTGCCGCGGCTGCCGCCGTCGGCATGCTGTCTATGGCCGCAGCAGCGGAGTCCGGCCCCGCCGTGGACACTCGCCTCCGCGCCATGGTCGAGGACGACTGGGCCGCTCAGGAGAAGCGCCTCGGCCGCACCGCCGGGTCCACGGAGTCCGTCCGGGAAGCGCTGCGTCGCGCGGGTCTCCTCTTTGCCGACCTCCGCGCCATGGCGGGCGCCCCAGACCTGGCGTCCGAGGCCGTCGCCCTCAAGCGCCTGCGAGAGCGGGCGGCCGACGCCGAATCCCTCGGGGCAGCAGACCGCCTCAAACTGTACCACGAGGTCCGCTGGCTGGTGCGCGACGCGGCGCTGAAGAATCCGCTGCTGGCCGGCAAACCGGTCATCTTCATGAAACGCCGGCGCTTCGCCTGCCAGATGCTCCACGAATACGTCGCGTATTTCGCCGAACTCAGCGGCGTGTACGGCGGCAGCGTGTATCTGCTGGAGCAGCCCGGCCGCTCCCTCGCGACGCGCAACCTCATTAACGGCCGCCTGCCCCCCGGATGCATTTCCACGCTCGCCCTCTCCTACGACGGCCGCACCGTCTACTTCGCCCAGGGCGAATGCAAGGGCAAGCGGCCGGTCTGGGGCGCCTACGATCAACCCCGGTACGACATCTTCGCGCTGAACCTCGACGACGACGATCTCATGCAACTGACCGAAGGCCGCTCCGACGACTTCGACCCGTGTCCCCTGCCGGACGGCGGCATCGCCTTCATCTCCAGCCGGCGCGGCGGATACACCCGATGCAACAACCCCTGGGAACCCATCCCCGTGTACACGCTGCACCGCATGGACGCCGACGGTGAGAACGTCCGCACCCTTTCGTTCCACGAGACCAACGAGTGGCACCCCAACGTGCTGCACGACGGACGCATCGTCTACACGCGGTGGGATTACGTGGACCGCTCGGCCGCGAACTTCCACGGACTCTGGACCAGCAACCCCGACGGGGCGAACCCCGTCTCCCTGTTCGGCAACTACACCCGCCGCATCAACGCCTGTTTCGAGGCCCACCCCATCCCGGGGTCGCACCGCATCCTGTTCGTCGCCGGCGCCCACCACGCCGACGTGGGCGGGGCGCTCGTCATCTTCGACCCGGCTCGCGCCCGGATCGACCCCGAGAGCGGCGGCGACTCGTTCGAGGCCATCGAGGTCCTCACCCCCGAAGTCACGTTCCCCGAAGGCGACCACAAAGACGGCGGGTGGCCAACCTCCTACTTCCACAGTCCATGGCCGCTGTCGGAGAACTACTTCCTCACCTCGTTCGGCTATGGACCCATCCCCGGGATGAGCAGCGGCGGCAAACGCGACTCCACCGGCATCTACTACCTCGACCGCTTCGGTAACCTTGAACTGCTGTACCGCGACCGACGCATCGCATGCATGTACCCCATTCTGCTCGCGTCCCGGCCCGTGCCGCCCGTCATCAAGAGCACCCTCGACCCGAAACTCGGCGACGAAGGCGTTTTTCTCCTGACCGACGTCCGCCGCAGCAACTTCCCGATGCCGAAGGGACGCGAGATCCGCTCGCTTCGCATCTTCCAGGTCTTCCCCAAGACCACCCCCACCGTCAACCAGCCCCGCATCGGACACGCCAACGCCGAGGGCGCACGGATGCTCCTGGGCACCGTCCCGGTCGAGGCCGACGGCTCGGCCTATTTCCGCGCCCCCGCCCGAAAGCCCCTCTACTTCCAGGCCATCGACGCCGCCGGCCGCGCCGTCCAGACCATGCGAAGCGTCACGTACCTGCAGCCGGGCGAGCGCCGCGGCTGCGTCGGTTGCCACGAGCCGCTCCGCGCTGCGCCCGTCCCCGCCAGGACGCTGGCGTCGGCCCGCCCGCCGTCGAAGATCGAGGTCGGCCCCGAGGGGACGCGACCGTTCGGCTACCCGCGCCTCGTTCAGCCCGTCCTCGACCGCCACTGCGTCGCGTGCCACGACGGGTCCACCGGCAAAGACAAGAGCCCGCTGGTCCTGACGGGCGAAGCCGCCGGCGCCTTCTCGCGGTCCTACGAGAGCCTCAAGCCCTATCTGAAATGGTACGAGTGGGGCACCAAGAGCATCGCCGCGAACGTCACGACCCCGGGACAAGTCGGGGCCGACCAGAGCCGCCTCACCCAAATCCTCTCTGACGCCACCCACGCCCCGAAACTCGTCCTCTCCGAAAAGGACCGTATGCGGCTGTTCGTCTGGCTCGACGGCAACGTCCCCTTCTACGGCACCTACACCCAGGCCGAGCAGGAAGCCCAACGCGCCGGCCAGTCCGTCCCGCCGCCCCAAACCCAGTAGGCCGCGGCGCGCCGCGGCAATCACCGAGGGGCGAGGTGTCGGCCGGGGCGCGCCCCGGCAATCGTCTGAGAGGCGCCTGTTGCACGAACCGCGCGGCGGCCTTCCCAGGCCGCCGCGAGCGCCTGAACGAGATCATCAAGTGCCTGCCGAAGAGGGAGAATCCTCACTTGACTTCTCGCTCTTCATAGGTGCCACCCGCCGCCTGCCGGCTACAGGTTGCAGGCCTCAAGCCGCAGGCGTTACTCAGGTTCCCGGCATTCTTTGCGGCCTTGCGGCTTTGTGTGAGGCGCTGTTGCCGTTCGTTCCGCATTCCCCGTTCCGCATTCCGCATGGAGCCCCATCCCTCGCTCCAAAAGCTCCCGTCCCTCTTTTTCTTCCGGCCCTTCGTCCCGTTGTCCCGTGATCGGTGTTGGTGACTTACATCAATTTGGCCCCCTTCACAACAGGTCAAAACGGCACCAAAAAGGAGCAAAAAGGGACCAAGTTTGATCAAAAAAGAGCAAAAAACGATCAAAAAGCAGCGCGTTTTGCCTTACCCATCTTCACACAAAAGGCCCAAATCGGCCCTCACAGCCCAGAAACGCGGGTCGAGACCCAAAAAAGCGCGTTTTTCGTGTGTCCGGCGAAGGGCCAATTGACGTAAGTGTTATAGAGCAGACGGCATGTATCGGTCCCCCTCCGATCCACACACGGTTGGACTGCCCGCCGGCCCGGCCGATCGCCGAGCGCTCGCCGCAGCGCAAACGCCCGTCGCCGCCATCAGGACAAACGAGACGCGCATCATGCCTGAAGTCATACTTCCCTCCATGGGCATCAGCAAACACTCAGGGTATGCCGGGGAGAGAATACCCTTTTCTTCTCTCGCCTGCTCACCTCAAGGTCTGGTTAGTCTATGGTAGCATGCGATCCCGATGCGTGCCAGAGGAAGCGCAGCCGCCACCCCGCGCGATCGGTTCCGAAGGGGGTCACGGCCACGACACCCGACGCGATGCTGCTGCTGCTGACCGCGTTGGCCACCGCGAGGAGGGAGTGTCAGCGCCAGGGCTGAGGCATGAACATGGTCACCCTTTGCTACTCTGCGAAACGGCGCTTCGCGGCGAAGCACGAGCGGGATGACCGTGCCACGCGGCTAGTGCTGCGGCTTCAAGACGTATCCTGCCTCTTTGGTGGTCGCAAATTCGACGACCGTTTCCTCGGGCCGCACGGTCTTGACGGTCTTTCCGTCGCACGTTACCTCGATAGGTGCGGCGGCACGCACGCGTGCCTTCTTGCCGAGGGTTGAGCGAATCGTGGCCTCGGCGAGTTTCGCGTCTTTCCATGCGATGTCCACCTCGAAGCCGCCGCGGGCGCGGAGGCCTTTGACGCTGCCGGTGGACCAGGCCTTCGGCAGGGCGGGGAGCAGGTGGGTCTCGCTGGCGTGGCTTTGGAGGAGCATCTCGGCGATGCCGCTCGTGCCGCCGAAGTTGCCGTCGATCTGGAACGGCGGGTGCGTGTCGAACAGGTTCGGCAGCGTGGACTGGGTCAGGAGTCCCTGGAGCATCTTGTAGGCGTGGTCGCCGTCTTCGAGGCGTGCCCAGAAGTTGACCTTCCAGGCCTTGCTCCATCCGGTGCCGCCGTCGCCGCGGAACTCGAGGCTCTTCCGTGCGGCCGCGAACAGCTCCGGCGTGCCGCGCTTCGTGATCTGGTTCGACGGGTGCAGGCCGTAGAGGTGCGAGACGTGGCGGTGGTGGTCGCCCGGCCGGTCCCAGTCGTCGATCCACTCCTGGAGTTGGCCGTGCTTGCCGATCTGCATGGGTACGAGGCGCTCGCGGGTTTTCCGGAGTGTCTCGCGGAAGGCCTGGTCGGTTCCCAGGACCTCGGCGGCGGCGATACAGTTCGCAAAGAGGTCGCGGATGATCTGCATGTCCATGGTGGGTCCCGCGCAGACGCTCGCCCCGCCGGGATGGCCGTTCTCGGGCGACAGGGACGGGCACGTCACGAGCCACTTCTTCGTGGGATGCGCGATAAGCGTATCGAGGAAGAAGCGGGCGGCGCCTTTCATCACCGGGTAGGCCTTGGCGAGGAACGCCTTGTCGCCGCCGAACGCGTAGTGGTCCCACAGATGTTTCGAGAGCCAGGCGCCGCCAGTCTGCCACATGCCCCACGTGGGGCCGTCGATGGGCGCCGTGGGCCGCCAGAGTTCGGTGTTGTGATGGCACACCCACCCCCCGGCCCCGTAGTTGACTTTGGCCGTGCGGGCGCCGGGCTCGACGAGTTCCCCGACCATCCGCAGGAGCGGTTCGTGGCACGGGGCGAGATTCGTGATCTCGGCCGGCCAGTAGTTCATCTCGGTGTTGATGTTGATGGTGTACTTGCTGCCCCAGGGCGGGTTCATGTGTTCGTTCCAGAGGCCCTGGAGGTTGGCCGGCTGGCACCCCGGGCGCGAGCACGAGATCAGCAGATACCGGCCGAACTGGAAATACAGGGCCGCGAGGCCCGCGTCGTTGCCTTCGGCGAACCGTTTGAGGCGCTGGTGGGTCTCGACGTCTCGTGAGGCGGGGCCGAGGTCCAGTTGGCAGCGGCCGAACAGTTTCTGATAATCCGCGACATGGTCCTTGCGGATCGCCTCGTAGGGCTTGTTGCCGACCTTGGCGAGGTACGCCTTCGCCCGGGCCTTCGGGTCTGCGGAGACGTTCTTGTAGTTGACGTAACTGGTGGCGGCGGCGATGAGCAGCGTGGCCGAGTTCGCGCCGGTCACCGCCAGGCGGTCCGCCGCAACGGTCACCTTGCCGCCGTCGGTCCGCACGCGCGCGCGGCACTGGAACGTCAGGGCGCCCTTGACGCCGTTGCAGTCACCGTTCACGCCGTCCATGATGAGAAGGTTCGGCGCGGCCGCCTTGACGGTCACTTTCTGGGGACTGGTCATGGTGGCGGTGAAGGTGATGCGGCCGGGCTTGTCGGCCGCGAGGTGGACGACGATCGCCTGGTCGGCAGCGCTCGCGAAGACCTCCCGCGTGACGGTGGCGCCGCCGGACGTATAGATGACGCGTGCGATGGCGGTCTCAAGGTCGAGTTCGCGGCGGTAGTCGGCGGCCTCCTCGATGCCGGGAAACGTCAGATTCAGGTCGCCGACCGGCTGGTAGGACATCTGCCTCAGGGGGCGAGCCATCATTTTGGCGCCGACGAGTTTGTGGGCCTCCTTGTACTTGCCGTCGAAGATAAGTTTGCGGACCTGGGGCAGCGCCTTGAGGGCGTCGGGGTGGCTGGGGTCGTACGGTCCGCCGGCCCAGAGGGTGTCCTCGTTCAGGGCGAGGCGTTCCCGCTCGAGGCCGCCGAAGACCATGGCGCCGAGGCGGCCGTTGCCGACCGGCAGGGCCTCGACCCATTTCTTGGCGGGTTGGCGATACCACAGCGTCAGCCGTCCGGCGGGCGTGGTCGCCTTGCCGGTCAGGGCGGCGTGTGAGGCGGCCTCGTTGCGGGCGGCAGCCGCAGCAAGCAGCGCGGGTGCGCACAACAGGACGATGAGGATGCTTCGCATGGAAGGCCTCCTAATGATGCGGGGTTCGGTTCGTTGCGTCACGGTCTCAGGACGTACGTGTCGCCCGCCTTCGTGTTGAACTCGATGAGGGCCTTTTCGGGCCGCGCGACTTTGACCGGTTTGCCGCCGGAGGTTACGTTCATCGGCGCAAGGGTGCGGACGCGGACGGTGCGGCCGAGGTCGGAGCGGACCGCCGCGTCGGCTATCGCCCCGTCCTTCCACGCGATGTCGACCTCGAAGCCGCCGCGGGCGCGGAGGCCCTTGACGCTTCCGTTGGCCCATGCCTTCGGCAGGGCGGGGAGCAGGTGGATCTCGGCGGCGTGGCTCTGGAGGAGCATTTCGCACACGCCGGAGGTGGCGCCGAAGTTGCCGTCGATCTGGAACGGCGGATGGGTGTCCCAGAGGTTATCGAGCGTGTTGCCCTTGAGTTGCTCGCTTAGCATCTTGTAAGCGTGGTCGCCGTCGAGGAATCGTGCCCAGAAGTTGATTTTCCAGGCCTTGCTCCATCCGGTGCCCCCGTCGCCGCGTGCCGTGAGCGAGACCTTGGCGGCCTGGGCCAATTTCGGCGTTTTTGCCGGCGAGATCTGCCGGCCCGGGTGCAGCGCGAACAGGTGCGAGACATGTCGGTGATGGTCCTTCGGGTCGTCGCGGTCGGTTTCCCATTCCTGGAGTTGGCCCCACTTGCCGATTTTCGGTTTCAGGAGCCGCTCGCGCATGT
>CAZIJC010000073.1:19341-20491 GCA_964539385.1 uncultured Anaerolineales bacterium | reverse complement strand
AGCGTAAGCGAGCGGGTGCCGTTCTCGCCACGGCAAAAGACTTACGTAAGACCGCATAGTCCTACAACGCTACTTTGCGCGGCGGGCCTCCCGACCCGCCGCGCAGGACTTATGCCCAACCGCTCAACCGCGAAGCGGCGCCGAGAGGGCTTCGCACAGGTCCGCCACCACGGCGGCGATGCGCTCGGGCGGCTCGGCGGCGTGGTCGGCGATGCGGTGGATGATGGCGCTGCCGACGATCGCCCCGTCGGCCACGGCCGTCACCGCCGCCACGTGCTCAGGCCGCGAGATGCCGAAACCCACGCACACCGGCACCGCCGCCTCGTCCTTCACGCCGCGCACGTATTCGTCGAGATGCTCCGGCATCGCGTCGCGCTCGCCGGTGATGCCCGTGACGCTGACGCAGTAGATGAATCCGGTGGCGTGGGCGAGGATCGCCTCGCGCCGGCTCGGCGGCGTCGTCGGCGCCACGAGCGGAATGTAGACCAGGTCGCGTGCCGCCAGCGCCCGTCCGAGCGGTTCCGCCTCGTCGGCCGGCAGGTCCGGGACGATCATGCCGTCGATCCCCGCTGCCGCGGCCCCCTCGACGAACGTCTCCATCCCCGGCCGGTAGACGAGCGAGTAGGAGACCATCAGGCAGATCGGAAGCGCCAGGCCGTCGCCCCGCAGTTCCGCCACACGGTCGAGGATGGCCTGCGGCGTAACGCCGGCCGCCAGCGCCCGCTGGTAACTCGCCTGAATGGTCGGCCCGTCGGCGATCGGGTCGGAGAACGGCACGCCCAGTTCCACGAGGTCCGCCACGCCCCGTTCCTGGAGCGTCCGCAGGACGGCGGCCGTTACGTCCAGGTTCGGATCGCCCGCCGAGATGAACGGCATGAAGGCCTTGCGGCCATCGGCCGAGAGAGCCTCGAAGGCGGCGCGGACACGGTTCACGGCGATTCCCCTTTCCCGAACTCCTGACACCTGTGTGGCCCGGCTGGCTTGCCCAGCCGGGACCGGCGCTGCACGTCTTCCGGGCTGGACAAGCCAGCCCGGCCACACGCTGCGGCTTGGCGCGGCGGCTCTGGCGCACCCGCCGCGCCTGGCTTGCCTTCTCACCTGTGTGGCCCGGCTGGCTTGCCCAGCCGGGACCGGCGCTGCACGTCTTCCG
>CAZIJC010000073.1:0-19241 GCA_964539385.1 uncultured Anaerolineales bacterium | reverse complement strand
CCAGCCCGGCCACACGCTGCGGCTTGGCGCGGCGGCTCTGGCGCACCCGCCGCGCACAATCTACCCGTCTCCCCCGAGGTCCTCGCCGAGAATGCGTGCGGCCTCCTCGACGTCCTTGTCGCCCCGGCCGGAGAGGTTGACGACGAGGACTTGGCGCTTGTCCATCTTGGGGGCCATCTTCTTCGCTTCCACCAGCGCGTGGGCCGATTCCAGGGCCGGGACGATGCCTTCGGTCCGCGCGAGTTCCACAAACGCCTCCAGCGCCTCGGTGTCGGTGGCAGCGCAGTACCGCACCCGGCCGGCGTCGCGCCAATACGAATGCTCCGGCCCCACGCCGGGGTAATCGAGGCCCGCACTGACCGAGTGGACCGGCCGCGTCTGTCCGGCCTCGTCCTGGAGGACGTAGGAGAGTGAGCCGTGCAGGACGCCCGGCTCGCCGGTGCAGAGGGGTGCGGCGTGCCGGCCGGTGGCGAGTCCGCGGCCTCCCGCCTCGACGCCGACGAGTTCGACGCTCTCGGCGTCGATGAAAGCGATGAACGCCCCGGCGGCATTCGACCCGCCGCCCACGCACGCCACCACCGCGTCGGGCAGGCAGCCTTCCTGCTTCCGGCACTGCTGGCGGATCTCGTTGCCGATGACCGACTGGAAGTCGCGGACCATCATCGGGAAGGGGTGCGGGCCGGCCGTCGTGCCGAAACAGTAGTGCGTCCGCTCGACGGTGGCCATCCAGTCGCGCATCGCCTCGTTGATGGCGTCTTTGAGGGTCCGCTGGCCGGATTCCACGGCGATGACCCGGGCGCCGAGGGCGCGCATCCGGAAGACGTTCAGCCGCTGCCGGCGCATGTCTTCCGTTCCCATGTAGATATCACATTCCAGCCCCATCAGTGCGGCCCCGGTGGCGGTGGCGACGCCGTGCTGGCCGGCGCCCGTCTCGGCGATCATGCGGGTCTTGCCCATGCGGACGGTCAGCAGGGCCTGGCCCACCGTGTTGTTGATCTTGTGCGCGCCGGTGTGGGCGAGGTCTTCGCGCTTCAGGTACACGCGCGCCCCGCCCCAGGCCTTGGTCAGGCGGCGGGCGAAGTAGAGCGGTGTCGGCCGGCCGACGTACTGTTTCAGGAGATAATCGAGTTCGTCCTGAAACTCGGTGTCCTCGCGCGCCTCCAGGTACGCGCGCGTCAACTGTTCGAGTGCGGCCATCAACGTCTCAGGGACGTATCGCCCGCCGTACGGGCCGAACCTGCCGCTCGCATCCGGTACGGTTGCCATGGCCGCTCCCCATGCCTTCACGGTAGGGACAGGACTGTACCGTGAATGGGTGCGTGGTTCAAGTGGGTAGGGGGGCCGTGGCGCAATCTCCGCTTCGGTGTCGCGGCTAAAAGGGCCGTTGCCCGCTTGCCGCGCTGTCACCCTGAGCGAGCGCAGCGAGTCGAAGGGTCTCGCCGTTGCCGTGGCTGTTTGTTCCGCGTTCCGCATTTCGCATTCGAACGGGTCTCACCGTTGCCGTTGCCGTTTGTTCCGCATTCCGCAATGTTTTTGATTTGCCTTTCCCGATTTGTGAGGTATACTGTTGGGAGTGTGGTGGGGGGTTGTGTGGCGAGTTCCCGGGGTCGGGCCTGCGTGTGAAGCGGGCGCGGCCCTTTTTGCATTGGTACAGGAATGACGGACCCGGCTGCGGGGCCGGGCGCAGGGATAGACGGGTCAAGACGTTCGGCCTGCCCGATGGGCCATACGGCCACGGAGGGGCGAACGGCGCGGCCCGTTGTGCGTACATACAATCTGCGACTGTTGGTTATGGGCGATTTCCGGAGGGAGCGGCCCTTCGGAAGTCGCCCATTTTCTTCGGGACCGCATGGCATGGGAAGGGGAATCACGATGGACAGGAAATGGGTTACTTTCATGGTGTTGCTTCTATGGACCGTGGGTTGGGCGTCCAGCGCCGCAGCGATCAACGTTATCTTCCCTGACCCCAACCTGGAGGCCGAGGTGCGCGATGAACTCGGAATCCCCCCGCCAGCGCCAATTACAGACGCCGACATGCTCTTCTTGACCAGCGTTGATGCTAACAACAAGGGCATAACGAACCTAAGCGGCCTGGAATTTGGCGTGAACCTCAAGAGCGTCTACCTCGTCAACAACACGTTCACCGATGTTTCCCCGCTTCAGGGACTGGGAAACCTGACGAGCCTTGTCTTGTACTACAACAAAATCGAGGACATCTCGCCTCTCGCAGGCCTGAGCGGGCTTCGGACGCTGTTGCTGGAGGGCAACGATATCAGTGATGTTCACGCCGTGTCCGGGCTCACCAATCTGACTCATCTAACGCTAGCCGCGAACCCCGTCGGCGACATATCACCTATTGGCGCGCTCTCCAATCTGAAGGAACTTGCCATTGGGTCGGTGCAGGCTCGCGATTTCTCCGTCATTGCCGGGCTGTCAAATCTTGAATGGTTGAGCATTGGCAACAACGAACTCGGAGACCTCACCGTCCTTGCGGGACTGACAAGTCTGAGGCACCTTAACACCACTCGGAACCAAGTCACATCTCTGGCTCCCCTGTCTGGACTGGCCGACATGCAGTACCTAGAAGTCTCGCGAAATCCTATCGCCGACATTTCGCACATTGCTGGCCTGACGGAGATGCGAGGGTTGTATATCTTCGACTGCCAGATAGCCGACATCTCGTCCGTTACCTGGATGACGGAGCTCATATACTTGTGGGCGTACGACAACCAAATCAGCGATGTTTCTGCGCTTGCAGGCAAGGAGCAACTAGAGATACTCTTCCTGCACAACAACCACGTCAACGACATCTCGGCTCTAGCAACATTGTCTAACCTAGAGTGGGTGAACTTGACGAACAACGACATCAGCGACATCTCGGCTCTAACCACGTTGTTCAACCTGGTAGCCGTGGATCTACTAGGCAACCCGCTCAATCAAGAGGCCTACGACATCCACATCCCGCAGATTCAGGCCAATAACCCCGGCGTGTTGATATACCCGCCCGAACCCGCCACGCTCGCGCTGCTGGCCGTAGGGCTCGCAGCGCTGGTGGTGCGCAAGCGCAGGACCTGAGACCGGACGCGGGAAATCAGCGAGTGGCGAACCAGGGCAGACTGGCGCGAACCGCGGCCGCGACCTTATGAGGCCCGCCTGCGGGCCTTGCTCCCCGCGAAGCGGGTCAAACGCCGCCGCTGGAGCCGCAGCGCGGGGGGGAAGGTTGGAACATGGTCGCCCTGCGGGATGACCATGCCACGCGCCACTAGGCTCCTCACTGGGTAGGAGTAGATTCTTACGCCAGATATCAAAGGAGGTATATGATGAACTGGGAAAGGCAGTGCGAACTCTCTGTTAGGGGTTCCAAGCCCGACCTTGCAACAGGGGCAGGGGGAAGACTCCGGTACGGCTTCCTGAGCAGGCAGTGCAAGGATGTTCCCGAAAAGCCGGGGATTTACCAAGTGCTTGCGCCCAAGAGCCGTTGGCCAAGGGGCATTCCTAGAATGAAGGGAACAGACCCCGAGCGAGTACTCGTCTACGGCAAGAGCACAAACCTGAACACGAGGGCACGGGAGTTTCTTCGATGTCTGGTGAAGCCGGGGGTCCATCACGAGGCGAACTTGCTGTACAAGCTCAACCGGCGCGCAAGCCTGGGCGTCGAGACCGTGTTCTTCTCGTGGCGAGAGAAGCCCAGGAGAAAAATGTCCGCGGAAGAGGTGAACTGCATTGCGGAGTACGTAAAGCGTTATGGCGAACCGCCACCCCTCAACTCCGCGATCCCCGGCCGTAAAGGCTTATGAGGCCCGTTTACGGGCCTTCGTCCCACGAAGCGGGTATAGGCCCGGCCCTTTGGGCCGGGTCGTGACGGCCGGCCGCTCCCCCCCCCGCTCTCCATCCCAGCCCGCTTCAGCGGGCTTTCTCTCCGCCTCGGCGGCTGAAGACCGCGAGGAGAAGCCCGCTGAAGCGACCTCGTTGTTGGTTTATGAGGATGGATTCTATCGCCGTAGTGCCCCTTGATCAGGGCCAAAGGCCCTGGCCTACACCCTTTGGGTCAAGGCCCGTGAACGGGCCTGGCAGGTTCCAGGCCGTTGCCGTTAGCAAGTAACCGCCGTTCTTTACGCCTTGGCGGCTTTGCGTGAGGCCACGTTGTCGTTCAATCCGCAATCCGCAATCCGCAATGCACCCGCTCCCTTGCGGTCGCGGCTCGGAACGGGCCGTTTGCCCGTTTGCCGTTCGCATTTGGCATTTGGCATTTGTCATTCGGAATTGGTTGGGCGAGCCACCGTCCTGCAACGGCCCCCGCTCCCCTTCGGGTCGCGGCTACAAGGGCTGTTGCCCCTTGCCGGTCCCGCTCGCCCAATTTTGTTAGAACTCTAACTAAATTTTCGCCCCGGCCGGATTTTGTTAGAGTTCTAACAACTTTTCGGCCTCTTTGGGGCCGCGCGCGCCGGCTGCCATTTTGGCATAGTGACTTACGTCGATTTTGCCCCCTCAAAAACCCCTCAAAAACGGAACAAAACCGAACAAAAACGGAACAAAACGGACACCAAAACCGCAAAAACCGATCACAAAACAGCGCGTTTTGCCTTACCTATCTTAACATCGGGAGCCCAAAACGCCCCTCACGAGCCAGAAACGGGGTTCGGCGCCAAAAAAAGCGCGCATTTGGGGGTTTCGGCGAACGGAAAATTGACGTAAGTCTTATGGAGCAAATGGAATGGGTCGGGGCCTGGCGGGGCAAATCGGGACGGCGCGACGGCTGCCGAGACCCGTTTCCCCTCGTCCCGGCGCGCCGCGACTCGCTCGGGATGACAGGTGCGCGGCGTGAATAGGGCGGTGCCGCAACCGTCTGATCCGGCGGCAGAAGGAGATAAAGGGTTGATTTCCGGGTAACGGCTCGCTACACTCCCCGGTCTTGTCGTATAACCTGGGTGAGCGGAGAGTGGTATGTATGCCATTATCGAAGACAGCGGCGCGCAACTGCGGGTTGAAGAGGGTCAGACGCTCGAGGTCGATTTGCGCCCCGCCGAGGTGGGCGGTGCCTTGACGTTCGAACGGGTGCTGCTTCTGGCCGATGAAAAGGGCGTCCGGGTGGGCAAACCCCTCGTGGACGGGGCGAAAGTGACGGCCGAGATCCTCGGCCCGGCAAAGGGCCCGAAACTGGAGGTCGTGAAGGTCCGCCGACGTAAGAACTCGCGGACCCACACCGGCCACCGCCAGGGATACCTGAGCGTGCGCGTCACGTCGATCGAAGGCTAGACGCGCGCCGGCGCCCGGCAAGCCGGTTGCCGAGCGGGCTTAAATGGTGTATAATCCCCAATAGACGGCCGGACAAGGGGGGCCGATAAGTGGGGCGGGCTATGCGAGTGCGGTGTGCGAAACTGCTCCTTAGTCTGGCACTGGGCTTGGCGGTTCTCTCGACGCTGCCTGGCCGGCTGACCGCCGAGCAGCCGCAGGGCGAGGCGGAAGCGGAACTGACGGCCCGCGTCATGAAGCAGATCGAGTCGATCGAGAGCCGGATGATGTCGCTCCTGGAGCAGGAACTCAACCTCTCGATAAGGATCGCGCAGGCCCAGCAGAAGGCGAACGCAGGCCTCAAGGATCCGAGCAAGGCCGCCGAGAGACTTGCCAAAGGCGAGAATGCAAAAGAACTCCGCCAATACAAGGCTATCATGCTCTCGTGCGCCAAGCAACGCCAGGCGTGCGACGCCAAACTGCATCCGCTGCTGAAGTCCGTCAAGGCTCTCCAACGCGACCGCGAAAAGGCTCCGGAGGCGCTGAAGGCACGTATCGACGCCGTGACGGCCCGCATCGAGGGCAAGCACCGGGCGAACATGGAGAAGATCGCCAGCCTGTACGAGCGGTGCGCCGAATGGCGTGCCGCGTTCGGCATCTACTCGAAACTCTACAGCGAAATCCCGGAGAATGAGCGTGTCAAGAACACCGTTATGACCGAGAAGATGGCGGAACTGTGCGACAAGATCAAAGACCCCAAGAGATCCCTCATGCTCTACCGAAGCCTGTTCGAGGCCAAGAGCGTCAAGGACCGCTATGGCGACAGGAAACTCGGGGAAAAGGTGGCCAAAGCGTACGACAAATGCGGCGATTTCCGCAGCGCCTACAGGGTTTACAAGGCCCTTCACGACGCCATCCCCAGGGACAAGCGCGAGAAGGACGGCAAAGGTCTCAGGGACAGAATGAAGGAGATGGAGAAGAAGTTGGGCCGGCCGTCAAGGTAAAGGTGGCCGGGAAGATCATCATGCAGGTTGTTGGAGAGCCGCTTCGTCGGCTCGTTCTTTTTGGTCCGCATCGCCCGGCGCCCCGCCGGGGTACCCCGCCAGGACATCCATGACTTTCTCGACCGAGGTGATGCCGGCCCGGATCTTGTTGCCGGCGTCGAGCCAGATCGAGGGCCGCCCGGCAGAACGGATCACGTTGCGTATGGTCTGAAGGTCACCCTCCGCTCGGATCAGGTCGGCGAGTGCGGCGTCCACGGGCGTCAGTTCGAACAGGCCGATCTGTCCGAGGAAGCCCGTCTGCCCGCAACTGGCGCAGCCTCGGCCTTTGACGTACTCGGCCACCGAGCCCAACGTCTGGGTGGCGCGGCGGCGCAGCGAAGCCGGCGGATCGTACGGCGTGCGGCAGTGGAGGCAGACCGTCCGCACGAGGCGCTGCGTCAGCACGCCGCGCAGAGCCGACGCCAGCGGTTCGGCAGGCACCTCGGCCGCCAGCCTCGCGATGGCATCGGCGGCGTCTCTGGCTCGGACCTGGACGAGGACCAGGCGTCCATCGAGGGCCGTTTCTGTGGCAGCGGGCGCTACGCCGGCATCCATCATGCCGTCAAGCATCAGGACGTCCGGTTGCTGGAGAAGCAGCCGCGAGAGGATGTCCGATGCGTCTGCGGCGCCGCAGGTTGCCGGCGAGAACTGGTTGATACCCGGCAGACTGAAGTGCACGCACGATTCGAGGGTGCAGACATTCAGGCGGGCCGGGTCCAGGGCATTGAGGGTACTGTAGAGTGTGGTGGTGAGGCCGCTTTCGCGTGGGCCGGCAACGACGACCAGACCGTGCCCTTCGGCCAGGAGTTGGCGGTATGCCGCGAGCAACTCGACGTCGCAGCCGAGTTTTTCGAGCGGTTTCTGTGCCTCATCGTCGCGCACCAGGCGCACCACGGTCCGAGGCCCTGCTGCCCCGCTCAGGCTGGCCGCCCGAATCTGAACACCGCGGCCCTGGACGAGAAGTCGAGCACTTCGGCGGAAGCCCTGGGCCGGCGATGCCTTGCCGGAGGTCCCCGTCATCTCATCGAAGGCGGCGGCGAGTCCGGCCGCCAGCCGCGCGGGCGGACGCATCACAACGTGGAGCAGGCCGTCGATGCGGAACCGTATCCGCAGCACCTTCTCATCGGGCTCCAGGTGGATGGCGCTGGCGCGAGAGCGGACGGCCTCCCGGATCAACAGGCTGGCAACCTTCTCGGGTGGCCATGTGCCGTAGACCGACTCGTAGTTGTCCGGCAGGAGCAGGTCGGCCGAGATCGGCAGTTCGGCGCCCCCGTCGTCGAGGAGTTCGGACGGGTCCTTCGCGTCGGCGCGGGTCTCGTCGAGCATCTGGTAGATGTTGTCGGCCGTCGCCGCCACCACCTGGACACTCAGCCCGGCCGCGTGGGCAATCTCATCGACCAGGAAGATGTTTGACGGTTCGGAGACGGCCGCGGTCAGCACATCGCGGACGCGAAAGAGCGGGAGGACACCGTGCTTCTGGATGAACGCCGCCGGCAGAGAACTACGGACAGCCGGGTCAACGAGTTGCGGCGTGAGCCGGGCGAACGGCACGCCCCACGCTTGCGCCACGGCCGACAGGACCTGCTGCTGGGTGGCGTAGCCAAGGTCCATGAGGATCTCGCCGAGGAGTCGATCCTGCTGGCCGTCTTGCTGAACCTCGAGCGCATGGGTCAGTTGCTGTGGCGTGATGACGTCGCGGGCCGTCAACAGATCGCCCAGCCGGGGGCGGTGTTTGGTTGCTGTGGCCATTGCCTGTCCTAGTGAAAACTCTTGACAGCGTCGTGAACGTTATCGAAGACCTCGAACTTCTTGTCGAACCGGACGATCTCAAAGGTCCTTCGCCCGAGGCCCTTCAACCCCGCCACCTTGACGACGCCCTGGACAGCCTCGGCCTGTTCCTGGAACCAGACGAGTGCTTCCAGTCCCTGGCTGTCGAAGTAGCCGGCCCGTGACAGGTTGAGGATGAACCACCGCCCGCCGGACCGGATTTGCTCCGAGGCGGCTTGACGGAACTGTTTCTCCTCGGCTCGTGTCAGGGCCGGCTCTACCGAAAGCACCATCATGCTGCCGTACGCATCGGCGGTTATCGGCATCGTGGACCTCGCCTATATGCCCGTGACACAGGGCGTTGCCGCTTCCTGGTCAAACTGCTGCATCAGCCGGTCGAGGTCGAGTCGGAAGAACGCCTCGGCCACGGCCACGTCGAACTGCGTTCCTCTGTTGCGCCGGATCTCACGGATGGCATGTTCAAGCGGCAATATCGGCCGGTACGGCCGGTTGCTGGTCATCGCGTCGAAGGCGTCTGCCAGGGCGAGGATCCGGGCGAGCAGGGGGATCGCCTCGCCCTTCAGCCCCGCGGGATAGCCGTTGCCGTCCACACGTTCGTGATGATGGATGACGGCTTCGCGGATGGGTTCCAGTTTTCTGATGCCGCTCAGGATGCGCCCGCCGACCTGGGGATGGCGCTGCATGATGCGGCGTTCTTCGGGCAGAAGGAGTCCCTCCTTGCGCAGGATGGCTTCCGGTGTGCCGATCTTGCCGATGTCGTGGAGCAGTCCGGCCATGTACGCCTGCTCGGCCTGCTCGTCGCCGAGCGCCAGTTGGCCCGTGATCTCGCGGCACGTGATCGCCACCCGCTCGCTGTGCCCGCACGTGTACGGGTCTTTGGCATCGACGCTCGACACCAGCGCCCGGACGAGGCTCAGCATCATCTGCTGGAGTTCGCTGTACAGGCGACGGTTCTCGATGAGGACGGCGCTGGCGTTGGCGCTGGACCGGAAGAGTTTAACGTCGGGGCTGCCGAACTCCTCGCCGGAGCGGTTGAATGCCGCAAGGGCGCCGTGGGCCCGCTCGCCCAGCGCCACCGGGACCATGACCAGTTGCTCCAGCGCCATCGAGAACCGGGCCAGCGACGGGTCCTGCCGGCAGTGATTGTTGATGAGAATGTTCCCGTGGGTGTCGAGGCTATCCAGCAACTCGCCCAAAAGCGTCGGCAGGTCCGAAGCAAGCAGCGGGAGCCGGCCGCAGATCACGGTCTCGGGCGCGGCGCCGTCGCCCCCCGGCAGATAAGCGACGGTCGCCTCCGCCCCGGTCGTGGCGCGAAGTTCCGCGCACACGTACTTCAGCAGGCCCGTGACGGGGCGTGTCACACGGAGCGCTTCGCCGACGTTGTGGAGCAGCGTGATCTCCTCGAAACTCTGGCTGAGCGCCTCGGAGAGCGAATCGCACTGGGACTCGGCGTCGGCCCCGACGAGGTGCGCACGGACGGCCACCCCCACAGCCGCCAGAAGACGTCGGGCCAGAGGCAGTTCGGCCTCCCCTGAGAGCGGCAGTTCGGCCGCCCCGATGAGTCTCGGCCGCCCGCGAAGGCAGATCGGCCATGCGGCCGCCAGACCATCGGGGCCGACCGCGAGGTGATCCTCTTGCGTCTCGGCCGCTTCGCGCACGAGGCGCATCAGGGTCTCGGACGGGGCGGCGCCGGCGTCGGAGGTATCGCCTTGCCCCGATGCCTCGTCGGTCGGCGTGCCGTTGGGATGGTAGAAAGCAACGGCCACGCCGGCGTGCTCGCGGATCTGGCTGGCGAGCCCATCCGGAGCCTCAAGCGCCGCCGGCGAACAGGTTGTCGGAGATGCCGCCATGGCTTGCCCTAAGATGCGGTGCAGGCCCCGAGCGCCTCCCGGACGTTGGTGAGGAGTTTCCGGGGGCTGAACGGCTTGGTCATCACGCGCAGGATAGGCAGGCTGCCGATCTTGCTCCGGTCGATCTCAAAGCCCTTGGCCGTCAGGAGGATGGTGGGGATGGGTTCCGGCAGTTCGGCCGTCAGCCGCGCGCACAGTTCCAGACCGCTCATCCGGGGCATCTGGAGATCGGTGATGAGGAAGTCGGGCCGCTCATTCATGGCCCGTTCGTATGCTTCCTGGCCGTCCATCGCCACGATGACCTCAAATCCGGCGTTCTGGAGTTTCCTGGCCACCACGTTCGTGATATAGGCTTCGTCGTCGGCCACGAGTACCTTGCGCGTCATGCTCGTCCTCCCCTCGCCGCACGGCTAGCGAACGGCGGGCAAGTAGATTCGGAACACGGATCCCTTGCCAACCTGGCTTTTCAGGGCGACTCGTCCCCCGTGAATCGTTTCGACCACGTGCTTCACGAGCGGCAGTCCGAGACCGGTACCGCTGGCTCCCCCGGCTGAGTGCCGCGAACGATAGAACTTCTCGAAGACCCGGTCGAGGTCCTCCGGCGGAATGCCGTAGCCGGTATCCGCCACGTCCACCACCACCGAGCCGTCCTCGAGGTAGGTGGAGACGGACACCTGCCCCCCTTCCGGCGTGTACTTGACGGCGTTGGAGACGACGTTGAGCACGGTCTGGTAGAGCAGGTCGCGGTCGGCGTGGACGTGAAAGAAGACCGGCGCCAGGTCCACCAGGAGCCTGATGTTCTTCTTGGCGGCCTGTGACGTCATGACGTCGCCGACATCGCGCAGGATCTCGGTCACGACCAGGTCCGTCTTGTTGGCGGGGATGAGGCCGGATTCGAGGCGGCTGAGGTTCAGCATGTTCTTGATGAGCCGCCCGAGCCGGTCGGTTTCGCCGGCAATCACGCCCAGGTACTCCCTGGCCTCGGCCTCGTCTGTCGCCTCGCCGTCCAGGAGCATCTCGACATAGGCCTTGATGCTTGAGAGCGGCGCCTTCAGTTCATGGGAGACGTTTGAGACAAAATCGCTCTTCATGCGGGCGATTTCCTTCTCCTTCGTCACGTCGTGCAGAACGGCCACCACGCCGCTGACCCGGTCGTGCTTGCGTCCCTCGACGACGGTGTTCAGGATGACACGCCAGGTCCGCGTGTTCTCGCCCGATCCTTGAATCCACTCGACGGTCCTGTGCGGCACGATGAGGCCGGTTTCGTGCATCTCGTGCAGCAGTTCGAGGAACGGCTTGTCGTGGATGGTCTCCTCGACGGGCTTGCGGGAGGATGCGTCGAACGTGAAACCGAAGATCCTCTCGGCCGCCTCGTTCGTTAGAACCAGGTCCCCGAAGGCGTCCATGACGAGCACGCCGTCGCTGATGGCATGGATGACGGCCTCCACGTGTCGCTTCTCGGCCTCGAGGACCTTCAACTGAATCTGCCGCTCCTTGGCGGCCATGTGCGACTGTTCCACCTCGTCCTTGACGGAGACGAGGTAGCGATTGATGGCGTGGCCGAGTCGGCCGAGCGCGTCGGCGTCGGCTTCGCTGACGACCATGCCGACCGTCCCGCGCCGGGCCATGTCCTGGAGGTACTCCGTGACGCCGTCGATCCGCTCCTTGGGAATGCGTGCGATCAGGAATCCGCCGATGATGCCGAGCACCGAGAGTGCCAGCCCCGCCCCGAGGGTCATCGCCTTGGCCGCGGCGGGCTGTCCGGCGTCGCGCAGCGGGTCCATGAGCAGGTGGAGCCCCACCCCGACCCCCAGGAACAACAGGATAACGGCGGCCACACGTCTCAACTCAATCACGACCCACAACCTCCAGACCGTCCGCCCATCCGGAACGGCGACCGCCGACGTCTCTGCTACGACGAGTTCGCAGGTCTGGCCAAGACGTAGAGCCCGTCGTTCTGCCTGGTGTCTTGCGGCCGCGCGGCCGACGGCTGTGCCTGTGCCTTGGGCGGTGGAGGGAGCGGCTTTCCCTCGGCGCGTGCGAGGAGCCACTCCACGGTTTCCCGGCCGTCACACTTCGGGTCCTTCAGCGCCAGTTTCAGGTGCGAGACGGCCTCGCCCGGCCTCCCTTGGGCCACGAGGATGTAGCCCATAAGGGCGTTGGCCTCGGTGTCCTGCGGGTGGCTTGCCAGGGCTGCATCGAGGAACTTCCCGGCCGACGGGAGACGGTTCTGGAAGATGTCGCACTTGGCGAGTGCAACCAGCGGCCGGGATGTCGCCGAGGCTCGCCGTGCCTGCGCCTCATAGAGGGTCCGGGCCTCGTCGGTCCGGCCGAGGACCAGCAGACAGTCCGCCCGCATCTGGTGTATCCAAGCGGCGGCGAAGTCCGGCTCCGACTTCGCCAGTTCAGCCAGGATCGGCTCGGCCTCGTCATAGGCGCCGGAATAGAACAGGGCCGTCGCCAACCGCTCTCTCGATCTGGGCTGCTCGGGGTCCACCTGCAGCGCGATCCGATAGGCACCGGCCGCCTCCTGGTGCCGGCCGAGCAGTGAAAGGACGTCGCCGAGTGCGGCGTGCACATCGGCCCTGCCCGGCATCCGCTCGGCAGCCTCGGCGAGGCGCCCGGCGGCGGCTTGAGCCTGGTCCGCCGCGACGAGCATTTCGGCCTCGGCCAGGGCATACCCGGCGACGTCGCCGTTCAGTTCCACCGCCTTGGTGAACTCGACCAGGGCTTTCGTCTCGTGCCCGAGCGTTTGTTCGATCGTGCCGAGCACGTATCGGGCCTCGGCGGATTCGGGATCAATGGCTTTGGCGGTCTCGGCGTAGTCGTGGGCCTTATCCAACTCCTTCATCTCGGCCGCCAGACGGGCCGCCAGCGCGTAGCCGGGGGCATATGGGATATTGGCGTTGAGGATATCTTCGACGTGCTTGCGTGCGCGGACGAGGTCGCCGCGTTTGAAGCAGCCTTCGGCGAGTTTGACCATCATCTTGGCCCGAGACTCGCCCCAGCGCTGGCGGGCCTCCTCGCGCTTCTTCTCGATATGCGTCTGCCCGCATCCGGCGGCCAGAAACACGCCTGCGACGGCGGCATACAGAATGACTCGTTTAGTTCGCACGGTCGGCCTCCTTTTTCTGGCGGACCTTGCCCCTGGGACGTGCCTTGTTCTTCGGCGTGGCCTCCTGCCTGGCGGCAGGAGTGCCCTTTGTCTTGGTGGGTGAGCCCACCCCTTTGGCCTCGTCCATGGCCAGGAGGCGAGCCTGGATGGTGTCCCAGATGGTGAGGTTGGGCGGCGTGTGCGGCTTGCCGGTCCTGGCCGTGAGCACTCTATCCTTCAGGCGGAGGGCCTTGAGGTTGTTCGGGGCCACGTTGCAGGCCAGTGAGACGTTCCACCAGGCGTCGTCGAGGTCTTTGGGGCTACGTGTTTTCTCGTAACGTTTCCAGGCCTGATCGGCCTTTTGCACGTAGTTGACGGTAATGCATTCGCGCGTGAAGAAACTGAACCCCTCGCGGAGGCCGAGGCATAGCCGCTTGGCGTCGGCGATGACGGTCTTGCCGATGGCATTGAGTTCGTTGTCCTCAATGATGTGGGGCGTCAGGAGGACGATGATTTCGTGGCGCAGCGTGTTGTCGGCCTTGCTGCGGAACAACCACCCGAGGCCGGGAAGGTTGCCGAGTCCGGGAACCTGGTTCTGAGCGATGCTGGCGGTCTCGTCGAACAGGCCGCCGATGACGACCGTCTCACCGTCCTTGACCATGATGTTGCACGTGACTTCGGTGGTGGTCTTGTCGGGCACTTGTGTGATGGGGTTGATGACCCCGGTGGAGACCTCCGGGTGGACCTCCAGGCGGACGTACCCATGATCGCTGATGAACGGGCGGAACCGCAACTGGGTCCCGACTTCGAGGAACTCCACAGACTCGACAGCCGTCGTGTCGCTCATGATGGTGGTGATGTAGCCGATTTCCTGGCCCACGATGACCTCGGCGGGCTGCTTGTTCAGCGTCAGGACCTTGGGGTTCGACAAAACAATCGTGTCGGTGACCTCCTCCAGGGCGTGGATGAAGAACGAGACGTTGTTGGTGATGACGCCGATGTTCAAGCCGGTGCCGGGCGTGGCGAAGCCGGTCGTGTAAGCCGTGCCCCAGGGGTTGGAATGCGCCTTGGCGGTGGCTGCCGCGTTCGCCTGGATGGTTGCCCCCGGTGTCGTCGGTTCAGGGGCGGCGATGTCGCGGAAATCGACGCCGGCCAGGGCGTTGAAGTTGATGCCCAAGCTGGTGTCATCATCGAGGGTGACCTGGAGGATGGTGGCTTCGACGAGGACCTGGCGGGGACGCTTGTCCATCTTCTCGAGGATTTGGCGTACCTGCCCGAGGTTCTCGGGAAAGTCGCGGATGACCAGTGTGTCCGGCATGGCGTAATTGTCGCCGCCGGCCTCGTCGACGCCGGACGGGATACCGGTCTCGGCGGCCGTCGTGACCGCCGTCGTCGCCTTGACCGAGAGGGCCGGCGTGATCACGATTAGGGCCTCGTCGCTCGTCAGGTAGTTTAGATGGAAGACCTCGGTGGTCAGCCGCGAGTCGGCCGCCTTGATTGCCGCGAGTTCTTCGGCCGTTTGAACGTAGATGCAGTTCCCTTCCTTCACCCACTCCAAGGCGGTGGCCCGGCAGATGGCGTCGAGGGCGCCTTCGACCGTCACGTCATACAGGTCGGCCGACACCTTGCCCGTGGCTCCCTTGCTGGCAACGATGTTGAGTTGGTATTGCTGGGACAGGAGTTCGAGGACGTTGGTAAGGTCGTCGTCCTTGATGTGGAGTTCGATTTTTCCGTCGGCCGCCGGCGCCGTGCTCCTTATGCCACCGGCCGCCGGTTTGGACGTGTCGGCGTCAGGCGTGGTTGCCTTGGCATCGCCGACGACGGGCGGCGCGTCTGGCGCCGCTTTCTCCGTGGTCTTCCCGGCGGGCGCGCTCGGTTCGGCGCTCAGCGCCGCGCGGGTGGCGAGCACCAGGCACGCCAGCGCGAGGGTAGCGGCCAGGCGTTTCGTGCGCCACCCGCTTCGTTTGAGGGTTGTCTCCCTCCCCATGACGATGCTCCTTCTCAGTCCATGCGCAGCAGGCATGTGACACCTCCCCGTTGCAGCCGGGTTCGGCCTTGCTGGATCTCAACGATCCGGAACCCGGCCACTTCATTCCCCTCTCGGTAGTTTTCGCCATTGATAACGGCCCATCGCTGCCCCTCGGGCGTGATGAGGATTACCTCGAGCCTGAGCCCCTTGACCTTCTCCAGGATCTCCTGTGGCGTCGGCTCCTCGGCCGCCAGGTCGGCCACACTCGCCGGGCGCGGCGCCGGAGACGTGGAATCAGAAGCGGCCGCCCCTTCGCCGGCGGACCCGGCGTGGTCGAACGGGTTCCGTCGAAGCGGCCCGGAAACGGGAACGACACGCTCACCGAGGAGTTCCTCGAGGTCGACGGCGGCCGACCGGACCCTCTCGGGCGTCACCCCGGCCGACGCCGCGAAGACGCGGTGGTCCGTCGCCTTCGTCGTCCATGGTTGAATGATGGCCAACGCCCAGGCGCTCAGGCCGGTGACCAGAAGGGCCGCCGTCAGCACAGCCCGAATCCACCGCCCGCGCACGGTAGCCCACCGGCCGCGCGCACGACCGGCCAGCCAGGCATGAATCCAGGTGTCGCCGGCCCAGAATTTTGCCAAGGGGATCATGGTTTCTCAGTCGCCTATGTGTGTGCCCGCTTCAGGGTTGCTCGGCCGTTGTTGCTCGGCTTGCCCGGCGCCGTGTGCTGATCGGGCGCAGGAAGGTAGAAGACCAGGATTTCGGCTTCAGCGACGACCCACCCGGGGCTTCCGGATCTCACGCAGCGCACCCGTCGGAAACGGTTCAGCCGTTCGAGACCTTCGACCGCCGCCAGGCACCGATAAACATCTTCAAAAGGCCCCGTGAGCCGCAGCCGAAGGGCAACCGCGGGCGCCGGCCCTGACAGTCCCGACGGCGGGGTCTCGGCCCGCTTGATTTCGTGGGCCACGTTCGCCTCAGCCGCCACCCCCTCGGCCACCGCTTCAAGGAACTCGGCCACGCGCGGCTCCGGTGGCAGGTGACGGCAGAACACCCCCTGGGCCATACGGAGGCTCGGGATCCGCGCCGAAATGTACACACCCTCGTTGCTGGCGAGCACTTTGCGGCTGACCAGGTCGCCTTCGTGCTCCAGCGCCCGGTCAACGGCCGTCAGTTCGCGTTCCTTCGGCCAGCACACCAGGAGGACAAAACTGGTCATCATGACAGCGGCCACCAGCAGGATGAGGAGTTGCTGTCGGTCTACGGCCCAACGTTTGCGTACGCTCGTACGTGCCGCCACGTTTATCTCTCCTCGGCCGGGGGCGCCGGAATGGCCTTCGCTTCGATGAGGAATGACCGCCTCCCATGGGTCTCGCCCGAGAGCAGTTTCGACTCCACGAGAATGGTGTGCTCGAAGCGCGGCGATGCATCCAGGTTGCCCACCGCGTGGTTCACGGTTGTCTCATTCGGGGCCCAGCCGCGCAAGCGAAGCGTCGCCCGCTCGGTCTCTGCCTCCGTCGGATAGTCCAGGTCGAAGCTGTCCAACATGATGCTCTGCGGCAAGAGGCGGACCATCTCGGCGACGACGTCGGTCACGGCGATCCTGGGTCTCAGGTTCCGCAGCAGGTCCAGCCGCTGATTGTAGGACCGGGCCTCAGTCCTGAGGTTGCGGACCTTCTTCACGTCCGCGTCCACTGCTGAACCCGCGCCGCGAAGCGCCGCCAGTTCGGCCCGTGCGTTCCGGACCCAGGCGCCCATCTGGAAACTCCACAGGACCATCGCCAGGCCGATGGCCAGCAGCAGCCAGGAACGAACGAAACCAATCCGACGCTGGAACCGCGCCCGAAGGTAATCTTCCGGCAAGAATTCCAGTTCGTGCACCGTTCGCCCCCTCCCTCTCAGGCCGCGTAACCCGCCGTAAACTGGGCCGCCAGGTGGAACCCTTTCAGGCTGAGGCCGAACACCGTGGCCCATTCGGCCCGGATGCCTCGCCGGTCCAGGATCGGCTCCAGGTGATCGGTCCGGACACCGCGGAATGGATCGCCGATCTCGATCTCCATCCCGAGCCGGTCGCCGAGCGTCGCCGGAATGCTCGGGTCGTGCGCTTCGCCGCCCGTGAACAGGATCGACCCGGGACACGGCCCGCGAAACGTGACACTGTAGTAGCGAAGGCACAGGTCGATCTCATCGGCCAGGTCTTCCAGATGCGGTCGGATGGCGTCTGCCACCGCGCGGGCGGCCCGGTCGGTTTCCTGGCCCTCATCGTCCTCGCGCGAGCGGCGCCAGGCGATTCGCCGCCGGAGGGCCTCGGCCTCGGAAGGGGCCAACTCCAGACGGTCCGCCACCGAGCGGTTGAATACCGACCCGCCTATCGGTATGGTCTTCACGAAAACGATGTCTCGCCCGCGTGCGATGACCACCTTCGTTTCCGCTCCGATGTCCGAGAAGGCCCGCACGATGTCTTCGTCGTCGCGGCGACGCAGAAACCGCTCGAAGCCGCGGAACACGGTGCACGGCTCGGCATCCAGGCTCACAAGGTTCACCCCCGCCTCACAGGCCAACTGAATCTTCTCATCCACTTCGACGCGAGGAGTGACAAAGAGGATGATCTCCTCCAGGACCCGGTCTCCGTGTCGCACTTCCCCGACCTTCAGGTACTGAATCAGCGCAGTGGCTGTATCGAACGGGAACTTGTTCTGGGCTTCCCAGTTGACGGCCGTCAGGAGTTCCTTTTGCGGCATTCTCGGCATGCGGATGTTCCGGACGGCCAGTTCCCCGGCCGCCAGCGCCATTACGACCTCGCGTCCGCGGAACCGGCGTTCCTTCATAAGGCGACGGACGCCTTCGATGATAAACGTGCGGCGCCGCGACGCATCGCCCTTGACTTCCAGCGGGATGACGAACTTGGCGGCGTCAAGGACGCGCAGATCCCGCTCGCTGCCGCTCAGTTGCAGCATCCGGACGGTCGTCGTCCCCACGTCCAGACCGATCGGCAATTGCCTCACGGCAAGCCCCCTTTCGGCCCCGTCAACCCGAAACACGCGCGGCCGTCACCGCCCCCGTAAGCGCCGCGACGGATACCTGCATCTGCACCTGGCCGGATTCGACCGTCACGGTGCCGCCCGACGACGGCTCTCCCTGGGAATTGAAGGTGACGTACGTCTTGCCGCCGAACGCCGGGCCCACTATCCGCACGGCACTCATCCCGTTCTGCCGGGACAGGGTCACCTCAAACGGCTTCCCAGCCACAACCGGGTGCGCAATGGCGACGGCGGATGCATACGACCCGCCGCTGTAATTCGCCAGCACCTTGTAGGATTGCCGGTCCGGGCTGAAGACGAGCGAGTGTGGCTGCTGGGTCGTCAGGGCGAGGCTTCGCGTTACCTCCAGGTCCGATGCGAGAACCCTGGCGGCGCTGATGGCCTGCATGTCGGCGGCTGAGCCGATGCTCGGAATGACGATCGCGGCCGCGATGACAAGTACAGCGATCACGATCAGCAGTTCGACGATTGTGAAGGCCCGGCTTCGGGCGATGTGGCGTAGGCTTCTCATCACGGATTTCCTCCTCTGCCGGTCTCGGCGCGAGCCTTGCGCTCGGTTGTCTGGATGACGAACGTGCCGTTGCGGAGGGCGTCCTCGATTTCCTTGAGACGAGTGTTCAGCGCCTTGAGTTGGTCCGTCATCTCCTGTCGCTGTTTGCCCGAATCGGGGATGCCGGGGGAATCGGTCGAGGGGGCGTTCAGCCGTGCCAGGGCCTGCGATTCCAACGAGCCTGTCTTGAACCACAAAGCAGCCGCAATCAGCGCCAGCATCGCAGACACGAGGATCAACCCATGGGCAATGGCTCGAAGATGTCGCGTAAGCATTCCCCATCCCTCCTATTTGTCCTAGATTGACGCGCCATTCCAAAAAAAACGGACGCAGACACCGCTCCCTTTGCGGGCCATCCAAAGGCATTATCGGCACTCTCTGCGGCCAGGCTTCAGCGATTCACGGCCGCTTGAGCGGGTCAGACGGCTACGCGGAGGGTGATGGGCCATTCGGGAGGGCGCCGAGGTGGGCTGGCGGCCTGGTGCTCCGTCGCGGGTGAATTGGCGCGTGCCAGGGGTCGGGATACATCGGGACGGGCAGTGCCGTGCGGCATTTGAGCCATTCAGAGGGGGATCCGGCCGTATCGGGACCCGTGGCACCGATCGTTTCTGCGGGGACCCTAACCCGGATATTTCACGTGCTGGACCAAGATAAGGATGGCGCGATGGCCT
>CAZIJC010000072.1:0-20677 GCA_964539385.1 uncultured Anaerolineales bacterium | reverse complement strand
AATCGCTCCTCACAGGCCAGAATCAACGATCGGAGCCAAAAAAAACGCGCATTTGCCCGTTTCGGCGAGGTCAAAATTGACGTAAGTCTTATAGAGCAGGCGGCATGTTTCGGCAACGCAGAACCGAAATGCCGGGCGCCTCGCGCCCGCGCGGCCAAAAAAAAGCCCCCGGCTCGCGCGGAGTCGGGGGCTTTCTTTGCGGCGTTGCCTTACCCTTCGCTGCGTCTGACGTTCTCGGCCTTCGGGCCCTTCTCGCCCTGGACCACGTCGAACTCAACCGCATCGCCCTCGGCCAGGCTCTTGAACCCTTCGCCCTGGATCGAGGTGTGGTGGACGAACACGTCCGGACCCCCGTCCTGCTCAATGAAACCGAAACCCTTGCTGTCATTGAACCACTTCACTTTTCCGGTAGCCACTGGTGCAACCCCTTATGCTCTTCCCGGCGATGTTCTCGACGGATTCTGAGCCGGGAAGTCCCTCAGAACCGATTCGTTGGACCGCCACTCGGCAGCCCACACCCCCGCCGGGCGCCCGTTCAGAACACGAGCCGCACCAACCGGAAGCGTTTCAACCCCGGATTTTACCCATCTCGACAAACGATGTCAACCAAGAAACCCTCGAGATCGCCGATTCCGAGATGGGGACAAAGACGGGGCCTTCCTAAGACGCGGGTCTCGGACGCTTCGCACGAGATAGTGGCGTTCGGCGAGGCAGGCGCTCCTCTACCGTCCGAGTTGCTTTTCGACCTTCCGGATGCTGGCCGACGTCTTCTTGAAGATCTCGTGCGGGTCCATGACCCAGACTTCTCGATCGTAGAGTTCGATGCTCCAGTAGCCCTTGTACGCCGCGCGCTTGCGGATCTCTTTGATGAGTGCGGGCACGTCGATCCGTCCCTCGCCGGGGAAACAGCGGTGTTCGCTGCCGAGGACCTCCATCGGCCGGTTCCGGGCGTCATCGACGTGGACGAGAAAGAGTTTCTTCTTCGGCAAAAGGCCCAACTCCTCGACGTGGCTGGCGCTGGCGTAGTAGTGGCACAGGTCCAGCAGCATGCCGAGGGCCGGGTGGTTCACCATCTTCACGAGTTCGATGCACGAGCCCATCGTGCCGTTGACCGGCAGGCCGGCGATGAACTCAAGGTTGATCTTCAGGCCGCGCTCGGCTGCCATCTCGGCCACGGCACGCAGTTTGTCGGCCAGTCGCCGATACTCGGCCGCCAGTTCCCCCTTGCGTTTGCCGAGGGCGACGACCGTGAGGGTGGCGGCGCCGAGAGCGGCGGCCACGTCCAGGCGCTCCGACAGTTCCTCGCGTTCGAGGCGCGGATCGCGACCGCTCGATGCGGTCCAGACGACGCCGGGCGCCAGGCCGATGGGCTGGATACCGGCGTCCTTCATGCGGCGGCCGAGTTGCCGGCACGTCTCGCCCTTCTCCAGACAGGCCTTGATCTTGTCGAACCACAGTTCCACCGCCTTCCACCTGAACCGTCTGAGGAGTTTGAATTCCTCCGGCCAGTCCAGGTTCATGACGGTGGCGCTCGCGAACGCCCATTTGAGTTTCATGGCTTTTCCCTCGATTCCTCAAGCAGCGAGGGCCCTTGCTTTTCGAAATGCGGGAACGCGAAGGCCGACGGACATAGACGGCCAACGACGCACACGGCACACCGCGGTTTCTTCGCGTCGCAGACGGCCCGGCCGTGAAAGAGCATGGCGTGGCTGAACTCCGACCACGTTTCCTCCGGGAGCAAGGCCATCAGGTCGCGCTCGATCTTCTCGGGCACGTTGTTTTTCGTCAGACCCATGCGGCGGCTGAGGCGGATGACGTGCGTGTCGGTGATGATGGCCGGCAGGCCGAACGCTGTCGCGCGGACCACGCCCGCGGTCTTGCGGGCCACGCCGGGCAGCGAGACCAGGTCGTCCATGTTGCGCGGCACCCGCCCGCCGTACGCTTTGACGAGCCGCTTGCTCATCTCGTGGACGCTCCTGGCCTTGTTGCGGAAGAACCCGGTGGAGCGGAAGGCGGCCTCGAGCGTGGACCGGCGCATCCGGGCGATTCGCTCCGGCGTGTTCGCACGCTTGAAGAACCCGGCCGTGACCTCGTTGACCTTGTCGTCGGTGCACTGGGCCGCCAGGATCGTCGCGACGAGTAGTTCAAAGGGCGATGAGTGGTTCAGCCGGCACCCTGCGTCGGGATATTCGGACGTAAGGCGGCGGCAGATCTCAGCCGCGCGGGACGCGAGCGCCGTCTTGGATTCGCGCTTGGCAGCCACCGTGTGTTCCTTCCATGCGGCCTGGTCGGGCGGTATTATATCATGGTCGCGCGGCCGACGCACGCAACCGCTCTCTGAAGCGTTGACGCAAGGCAGGGCGCCACATGCACATCGACTCCTACGCCTTCGGCTCGATGGTTGTGGACGGGAAGGCGCATGCGGCGGACTTGGTCCTGTTGCCGGACGGCGTGCGGGGGGATTGGTGGCGCGAGGCGGGACATTCGCTCGGCGTCGGCGACCTTCAGGACGTCTTGGCGGCCAGGCCGGAGGTGCTGGTGGTCGGCACGGGCGCCTACGGCGTGATGAAGGTGCCGCAGGAGACGCGGCGGGCGCTCGATGAGGCCGGCATCGAGGTTGTCATTGAGGAGACCGGCGCTGCCGTCGAGCGGTATAATGCCCTCTCCGCCGAAAGCCGCCGCGTGGCCGGGGCGTTCCATCTGACGTGCTGAGCGATCGGCGCTTGCGGTTTGCCGCGCAGCCGGTACAATAAGATGCGATGAACACGGCACTCAACGCCTATTAGGGTATGCAAGGCTCGGGGCGAAGACGGTGCGCGCGGCCGCCTTCGCCCTTGCTCTTTGGGCCGAGCAGTCCGGAGCGGAGGCGACCATGGTTGAGGACAAGGCCGAGCAACAGCAGACGCTGGCCGCCAGGCTGGGGCAACTTGACAAACGCGTCCAGCAGATCGATGCCCTGGTCGCGATGCCCGACGTGGCGAGCGACCCGGCCAGGATGGCGCCGCTGATGCGCGAACGCGGGCGGCTGATGAGCATCGTCGATCCGTACCGCAAATGGCGTGCGGCACACCAGGCCCGGTGCGAGGCCGAGGAACTGCTCGAGACGGAACGCGACGACGAGGACCTGGCCTCGCTTGCGCGGACCGAGATCGAGGTCCAGGGCCAAATCGAGGAGCAACTGCTCGGCGAGATCCAGGAGCGGCTCATCGACCGCGAGGAGGGCGCCGACGCCACGCGGATCATCCTGGAGATCCGGGCCGGCACCGGCGGCGACGAGGCCGCCCTGTTCGCCCGTGACCTGTACCAGATGTACTGCCGCCACGCCGACGCCCACAAGTGGAAGATCGAGAACCTCAGCGCCAGCCCCACCAACCTCGGCGGCTTCAAGGAGGTGGTCTTCGCGCTGGCGGGCGAGGCCGTCTTCCGGCGCCTCCGGTTCGAGTCCGGCGGGCACCGGGTCCAGCGTGTGCCGGAGACCGAGGCCCAGGGCCGCATCCACACCTCCGCCGCCACCGTGGCCGTCATGCCCGAACCGGAGGCGCTCGACATCCGGATTGGCGAAGACGACCTGGAGATCGACACGATGCGTGCCTCGGGGCCCGGCGGGCAGAGCGTGAACAAGACCTCCTCGGCCGTCCGCATGAAGCACATCCCCACAGGCATCACCGTCAGCATGCAGGACGAGAAGAGCCAACGCCGCAACCGCGAGAAGGCCCTCCGGATTCTGACCGCCCGCGTGTACGACCTCTATGAGTCGCAGAAACGGGCCGAACGCGCCGCCGACCGCAAATCGAAGGTCGGCTCCGGCGACCGCAGCCAGCGGATACGCACCTACAACTTCCCCCAGAACCGCGTCACCGACCACCGCATCGGTTACACCGCCTACAACCTCGACCAGGTCATGCAGGGCAACCTGGATGGCGTGCTGGAGGCCCTGCTGGAGGCCGACCGGGCGGGAAAACTGGCGTCGCTGGGCCACGCTGAAGAATGATCACGGGCGACTCGGATTGCGGATAATGGATCGAACGGTACCGCCGTGCGAGAGTCTAAAGGTGTCAGGGCGAGTACCAGGTGACGTTCCGTGTGTCTGCACCGCAGGACTTGGGCGATGACAAAGACGGTGGCACGGGCTGTTTTCGTCGCCATGCTGTTGGGCTCTCTGACGCTGGCGGCTCGGGCGGAGGGGATCTCGATCATCCCTGGACTCTCGGAGGCCGTCCTCCGTCAGGGGCGTTTTACGCTGACGCCGAAGACGACCGTGCTGGTGGACGCCGCGACCCGCGCGGCGGGCGAATACCTGGCCGACTCGCTCGCGCCGGCGACAGGGTATCGGGTTGAGGTCCGGGACATCGACCACATCGATCGGCAGGTGGACCTCATCTTGCTGTCCAAGGCTAGGGCTGGGGGCTCCCTGGGCGCGGAGGGCTACCGGCTCACGGTCGAGAAGCACAAGGTTCGCGCCGAGGCGGCGACGCCGGCCGGCGCGTTTTACGCGTGCCAGACGATCCGGCAACTCCTGCCGCCGGCGATCTTCAGCCCGAAGAAGGTCGATGGCGTCACGTGGGCCATGCCATGTGTGCGGATCGTCGACCGCGCGCGCTTTCCCTGGCGTGGCAGCGTCCTGGACAGCGCCAGGCACGTCCTGCCGAAGGAGTTCGTCAAGCGGTACATCGACCTGCTGGCGCTTCACAAGATGAACGTCTTGCACTGGCATCTGACAGACGACCAGGGCTGGCGGGTCGAGATCCGCCGGTACCCGAAACTCACCGAGGTCGGCGCCTGGCGGACTGCGCCGGGCGGCAGGTACGGCGGCTTCTACTCGCAGGACGACATCTGCGAGATCGTCGCCTACGCCGACAGCCGCCACGTCACGATCGTCCCTGAGATCGAGATGCCCGGCCACGCGCAGGCCGCGCTGGCGAGTTACCCGGAGTTGTCCTGCACCGGTGGGCCGCACACGGTGTCCACACGCTGGGGCGTGCACCACGAACTGTACTGCGCGGGCAAGGAGAAAACCTTCGAGTTCCTCGAGAACGTGCTGAGCGAGGTGCTCGACCTGTTCCCGTCCCGGTTTATTCACATCGGTGGCGACGAGGCCGTCAAGGATCGCTGGAAGGCGTGCCCCCGGTGCCAAGCCCGCATCAGGGCCGAAGGGCTGAAGGACGAGGGCGAACTCCAATCCTACTTCATTAAGCGGATCGAGAGGTTCCTGCGTTCGAAGGGCCGGCGGCTGGCCGGTTGGGACGAAATCCTGGAAGGCGGCCTGCCGCCGCACGCCACGGTCATGAGTTGGCGCGGAACGCGCGGCGGAGTGGCGGCCGCTCGGAGCGGGCATGACGTCGTCATGACACCTACCTCGCACTGCTACTTCGACTATTATCAGTCGCGGCTGCCCGGCCAGCCCAAGGCCAACGGCCGGTACATCCCGCTGGAAAAGGTTTACGCGTTCGAGCCGATCCCTCCGGAACTGACGCCCGACCAGGTCAAACATGTCCTCGGCGCGCAGGGCAACGTATGGGGGGAATACATGCCTACGGGCCCGCATGTGGAGTACATGGCCTTTCCGCGGCTGTGCGCCCTGGCGGAGGTGCTCTGGTCGCCGAAAACGCGGCGCGACCTGGCGAACTTCAAACGCCGCCTCAACACGCATTTCAAGCGCCTCGACAGACTGAACGTCGCCTACTTCGTGCCGCCCGAGGTGGTCGGACAGTGGCTGCCCAAGCAGGTATCGGAGACCTTTGCAGAAGTAGAGTGGGGCGTGACGGACTCGATCGCCGGTCCAGGGACGTACGAAGGGATCTTCCTCTATGAGAGGGGCAAGCATGCAACCAGGATCCGCTGGGCTGCGTTGCTTGAGGACGGGCGCGAGATCGCCCGAGATACCCACGATGCCTCCAGCGGGCACCGGAAGAAGGACATCGCTTTCCGCTTTACGCTGAAGCAGGTGAGACGGGGCGCGGCGTATGGCCTGCGCGCCAGCCTCGCGGGCGACGGCGGAACCGACTCGACCGGCCGCGTCCTCTTTCGGCGTATTCCCCCGCCGCTGGACGCGCTGCTGCGGTCCGTCTCGTCTGCCACGGCCGGTGGCTCGGAGAAGTTCATTGTTCTCTCGGAGTTCCAGGCCTGGGCCGATGCGGCGGGACCGGAGGTGTTCGAGGAACTCAACCGGCTCTATCTCGCCCGCGGCCGTTGCCACAGTTTCGACTTGTACCCGCGCTACGACTCCTTCGTCTGGGACGCCGACCACATGGCACGCTGGGTGGACGAGGCCGTGGCCTTGGGCGCGTTCAACGTCTTCTGCATCGGCGACGACACCCGCACGGCCCAGGGGCATCTTCTGACGCCAGAGGGGCTTAATCCGCACCTTGCTCAGACGTTCTTCCGTATCGTCGAATACGCGCACCGGAAGGGGCTCATGGTGGCGGTCGAGCCCCACGGGCTCCCGGCTCTCCGGGACGAGGCACACTTCGCCGACTGGCTCAGGACGTGGGTGGGCAAGCAGATTCCCCAGACCCGAAGGCCGGACATCATCAAACTGAGTATCGAGTGGTTCGGCGCTTACGAGTACAACCCGGCCATGGCCGACCAGGTTGAGGCGTTCATGCAGGCCTGCAAAAAGGTGAACCCGGAGGTTATCGTGTACATCGATTCCATCGGGGGAACATGGCTGACACCGCAGCCCTTTCACCGATGGCTCCTGCATCGGTTTCCAGGGACCGTCGTCAGCCACTATCTGAACACCCGGCAGGTGGCTGCTTTCCGCAAGATGGGCGCCCGCAACATGATGGTCCAGATCAACCCGTGCGAAGTGGGCGCCGGCGCGGCCGCGCACCTCTTCCTCTACCACGACAGGACGGTGGCCGCCCTCAAGGACGCGGTCCGCAAACGGGTCCGCTACCTTTCCCTTGCCGGGGTCAACTACGGCTACAACCGCTACAACTACGACCTGTTTCTGGAGGTGGTTCGTTCCCACCTGCGCCTGGCACCGGACCTGGCTTCGCTCCGCCGCAGTCTCGTGCCTGACCAAGTCCGAGAACCGGCGACCAAAGAGCAAGTCAAGGCGGCCATCATCGGCGAGCGCCTCAAGAAAGAGAAGGCGAAGGTTGCGGCCGAAGGGCCGATCCCGCTGAATCCGGCGGGGCGGCCCGCCTTCTTCGGCCAGGCGCCCGAGGGCTGTGTCATCCGCAACCTGGCCGCCATCGGCGACGGCAAGGTGCGCACCCCGCGGTTCGGCGGCGCCCACACGGCCCCCTTCCTGCCCTACGCCGTGCAGGCGGCGTTCGGCCTGGACTTCGGCCAGGTCCGAACGATTCGAAAGGTCCGGGTCGTGCCGTGCCTGGACCTCGGCGAAGACACGTACCTGGCGCGGGACTTCCGCCTCGAGTATCGCCGGCTGGGCAAATGGAAGGCCTTCCCGGACGGCGTCATTCGCGGCAACTCGCAGCGAGAGTTCGTTTTCCCGTGCCCGCCCGTCAAGGCCGACGCCGTCCGAATCGTCATCGAGTCCGAGGCGGACGACGGCAAAGGGCACTACCGCGCCTGCTGCCAGGAACTGCAGGCGGAGTAGGCGACGAGACGGGGGATGACAACGTCCGCGGCGAAGACATGGAAGGAGGTGCCGGATGGCTCGCGCACGTGGTTCTCTGCGCCTTGTGCTTCTCCTCGGGATGGCCCTGCAAGGCACCCTTCGGGCCGCCGAAACCGACAAGGCGGCCGAGGCCTTCGAGTCCGTCTATGGTGCGGAACTCAGGCGCGTGAAGGGCACGGCGGCCACCGGGGACGATTTGGAACTTGCGACCCGTCTTCTGGCCGCCGCCAAGAAGGCGACGGACCAGCCGGCGTTCCTCACGATCGTGTGCGAGAGGGCCTCCGATCTGGCCGGCCGCCATCCGGATGGCGCGTCCACAGCCGTCGAGGCGATGCAGTTCCTTGCCGCGCGGGTCCCCGACAAGGCCGCCGCATGCGCCGAGCGGGTTGTTGGAATCCGGCAGAAGCAGTTCGACCGAAGCCGCGGCCCGGATCGGTCTTCGGCGGGCGAGGCCCTCATCGATGCGCTGCTGGCGCTGATCGACATGAGAGTGGGGGCGGGTGCCGAGGCGGATGCCGCCCTCCTTTACCGCAAGGCGCTGGCCGTTGCCCGGACGGTCGAGAGCGCAAGACTGGACGAGATCGAAGCCCGGCAGATGAAACTCGTGGAAACCATGAAGACCGCCCGCGAGATCGCCGACGCCAAGGCCATGCTGAAGGCAGACCCCCAAAACCGCGCAGCGCGCGAGGCCCTTGTCCGGCTGCATCTGGTGAACCTGGATGACCCCGTCGCGGCGCCAACGTACCTGGAGGGTGTCAGGGATGGGGCGCTTCGCAAGTATGTTCCTGCCGCCGCAAAGCCGGTTGAGGACGCGCCGGAACTGGCCTGCCTCGAGTTGGGCCGGTGGTATCGGACGCTCGCCGAAACCGCTCCGGCCGGCGCGAAGGCGGCCATGCTCGTCCGGGCCGAGGTGTACTACGAGCGATTCCTCGAACTTCACACGGTCAAGGACCTGGACCGTACGGCGGCGACGCTGGCACTGGAGCAGATCCAGGCGGCAGTTGGGACATCGGGCGGCACCACGCGGACACCGGGCAAGTGGATCGATCTGCTGAAACTGGTGAATCCCGAGAAGGATACGGTGGCAGGGAGATGGACGGCGAAGGCCACCGGGCTTCAAGTCCTCCCTTCGGCGTATGCCCGTCTGATGCTGCCGATTGTCCCCGATGGCAGTTATGAACTGGCAGTCAGATTCTGGCGCGTGGCGGGCGGCGAGACCCTCGTCGTGCACTTGCCGGCGGGGACCTCGCCGGTTACAGCCGTACTGGCCGCCAAGGGCGGCTACTACGGCCTCGAGACGATCAATGGCAAGGGCGTCCGTGAGAACGCCACGACGCAACGTCTCGGCAGTCTCAGAAGCGCACGCGAACACGTGCTCGCCGTCAAAGTGGTGCCCGAGGGCGATGACGTCGCGGTCAGGGTGGCCTTGGACGGCAGAGCAATTACCAACTGGAAGGGCCCACAGTCGGCCCTTTCCGTACACACGTGCTGGGCCATGCCGAACCGCAAGGCCCTCGGCCTCTGTACGTACGGGTCACACGTCCTGTTCAAGAGCGTCCGCCTGCGGATGCTCTCGGGCAAAGCGAGCCCGCTGCGGCCGAAGGGAAGCGCGACGGGCTCGCGGCCTGCTGCCAAGGAACCACGCAAGACCGCTCAGTTCAGGCCTGGAGAGGTCTGGCCCGACAACCGCGGCGTTCCTATCAACGCCCACGGAGGTGGTATCCTTTTCCATCAGGGTACCTATTTCTGGTTTGGCGAACACAGGACAGAGGGTTCGGCAGGGAACCGGTCTCACGTGGGGGTCCACTGCTCTTCTTCCAGGGACCTGTACAACTGGCAAGATGAGGGCATTGCGTTACGCAACTCCGACGATCCCGACCACGAGCTGGCCAAGGGGTGCGTGCTGCAACGTCCCAAGGTGATCTACAACGCCGCGACCGGACGGTTTGTCATGTGGTTCCATCTGGAGTTCAAAGGTCAGGGCTATCAAACGGCGCGCAGCGCAGTGGCGGTCGCGGACAAGGTGACCGGACCCTACAACTATATCGGGAGTTTTCGGCCTGACGGTCAGGGGGCCCGCGACATGACGCTGTTCGTTGACGACGACGGAAAGGCCTACCAGTTCTATGCATCAGAGGGCAATCGCACGCTCCATATCGGACGGCTGCGGGATGACTATCTGAGACCAAGCGGCGAATATGAAAGGGCCTTTGTCGGGCGGATGATGGAAGCGCCGGCCGTCTGCAAGCGGAAAGGGAAATACTATGCCTTGCTCCGGTTTAAGGATTCGTAAGTGCTTGCGGCGACTCAAGTTGCGGCGAAGGCTGGTCGATATCACTGGCATGGCAAGCCTTGGGAGGGAGAAAGCCATGCCAACGACGCGCGAAACGTTCGATCTGGAAGACCTGGTCATCACGGTGTATGCCGCCCTGGACGACGCCTTGGCGGAAGCCGGCGTCCAGGCGCGCAAGGGCAAGTTGATCCCGCGTCCCGGCCCGCCGCCGGACGTGGACGACCGCGAGATCCTGTGCTTGGCGGTGCTCCAGGAACTGTTGGGTTTCGAGTCGGACCATGGGTTTTACACGTGGTTCGAGGCCAACTCGGTGTTGCAGCGGCTGTTTCCGCGCCGGCTCTCGCGGCCCAACTGGGCCGACCGCCGTGCGCTGCTGACCCCTCTGCTCAAGCGCCTGTCCCAGGCGTTCTGTGCCTTGGACGGGGAGGAGGTGCCCCCCTTTTTATCATCGACTCCCACCCGGTCGACGTCTGCCGCCCGGTCCGGGCCGGCCGCAAGCAGCGCCTCGGCGGACTGGCCAGGCACGGCTATTGCGCGTCGCTGAAACGCTGGTTCCACGGGGTGCGCGAGCACCTGGTGTTCACGCCGGGCGGTCGGATCGCCTTCGTCCTGCAGGTGCCGGGCAACCGCCACGACGTCCAGGGCCTCTACGGGCTCTTGAAAACGGCCTTCCGCGGCCATCTGCTGGGCGAGGCCGCCTACTGGCCGAGGGCGACCGAGCGCGAGGCGCTGGCCCGCCGGGGCGTCGCCGTGACGGCCGCCACCCGCTCGAACTGGACGGTGCAAAACAGCGCCGAGGAAGACGCGCTGCTGAAGCAGTGGCGCGGGCAGGTCGAACGCCGCATCGGCCTGTTCGACCAGCAGTTCCATGCCGACCGCACGCGCTGCCGCAGCCGTCGGCACTATGAGGCGCGCCGTTGGACCAAGGTCTTGTCGCATAACCTGTCGCGTCATATAAATCCCAGACTTTGTCGGCCTCCGGAGTCGCTTGCGCACTTCCGGCTGGCCGCCTGAACCGGAGCAAGGCATCTATGGTATAGTATCGGATTGGTGGCACACATTGCTGCTGAAGTGCCCATCCCAGCGCAAGGGCCGCTCGCCACGCTTCTTAACGGCGAGCAGCCCGCTATCGATACAGGCGCTGACTCTGGCCGGCGCGTCGGCGAACCGGTGGAACGTGCCTTCCTGGCTGGCGTGCCGAACCGTCTCGTTTCTGCTGCATCATCTCTGCAGTTTTGTGTCTGGCGCTGTGTTCGTGGCGGCGTCCCCTGATACTTGGCAACCTGTGGACGTGTCTCGCCCCTGGTCCCCTGGAGCGGCATCTGAAACAGGTACTGGAAACGTTTGCATCATCGCAGGATTCCAGTATGGTGGTGATGGGCGCCACAGGAGTAGTCGTGTCATGTCCCCAGGCGATCGAACGAGCATGGGCGGGTCGGGTGACCGGTTTGAGACAACCGATTGGGCCAGTATCCTCCGCGCCCAGACACCAAATGGGGCTGAGCGCCGCGAGGCGATGGGCCAGCTGATTGCACAGTACTGGAAGCCCATCTACTGCTATCTACGCCGTCAGGGCTTCGGCAATGAGGAGGCCAAAGACCTGACCCAGGGTTTCTTCCAGGAGGTCGTCCTCGGTCGTGAGTTGGCGCAAAAGGCGGATTCCGCAAAGGGCCGGTTCCGCAACTTCCTGCTGGTTTCGCTGGGATACTATGTGGCGAACGTCCGTCGGGCAGGTGCCTCCGGGAGGCGCCGGCCTCCCGGTGGGGTGATCCCGCTGGAGACGCTTGAGTCGTTTGAGATCCCCGACCGGGGCCGTGACATGACGCCGGAGGCGGCCTTCAACTACGAATGGGCTGCGACGCTGCTCGAGCAGGCGCTGGAGCAAGTGGAGCGCGACTGCTGTGATCGGGGCCAGCGGACGCACTGGGAGGTGTTCCGCCTCCGGGTCGTGAAACCCATCATGGAGGACTCAGAGCCACCGGCCATCACCGAGGTCTGCGCCCAGACCGGGGTCGCCGACCTCACGAAGGCGTCGAACATGCTCGTCACTGTGAAGCGAAGGTTCCGGGCCGTTCTCGCCCAGCACGTACGACGGCTCGTGGCCTCAGAGGCCGACGTGGAAGCAGAGATGCGCGAGTTGATGGCCATTCTCTCCGGAAGCGGCGCAGGATTCTGAGCCGTTCGGTGTACTTCAGACCGAAGGAACCACCCTTGCTGCCTTATCATGGGCTGCTGTGCACAAGGCGAGGCCCGGGGGAACAGGGCACTGCAGGCGGAAGGGCCAAGCAAGGAGCCCAGTTGCAATGAGTGATGTGCTGTCCCATCTGCGTCCTGACCAGTTAGCAAGCCTCATGGAGGTTGGGGCGGGGTGCCGTCGGGTCGACACAGCGCAGAATCAACCTGCTGCGGATGAGTTGGCGACGATGTTGTATGAGGAGGTGCTGCCTGAAGACTCGCACCCGAACTCGCCGCGAGTGGTACTCGGTCGCCCATGTGACGAGTTGTGTTCTTACTGCACAATCGCCGAACTGCTGTTCGCTTCGGCGCCGGACTTGATTGCCCTTACCGCTCTGAAAGACTACGCGAAACGTCTCCCGGAGAGGAAGCCCTCGGGCTCTACTAAGGCGGCGGCAACAGCCATCTACTACGCGGCGATCGCGGCGGCATTGGTCTCACACAACGAGAAGATCACAGAGCACGGATACGAAGACCTGGCGCCTTACCTTGCCGAGCTTGCGAATAACCCGTGGATCACGGCTGATCTAAGAGCCCTTTTTGAGAAGGCCCGAGACACCTGCCAGAACCACGCCGGAGAGGAGGGCGCGGCGGGGGATGCCTAACCGCCGTGTCTTGGGGGAGGCGCCACTCGTCTGTAGAGTAGCCCTCCGGCCTGCTGGCCTTGTCTTGCCTGAAGCAGAGCAGTCGAGCAGATGGCTGTGGCAACACTGTCCGCGCTATGGCCCGTCAACCTGCTCGCGAGCGGCTCAAACTGTCCCTGGGGGATGGCCCCCTGTAGTAACTGGCAGGCCACAAGGAACACCTGGAAAAGCAAGGAGAAAGGCAATGACACAGCAAGGACCGACAGGACCCACAGGCCCAAGCGGCCCCACTGGAGCGCCGGCTGAGACGATCACCGGCCCCACCGGCCCCACCGGGCGCTCGGGCGGAACCGGCGGAACCGGCCCGACGGGCGGTACGGGCGGTACGGGCGGAACCGGTGGAACCGGCCCGACAGGCGGTACGGGCGGAACCGGCGGTACGGGCGGAACCGGCCCGACCGGCGGTACGGGCGGAACCGGCGGTACGGGCGGAACCGGCCCTACCGGCCCGAAGACGGCAATCCTCAACCTTGGGGGGGAATGGCGCGGCCTCAGTTGCATCGAGGCTCCCACCGTGCTGTTCTTCGACGTGACGGAGGTGAACGTCCCGGCGACGGCCGCGGAAGGCCGGGTGCCGGTTGACCCGCTGTTTGCCGAGGCGTGTGAGCCCGGGTCGATCTGCGTGCTGGCTGCACAGCCCAACATGCCTCTCGCTGGCACCCCAGGGGCGGAGGTCAGCGACGACAATGAGGTCATCGTCCGCTGGCCCTCGAATGGAAACGGCGGCGTGTCCATGAGGATCCTTCTGGCTGGCGTGCGCCGTGGTTTCACGGAGCGGTTCCCGGTCTTCGCCGAGGAGCAGGCTCGGCAAAACGAAGCGTTCTGGCGACGGTCGCTAGAAGCCGAGGTCGCGGTGTAGGCGGCTGGTGGTCAGGAAGGGCATGCTCTCATGGCGCTCTGGTATGACTGTGGCAACGGCTGGGTGAAGAGCCGGGGCCTGGCACGCTGTAGTCTCGGCGCGGACGCTTATCTGTGCTGTCCCGGCCCCTCGCTTGCGGACGTGAATGCCTCGGCCCTCAACGGTCCCGGTAGGATGGTCTTCGCAGTCACAACGGCGTACCCGAGGGTCCGCCCGGACGTATGGGTGGGCACGGACGTGCCGGAGTGCTACGACCGTCGGGTGTGGGCCGAACCGTTCGTCAAGGTCGCACGGGGCAACTACGGCAGCAGTCGCTGCCAGGGACGGACTCTCAAGGAGTTCCCCAACACCTTCTTCGCTGACATAGAGAATGCGCCGTTCTGCGAGATCCTGGACCGGCGTGCCCACGACGTGAGGTTTGTGTGGAACCGGAACACGTTCACGACGGCGCTGCACCTTGTGATATGGATGGGCGGAAGGCGCATCTTCCTGGTCGGATGTGATTTCGGGGGTAAGAGCGACTACCACGACGGCCGCAAGTTGTCTGACGACCAGCGGTCCCGCAACCGTGGCCTCTACGCCAACCTTGTCAACGACCTCCGTGACCTGGCTCCGGCCGCGAAGGAGCGCGGCATCGAGATCATCAGCTGCACCCCGGACTCGCCCGTCAACGAGTTCCTGCCCTTTGTCCCGCTGTCTGAGGCACTGGCGCTCTCCGAGTCGCAGGTGCCTGACAGACGAACGCCGATCCTGCATGCGGCCGATGCCGAACTGTGCCAGTGGAGGGGAGGCCCTTCCGACGAGCGAGGAGTGGTGGTTGGCTTCGATGCAGGTTACGAATGGCTGGTGCGTTGGTGGTACGGCAAGTTCCGTGAACACAACACGGTCCCTGTCGCCTTCGCGGATTTTGGGATGAGCGACGCCATGCGCGCCTGGTGCAGTGACCGCGGGCAGGTTGTGGATGTTACCGACGTGCCGGTGAACAGAGTCTGTCTTCGGAAGGCGTTTGCCGTTCTGCGTGCGCCCTTCAAGGAGATCCTGTCCCTTGAGCCCGATTGCGAAGTGCGCGGAAGCGTCGAGCCGCTCTTTGCTTGCTGCCGTGACGGCGCCCTTGCTCTGACGCCTGCGGTGGGGGGCCGATCCGTTGCGGCAGAGGCGGCAGATGGGTGGTTCGCGATGTGCAGCCCTGACACCGTGATGTGGGACGCCGGCATCATTGTGGTGTGCCACGGGCACTCATCTGTCGCGGACTGGGCGGCAGAGGTTCTGGCGAGACAGCACGAATACAAGGGCGACAACGAGGCCTTTGCTCGCGTGATCGCACGGGCTGGCTACGACATCAAGCAGATGCCGCCGGAGTTGGCTTTCAACCGGCATCGCGGTCCTGACAACGGGGCGGCGGTCTTCCACTGGACCGGCACACGGGGGAAGGTGGTTCTCAGAGAACGCTTGGCCACCGGGCCAGACACACCGATAGATCAAGCACCGACCCAACCCGTGCAGTGGGCGAGCCAGCCAACCGAGGACCTCGGCGTGATGGTGCCGGTTTGCCCGGGCCAAGAGGACCTCGTGCCATGGTGGTGGGCCGCATACACACGTCGCAACCACTGGCCGGTGGCCTTTGCGGACTTCGGCATGGATTCCGAGACGCGCCGGTGGTGTGAGGCGCGTGGCAGGATTACTCCCCACGGGGCTCCCGACGGCATTGACAGTTGGTTCCGAAAACCCTTTGCCCTGTTGCAGAGCCCGTTTCGGCGAACGGTTTGGTGCGATCTGGACTGTGAGGTCCGCGAGGACATTGCCAAGGCAGCCTCCGTGGGCGGCACGCGGCTTGCCATTGGGCGGGACTGGTCCTATCCAGTGAGGCTGCGCGAGCGTCTATCTTTTGGCGGCCCCTATTGGTGTGGCGGATGCTTGGTCGTCACGCATGGTGACCCGCTCGTACCGGAATGGGCCGAAGCCATTCTGGAAAAGCACAAGGACTTCCGCAGCGACCAGGAGATTCTCAGCGCCCTACTCAGCGAGAAGCCCCCGGGCGCTGTCGCAGAGATACCCCTTGAGATTCTGCGTTCGAGGCAGGAAGGCGAAGCGGACGGAGTCGTGATCGTTCATTGGAGCGGTCCTGGGGGCAAGGGCGCCATCCGCCGGGCATGGTCGGCCATCCGGGCCGGCGTCTGTCGCAATATGCGATCCGCCTTCCACCGCGACTGGACGCCCATCGAACCTACCATTGACCGCGGCGTGATCGGTGGCTTCGACAAGGGGCAGGAATGGTTGCTGGAGTGGTGGTGGTCGAACTACTCAGCGCACAATGACCTGCCCGTCCTGTTTGTGGACCTTGGTATGAGTGCGGCAGCCCGGCAGTGGTGCGCCGAACGCGGGCTCCTGGCCAAGGCCCCGGCCGACGATTGCTACGGCTGGTTCAAGAAGCCGCTGGCGCTCCTGGAATCTCCTTTCAGGCAAGCGATCTGGCTGGACGCTGACTGCGAGGTGCGCGGGGCCCTGACGCAGCTGTTCGAGTTCTGCACGGATGGCGGGATAGGAATGACCTTTGACCGGGGCACGCCCCAGCACTTCCGTGACGCCATGCCGCCCGAGGCGCCAATCTACAACAGTGGCGTCATTGCCTTCAACCACGGCGACCCGGTCATCCCCCAGTGGGCGTCGATGACCATGGCGCTGCGGTCGGACCGCCCAGGTGACGCTCGCTACGGACAGCCAGGTGACCAGGAGACGCTGGCCCTGACACTCTGTCGATACGCCCAAGGTCGTGTCCGCGACATCCCGGAGGACTTGGTTCGCCTGCGTCTCAGTGACGGTGACGGTCCTGCCCTGGTGATGCATTGGACCGGACCCGAAGGCAAGCAACACATCCGGGACGCCGTAGGTCGCTCTCCGGTCAATGAGGCCGCTGGATAGTGCCGACGGCAGCACCCGCGTGCGGGCGACACGCCTTGGCACGGGGGGTGGTCAGGCTGGCTGGGCCACAAGTGCACAGCCCCTCGAGGGCACGGATGCGTAGGAACGGCTGACCGATGTGTGAGAAACCAATGCAAGGGAGACATTTTCCGGGGTTTCGGTCTGGACCGCCCGTTGTAGCGGGCCAATGGGGGAGGTCCGCGATCCCTGCCCCCAAGAGGTGCGGCCAGTCCGGCCTGAAGCCAAGTGTTAGCCCCGCGCGGCAGTCAATCCCCAATGTCCTTTCCATGACTCGTCCGCGCGGGGTCCTTTTTCCGCTTTGTCTGCTCAGGGGCGCAGCCGATTGTTGTGGTCCGTGAGGGTGGCTGCGCCCCCTCTTCCCTCGTACACAACCGATCTGGCTTGAACAGGGATGCATTGCAGATGGGCCGGGGTGTCAGTCTCCAACCGGTTCCGTCGCCATTGTCTCGTCGGGTCGCTCGCGGGTTCCTTTCTCGATCTCTTGTGGAGCGGACTCCTGGTATCTCTTGCGGACGGCCTCTGCCTCGGCGTTCTTCCCCTGCGCCTCCAGCGCCAGTATCAGCCCGTTCGACGCCCGACGCAGTATGTCAGGGATTCGCTTGCCGGTTACGTCCTTCCCTATCTCAAGGATCTCCCTGTAGATCGCTTCGGCTTCGGCGCCCCGCTCGTCATGGAGCACGGCGTTGGCCCGACCAAGCATGCTCAAGAGCGTGTCCTGGTGGGTCTTGCCCAAGGTCCGCAGGCGGACCTCAAGGACCTCCCTGTGGAACGCTTCGGCCTGAAGGAACCTGCCCTGCTGATACAGGTCGTTGGCCAGGTTGCTCTTGAACACCAGCACCTCGGAATGCTCCCCCCCGAGGAACCTCTCACCGACCCGTAGTACTTCCCGGTGGAGGTCCTCTGCTTCGACATATCGCCCCTGGCGGTAGAACGCGTTGGCCAGTTTGTTCATGGGAGCAAGGGCATCGGCAATCCATCTCGTTATGGCCTGCTTGCGAAGTTCGAGTTCCTGGGCGTGGACCGCTTCCGCCTCGCTCTGTAGACCCATTTCGGACAGAGCATTCCCTAGATTGGTCACTGATTTGATGGTGGCAGGATGATACGGCCTCAGAACCCGCAGGCGAATCTCCGCCACCTTCGTATACAAACGCACTGCCTCCTCCCTCTTGCCCCGGGCCCAAAGGACATCGGCCAGGTGATCCATTGATGACAGCGTGTCACGATGTCCCTCGCCGGGTGCCCGCTGACGAGCCTCCACCACCTGCCTGTACAAGGATTCCGCCTCGTCCAGCTCTCTCCGGTCGGACAGGGCTTCGGCCCAGTCCGCCATGACGGCGAGCGTGTCCGCATGTTCCTCTCCCAGCGCGCGTCGGCTCGCTTCGAGCGTCTGTCTCCACTGCCCGTCGCTCTCGGCATACTTGCCATCACTGAACAGGGCCTTCGCGAGGTCGTTCATAGCCCTGAGTGTGTCAGGATTATCTTCTTCCAAGGCGTGCTGCCGCCTCTCAATAACCTCTCTGAGCATCTCTGCTGCCTCAGAAGCCCTTTTCTTGAATCGCAAGACGTTCGCCAGGCTGTGCATGGATTCAAGCGTGCTGGGGTCATCTTTTCCAAGACCGTCATGTCGGAGTCGGAACGCGGCTGAGAGGTGTAGGTAGGCGCTGAAGCAGTCCCCGAACGCCGCATAGCCGGTTCCGAGGCCGTGGCGAATCTCCGCTTCGAGCAGAGGCTCTTCGGAGAAGCGCATCTCGACCTGCCTGGTGCCCTCATCGAGAATGTCGGTGACCGTGGTTTCGCGGCCCGGCATCTTCTCTGCGTTGGTGGGCTTGAGCATGCCCATAGCGAAATCGGCGACCGCTCTCTTCCCCTCGGCTTCCTGGGCGATGCGGACGTAGGACCAGACGAACGTTGCGGCCAGGATCAGCAGCACCCCACACACGGCGGTCACCAGCACGCGGTGCTTGCGGAGGCGTTTGCGGAGGAAGTAGGCTACCGTCGGCGCCTTGGCAGACAATGGCTCGCCAGCCAGGTAGCGGTCAATATCGTCCGCCAAATCGCCTGCTGAGGCATAGCGATTATCAGGTTCGTGGGCCAGGGCCTTCAGAAGCAGCGCCTCGAGTTCGCCGTCCACCGCCTTGGCGATCGCACGGGGCCTTCTGGCCTCCTCCTCCGCAATCCGGCGGAGTACGTCGTAGCGCGTTCCCGTCATGTCGTGCGGAGAAGATCCGGTCAGCAGGCGGTAGAGAATCACGCCAAGGCTGTACACGTCGCTTCGCGTGTCAGCCTCACTGATCTTACCAGCGGCCTGCTCAGGCGACATATAGGCCGGGGTACCGACAACGTCTCCGCCCATCGAGACGGTCACCGCAGCGTCCTCTTCCTCCAGCGCCTTGGCCAACCCGAAGTCCACAATATGGGGCTGGCCATCTTCGGACACCAGAACGTTCGATGGCTTCAGGTCGCGGTGAATCACGCCGCGTTGGTGGGCATGCTGGACAGCCCGACAAACGTCCCCCACCAGGCTCAGAATCTGTTGCTTGTTGAGGCCGCTCTGCTCGACGTACTCGTCCAGCGGCGCGCCATCGATCAACTCCATGGCGAAGTAATACATGCTGTAGTAGAGGCCGCTGTCGTACACCCTGGCGATGTGGGGATGCTCCAGCCGGGCCGCCAGTTCGACCTCTCGCTCGAAGCGCTGCTGCTCTCGGTCCGATCCCAGCGCTGCGCGACCGAGGACCTTGAGGGCCACCTGGCGCCCCGTGCTTTGCTGCACGGCTCGCCAGACCGTGCCCATTCCACCGTGGCCCAGCAGTTCAGCAGCTTCGTATCCCTCGATCTGCGGGGGCTGTCTTGCTGGCCCAGCTGGCCGGACGCCGCCGGCCTCACTCATCGGCGGCAATCGTGCCTCGTCGTCGTTGTCAGACATGCCGGAAGCCTCCATGGGCCTACCTGAACCCATCGTCCTGGTCCTTTCGCGACCTCTTCCACGCGTACGAGTCCAAGACTAAGGTCAAGGTCATGTTGATGTCAAGTCGCTGCCGGAAAAAGACGTGGGGGAGGGGGCTGCACTGAGGGGAAACCTTACCTGGAGTTGGGCGTCGGCACTTCTTCCACAGAAACGATCCGCTGGACAGATTTTTCTCAGCCGAGCGCGCAATGCCGCCCGGATTCGCGTGTACTTGAATGCGGGCAGGCTGCTCCACCAATTTGCGACCAGAGGCCCTTGTTACCCGCGGGTTGGCCTGCTGGGATGGCGGTGGGGGTGTCCTGTCCCTATTGAGAGGCAGGCGGGACACTGGCTGCGTCAGACATGCCCACAGGCGGGTCTGCCCCTGACGAGCAAGATAGGGGTGCCGTGATCGGGGGGAAGCCTGCTGGCCGCAGAGCGATCGCGTCGGCAAGAGGCGCGCTGGCTCCGCATGGCACTAGTGTAAACCGGGGGGCGGCTCCGGGGGGAATTCATGAGCCGCCCCCTTGGCTGAGAACCTCTCCCAGCCTGGGTGCATTATTTTGCTCAGAGCGCGGCGGTCAAACCTCAAGTGACCGACGGTCTGTAGAGCGCCCCATAGCAATGCCCATCGCAAGAACCGCCGAACATGTTACGGAAGGGCGTGCCAGATTGCGGCACATACAATGACCCCTTCCCGCTTCTTGTACCAGGCGTTATGAGAGAATCGGGTGTTGATTCGCCGGCTGGGCCGGAGGGAGGGGCGGAGCCCCGACCGAAGGACCAGCCGGCGTCGCCCGGCAGGTCCAGGAACCAGCGGTACAGGAGGTTGAACCGGGTGTGCTCCATCAGTTTCGTCTTGCTGGGGATCGAATACAGGGCCTGAAGCACCAAGGCCTTGAGCATCTGCTCCGGCGGGACGCTCGGCCGGCCCATCCGGCTGTAAGCCGCATTGAAGTCCCGCCGCATGGCCGCCAGGATCGTGTCGCAGCGGCGTTTGATCGGCCGCAACGGATGGTCGCCAGGCTCCTTCGAATCTCCCGCGCGGCACTGCAACGCACTGATCCAGATAAGTCAATCGGACAACTGGGGAAGCGGATTTTTTTGGCGGCCTGCTACTGAGCCAAGTAAAAGCAATGTCCTACAGGTTACTTGAACCTGAATGGCAGTT
>CAZIJC010000071.1:0-20764 GCA_964539385.1 uncultured Anaerolineales bacterium | reverse complement strand
CCTCTGACCGCACCCTGGCCGATCCTGACCATGCTCGCGGCGAACAACCAACCTTTGCGCGAACGCGAGGAGCGGTGGGTGGCCTTCCGCGACAAAGGGGAGTTTAAAACGTATGGCGAGTACATCGGAGGCATAGCGCAGCAGCATGCCATGCAGTCCGCGCGACGCCTGAAGCCGCACCCGTTCACCTACGCCACCATCCAGATGATGCTGAAGGACGGAGGCGTGTGCGGGACGATGGGAGCCATCTCATCGCGCTCCCACAACATTCTGGGCATTCCGGCCTCCCAGGCCGTCCAGCCGGGCCATTGCGCTATGGTTGCATTCCGGTATGATCCGAAAACCAAAACCTATAGTTGTAAAGGCGGGCAATACGCGACGGGCGGTGACGACAAAACAAGTCCGTTCACGCCCTGGTTCTTCGGCGAAGACCTGGTTAAGCGGACGGGCAGGAAGAATGGCTACGAGGTCTCGTTTCGTCAACGCAAGCCCATGGTGTACCACCAGAGCATCACCTGGGCGGTGAACTATGGCGTGCCGTCTTACCTCGATTCCACGATGGCCTACGCCGTTTTTCGTCTGCTGCCGGAGCCCGACCGCAAGGCTCACGGCGTCAGGCTGCTGGAAAGCGGTCTTGCCATGAACCCCTACACCTTCCTCCTGGTTGACGCGGCCCAGGCTGCGGCCGCCACCCCGCAGGAGCAGATTCGATTCTGGAGGCTGTTTCAAGGCAGGCTCGCGGCAATCCATGAAAAACCCGGTTGTCCCGCCGAGGGCCTTTACAACCAGACCGTCAAGAAGCGCATGTTCACACGCATCGCCAAACTGCCGGTGCCGAAGGATAAGCGGACGGCCAGTGAGGTTTTTGCCTTCCTGGAGAAAGAGAAGTGCGATGTCCCCGCCGCACGGGTCGCCTACCGGCTGGCGCTCGAGGGGCTGCCTGCACTTCTATCCCGCACAGAGCAGGACTTCAAAGAGCATTTGAAGGCGGTGCAAACCAAAGCCTCGCGCGATAATGATGTCGCCAGCACCAAGATGGCGGCCACCATCAAGGCCACGGCCAATTGCATTAAGGATAAGAAAGAAAGGAAACAATGGGCCCTGACCCTGTGGAAACAGGCACAAGGGCACGAAAAGTACTTCGGGCACAGGTACCGTGTTTCCACCGATGCCTCGTTGCCGGCCTTGGCCAGGCTGTCAGGCCAGAAGATGTCGCCGGAGGCAGAGTTGGTGAAACCGCTTCTGGCTCAGGTCGCTTCGGAATTGAAGCAATCCGTAGCCGGCGAGCGAAATCTCAAGGACTGCCGTCTGTTGGCGGCCAAGATAAAGGCAGCCGGAAACAGCCTGAAGCAGCCGGAGCAAAAGCGTCAATGGCTTGAAAGCCTGTCCAAGGTCATGGCCGGACACGAGACCTTCCTGCCGCGCGGCGCCAAAAAAAAGGCAAAACCCCTGCGCGATCCCTGTTCCGATACCATCAATCAGGCGCTTGCGCCCCTGCAAGTTCCATAGTTCATAGAATGTACGGGGGTGTGCCGGCGTGTGGGTATTATCGGGACAGGATACGGGGTTCCGTTGACGGACGCTGCCGTCTTGGCTGGCAGCACGGCGCAGTCTCCAGACCGCAGCCTGCGGCCCAAGGCAATCTGCGTATAGGTAAAGGAGGCTTCCAATGCGAAGAACGCTTTCGTGCCGTTTCATGACGATACTTGTCGGCGGCCTGGCCATGGCGTGGGTCGGCACAACGTTTGTCCAAAGGAGTTCGGGCATGGAGTCTGATTCTTCTGAGACGGGCGGCACGGCCGCGGTTGCTTCAGGCGTGAATCTGGCAGGCGCTGCGGAACCGTCCAGTTCGTATGTTTCCGGAGACACGACGCTTGCGGCGCTCCATGACGGTTACGATCCGGCGAACTCGCGCGATCGCCGGCGCGGATCATACGGCAACTGGTCCAGAAAGGGCACCCAGTGGGTGCAGTATGACTGGAGCCGGCCCATCAGCACGCGAAAGATCGATGTCTACTGGTGGGACGACAACCGTGGCGTGCGCCTGCCCAAGGCGTGTCGGCTGCTGTACTGGGACGGCAAACGCTTTGTCGCGGCAGGCAATCCGTCGGGTCTGGGGGTGGCGGGAAACCAATACAACACAACGACCTTTGACGAAGTCCGCACGTCCAAACTCAGGCTCCAGATCGACTCCAACGGCAACTTCTCCACCGGCATTCTGGAGTGGAAAGTCTACGACACGGGCAAATCGCCCGACTTCCCGCCTTCGGTCGCGGCAGGTGTCGATCGCGTGCTCGTGAGGGGAGGCAAGACTTACCTGGCCGCAGAGGTGAAGACGCTCAACCGGAAGGGCGGCGCCTCCACCACCGTGACGTGGAGCAAGGCGTCCGGTCCCGGCAAGGTCGCTTTCGCCGACGCGAAGGCGCCGGCTACGACAGCGACGTTCTCGGCCGCAGGCGACTACGTCCTCAAGTTGACGGCCGGCAAAGGCCGGTTGAGTGCCTCGTCCACCTTGGCGGTCAAGGTGGTTCCCCCGCCGCCCGCAACCCACCTCGACCCGGTCGACACCAAGACGTACCGGATCGACAGTCCCCTGTGGAACAGCAGGGCGAAGGCCCTTATCGTGAACTGGATCCCTCACTGCATCGACAAGATCTCCGACCCCGACTTGCCGCAAGGCGGCATCAACAACTTCATTGACGCAGCCAACAAATTGGCCGGGAAGCCTCACGGCAAGCACCGCGGCTACGTGTTCTCCAACGCCTGGATTTACAACACCATCGAGTCCATCTGCGTTGCCTTGATGATCGATCCCCGGGGGGACCAGGAGATCATCAGGGCCCAGACGGCCATGAAGGCGACGCTGGAGGACTGGATCCCCAAGATCCTGGCTGCCCAGGAACCCGACGGATACCTGCAGACCGCCTTCACGCTCACCGACCGCGAGCACTGGTCGCCCAAGCACAGGGGCGCTCACGAGGGATACGTTGCCGGCTACTTGCTCGAATCGGCCATTGCCCACTATCTTGTGACGAACAAGACCGACGCCAGGTTGTACCGTGCGGCCAGGAAACTGGCGGATTGCTGGTGCGCCAACCTCGGCCCGGCGCCGAAGAAGCCGTGGTACGACGGCCACCAGGCCATGGAGATCGCCCTGGTGCGCTTCGGACGGTTCGTCAGCGGGGTGGAAGGTGAAGGCAAGGGCGACAAGTACATCGAACTGGCGAAGTTCTTGTTGGACAATCGTAAGGACGGCCACAAGTACGACCAGAGCCACGTGCCGGTCGTCCGGCAGTACGAGGCCGTGGGGCATGCCGTGCGAGCCGTCTACAACTACGCGGGCATGGCCGACGTGGCCATGGAAACCGGGGACGTCGACTACCACAGCGCCGTCGCCTCGCTCTGGGACAACATCGTCCACAGGAAGTACTACGTGACGGGCGGCGTGGGCAGCGGCGAGACCTCCGAAGGGTTTGGCCCAGACTACTCGCTGCGCCACAACGCCTACTGCGAATCGTGTTCCAGTTGCGGCGAGATCTTCTTCCAGCATAAGTTGAACATGACCTACCACGACGCCAAATATGCCGACCTGTACGAAGAGACGCTCTACAACGCCCTGCTGGGCTCCATCGATCTGGAGGGAAAGAACTTCTACTACCAGAACCCCCTGGACTCTCGCCGCCTGCGTTACGACTGGCACGGCTGTCCGTGCTGCGTCGGCAACATTCCCAGAACCCTGCTGATGCTGCCCACCTGGACGTACAGCACGAGCGCCGACAGCCTTTACGTCAACCTCTTCATCGGCAGCACCGTGACGGTCGAGGACGTGGCCGGCACCCGCGTCGAGATGGTTCAGGCCACGGACTATCCCTGGAGCGGCAAGGTCTCCATCACCGTCAATCCCGCCGCCGAGAAGCACTTCAGCGTCAAGGTCCGCGTGCCGAACCGCAGTGTCAGCAACCTGTATGCCGCCGCGCCGCCGTCCGACGGCATCACCTCGATGGCGCTGAACGGTTCCAAAATCACCCCACCCATTGAGAACGGTTATGCCGTGATCACCCGGAACTGGAAGGCCGGCGACAAGATAGACCTCGTGCTCCCCATGAAGATCCAGCGAATCAAGGGAATCGACAAGATCGCAGCGACTCGCGGCCGCGTGGCACTGCGCTACGGGCCGCTGATCTACGATGCGGAGAGCGTTGACCAGGATTTGGATAAGGTCCTCGGTCCCGGGGCCGTCTTGAAGACCGAGTGGCGGGGCGATTTGCTGGGCGGCGTGATGGTTATCAAGGGCACCTGGGCCGACGGCTCCCCCTTGACGGCCATCCCCAATTACGCCCGCTGCAATCGCGTCCCCGTCACACCCGAAGGCAGCGGAGGCCGCCGTCGTGCTCCCAGTTCATCCGTCTGGTTGCGGGATCAATAGGCAAGGTGCGAGCGTGCGCTTGCCGACGTGCCGCCGTGCATGAGGCCGGGAAAACGGCAGCAACGCTCCGGCATCAGCCGTAATCCTCGCCGTTGAGACTGCGGACCACGCTCTTCTGCCACACCTGAAGGTCCGCCCGCATGGCCTTGACGCGGTCGGCCTGCTCGGCAGCCAGGTCGTTCTTCTCGCCGGGGTCGTGGGCCAGATCGTAGAGTTCCGTCCGGACCTTGGCGCCCTTCTCGATGCGATGGAGTTTCCACGGCCAATCCAGCCAGGCCGCATGCCCCGGCAGCGCATCCAGCGGGTACTGCTGCGTGACCTTGCCGGCGTCGGCGCCGAAGGTGTGCGGGTCGACCTGGCGGCCGGCCTGTTGGGCCTGGAGCAGTTCGGCCATCAGTTTGGCGCTGGGCGTGCTGCGGCCGCCGGTGGGGTGCTGCCAGAAGCCGATGGGCTTCGGGCGCCGCTTCATACGCCCCTGGAGCAGCGGCACGAGGCTGATGCCGTCGAGCGGTGGCTGGCTCTTCGGCGCCGCGCCAACCAGTTCCAGGAGGGTGGGGTAGATGTCGGAGGTGACGCACGGCACGTTGGTGACCCGGTGGCCCGGGAAGCGTGCGGGCCACTCCAGGATGCCGGGCACGCGCAGGCCGCCCTCGTAGATTTGGCCCTTCTTGCCGCGGCCGCCGGTGGACTCGGTCTTGAGGCCGCCGTTGTCGCTCGTGTACCACAGGATGGTGTTCTCGTGGATGCCGAGGGTTCGCAGTTCGGCTCGCAGTTTGCCGAAGGCCCGGTCCATGCCGGTGATCTCGCCGAGCCAGTCGCGGCTTTTCTCCGGCTGGTCGGCATAGAGCGCGCGGTCCTGCTCGGCGGCCCGGTGCGGACCGTGCGGCGAGCCGAACCAGACCACCGCCAGGAACGGCTCCGGCGACTTGGCGCGGGCGCGGATGAACTCCACGGCCGCCTCCACCGTTACCATGCTGCTCTCGCCGCGGGTCTGGACGGCCTTGCCCCGGCGGCTGAGGATGGGGTCGTTGTCGAAGAAGTTCGGGGCCGACAGCCACTCGTCAAAGCCGCTGCCTCCCGGCGTCATCGGGCTGCCCTTGCGGACCGGCCCGAGATGCCACTTGCCGAAGTGGCCGGTCACGTAACCGGCGGACTTCAGGACCTCGGCGATGGTGATCTCCTGCGGCCGGAGCGTGCGGCCCCACTTGAAGCATCCGAACCGGTTGGGGTGCCGGCCGGTCATCACGCTGCCGCGCGTCGGCGAGCAGACGGGTGCCGCCGCGTAGAACCGGTCGAACCGCAGCGCCTCGGCCGCCATCCGGTCGAAGTGCGGCGTCTTGAGCACCGGGTGACCGTTGTAGGCCATGTCGCCCCAGCCCTGGTCGTCGGCCATGCACAGGATGATGTTGGGCCTGGCGGTGGTGGAACCGGCCGCGCCGGCGGCCCGCTTGACCGCGGCCGCGCACACCCCCGCTCCGATGGCCTTCAGAAACGCCCGACGGTGCATCCGCATGAGAGTTCTCCTTGCGCTAAAAGGCCGCGCGGGGTTCGCTTGGCCGCCGTATTGTCTCACCGGGCTGGCTGCGTAGCAAGCCTGTACGCTGGCGGAATCTGCACCAGGGGGGTACGATGTCTGGGGCGCTTCCTGACCCCGAACCGGATGATAGTGGCGGTGCCGTATCGCGTATGGTAACTTGCCGCAGTGGCCTACCGGCCTGCGTCCCCGACTGTCTCGCCGGAACGGATTGAGATCAGGACCGGCGGTCTTGCCTTCAACGGGCGTGCGATTCCGGGTTGTGCCAGATGCAAAGAAACAGATTCATAACCGGCGGATTCCGGCCGTGGTTCCGGGTGGTGGCCGCGTGCGGCATCGTGGCAACTGTGATGGGCGGCACCGGGGAGGCGGGGAACTTCCTGGGTCCCTGTGCCCTGGTTGCGTCGAAAGACGGTCGAACGCTCTACGTTGCCAACGCCGATGCCGGGCAGATTGCCTTCGTGGATGTCCCCAGCCGCAGGGTCCTCCGCTCCATCCGCATGCCCTCTGAGCCGACCGGCCTGGTGTTGAGTCCCGACGGCAGCAGGCTGTACGTAACCTGCGCCGCTGCGCGAAGCACCGTCCTGGCCGTCGACGCCGCGTCGGGCGAGGTGACCGCGCGCATCGCGGCCGGCCACACGGCGATTGGCCCCGCCGTCGCCCCCGACGGCAAGCACCTGTACGTGTGCAACCGGTTCAGCAACGACCTTTCCGTGATAGACCTCCGGACGAACGAGGAGGTGGTGCGCGTGCCCGCGGTCCGTGAACCCTTTGCCGCCGCCGTCACGCGCGACGGCAGGTCCGTCCTGGTCATCAACCACCTGCCGGCCGGCCGCGCCGACGCCTACCCCGTGTCGGCTGCGGTGACCGTCGTCGATACGCAGACCAACCGGCCGTCCACGGTTCGCCTTCCGGACGGGGCGACCGGCCTGCGGGGCGTGTGCGCCTCGCCGGACGGCAGATATGCATACGTTACCCATTTGCAGGCCCGTTACGAGTTGCCCACCACGCAGGTGGGCTACGGATGGATGAACGCCAACGCCCTCAGCATCATCGACACGGCGGAAAGCAGATGGGTCAACACGGTGCTTTTGGACGACATGGACAGGGGTGCGGCGAACCCGTGGGGCGTCGCCTGCACCGCCGACGGGAAACGGGTCTGCGTGACACACGCCGGCAGCCACGAGGTGAGCCTCATCAAGGCGCCCGCCCTCTTGGCCAAACTGCGTGCGATGGCGGCGGAGCCGGACGCAGGCAGCGTCGGAGAAGTCACCTATGACGACCGCAATGAGATATTGGACTATTTCCGACGCTATCGCGCCGGCCTGGCGGGCAAAGGGGAAGCGGACGACTACGAGCAGCGAGACCTTTATGTCCTGGGCACCGTCGCCGGCGTGTCCAACGACCTGACGTTCCTGGCCGGGTTGCAGCGGCGAATCAGGCTCAACGGCAAGGGGCCCCGTGGAGTGACCATCGCCGGGGCCAACGCGTACGTTGCCGAATACTTCACCGATACGGTCGCCGTGGTTCCTCTGGAGGCCGACTCGGGCAGCAGGGCCGGCACGATCCCGCTGGGCCCCAAGCCGCAACTCACCGACCGGCAGCGAGGCCGCATGCTCTTCAACGACGCGACCCTTTGTGTGGAGCGGTGGCAGAGTTGTGCCAGTTGCCATCCGGACGCTCGGACGGACGGCCTGAACTGGGACCTGCTGAACGACGGGATGGGCAATCTGAAAAACACCAAGAGCCTGCTCCTTGCCCACCAGACCCCGCCGGCGATGGCCGCAGCCGTACGCGACTCGGCCGAGGTGGGCGTCCGCGCGGGCATCACCCACATCCTGTTCGGCAAATGCCGGGAAGAAGACGCCGCGGCGATTGACGAGTATCTGAAGTCGCTCCGGCCGGTCCCCAGCCCGCACCTTGTGAACGGTCGGCTCAGCCCGGCGGCCCGGCGAGGCAAGAGGCTGTTCTTCAGCGACAAGGCAGGCTGCGCCAAGTGCCATCCGCCCCCCCTGTACACGGATCTGCGAATCTACGACGTGGCGTCGAAAAGCCCGTACGACTACCGCGCGGACTTCGACACACCCACCCTGATCGAAACCTGGCGGACCGCCCCGTACCTGCACGACGGTCGCCACACCACGATTGAGGAGTTGATCATCAAGGGCAAGCACGGCAAGGAGCGCGGCGACGTTGGCTCGCTCACCCGTGACGAGATCAACGACTTGGTTGAATTCGTCCTCTCGCTGTAGTTTCCCGGTCGGCAGCGGGCGAAACTCCCGCCCGGCAACTGCCGCGCCGGTCCGAGGTCCCCGGCCGTTCGGCGTCACTTCTGTGCGAAGCAGGCCACGTGGCCGTTCTTCAGACTGAAGAACAGTTTGCCTTGGGCGGCGGCCATACCGTCGAAGACGGGAAGCGTGTCGAGTTTGTACTCGGCGAGTTTTTCGCCGTTCTCGAGCGACACGGCCCACAGCAGTCCGCCTCGTTTGCCATGCCACGCATCGCTCTGCGCCTTCAGTTGACGGTTGATGTCATCGTCGGCGCCCGGCAGATAACCCAGCATTTTTGTTTCGTCCGCCACGTCCGGCGGCCCGGCGATGAAGAGTTTGTCCTTTGCCAGGACCATGGCATTGACAAGGAGCCCGGGCGTCTCCACCTGCCAGTGCTGCTTGAATCCTCCCCCGCGTTTGCCTTTGGCCCCGCGTCTTGCGGCCTGCTTCGTCGGTTGCGGTTCCGCCGCGGCAGGGTTCTTGTCGGCCGCGTAAAGTGTGTAGTGGGTGCGCGGATGCAGCATGTTGCCGAGCGGATCGGAGCGGAAGGCATAGATTCGCGTCTTGTCGAACGCCATGATGCGGCCACAGGGCGTTGACCGTCGCGTGCCGGCGTACGCGCCCCAGCCCTCGCCGCAATCGTCGCCGTAGATCCAGTACGAGCGATGGAACCAGACGTCGTCGAGCAGGCCGGTCTGACAGAACAGGTGCCTTCCGCCTTTGCGGGCCTGGGGCGCTCCCCTGGGCTGCGAAGGGGCAATCGCCAGCCGCTTGCCCTCCAGGTCGAAGTTCTGTTCCTGCATGTAGATCTGCTCGCCGTCGCTGGAGAGGATGTCCGTGTTGGCCACCGGCATGTACTTGGCCGAGATCAGCGTCTGAAGGTTCTTGCCGGTCCTGGGGTCGTTCTCGTCCATCATGGTTTCAGAGATCTTCTTGCCCGTTTTCGGATCCAGCCGCACCAGGCGCACGCCGCCGTCAAAGAACAGGTTGCGCCCGGCAAGCGCGTAGAGGGTGCCGTTGACGATAAGCACGCTTCCATGGACGGGCCAAATAGACTCAACCTGCTGATAGGACACAATCTGCCTGTCTTCCGGCGCCACGAGGTATCGCCACGCCAGGACGCCGTCGGCGGCGCGCAGGCAATAGACCCATCCGTCGGCACAGCCGAACAGCACCGTGCTCTCGTGCACCGTCGGGGAGGAGTCGATCTTGCCTCCCGCTATGTAGTTCCACAACACCTTGCCCGAGCCCGCATCCAGGGCATAGAGCGTCCGCCGGTTAATCGAGGAGACAAAGACCTTGCCGTTTGCCACAACCGGCTGCGTGAGTTTTCCGCCCAGCGCAACGCTCCAGCGCTTCTCCAGGCCGGCCGCCATGGCCGACGGCGAGGATCCGCTCCTTGCCGCATCCCGCCGGTACATGGGCCAGTCCGATTTTGCCGCCGGCGCCTTGCCGCCTGCGATCTTGTCGTAGGCGGGGCCTTTCTCCAGCCGGCCTTCCTCCGGGGTCTTCTTCGCGAGCGCGGAGGTGGGCGACAGGGCGCAGAAGTGCTCGAGTTTGGACTGGTAGTAGCAGCAGCAGGAGTCCGGCGGTTTGTAGAGCAGGCCGTTGCAGGGCATCACGCCATAGACGCAACTTCCGCGTACGTAGTTGAAGATATCGAGCCGGTCGGCCCCCACTTTGTAGAACTCGGCGCCCATGCCGTTGGTGATGAGGTACCGGGTCGTTGCCCGGCTGGGATAGCAGCGTGGGTGCATCGGGAACGCCGGGAGGTTCTTGGCCTTGAAATCCTTCTTCACCTCGCCCGTCCGGAAGTCGATGGCCTTCAGATGCGTGCCGTTCCTCTGGGGCGTCCCCGTGTTGGCCGACCAGACGAGGCCGTCGATGAGGAACAGGTCGTTCGGGCAATGGTGGCTTGAGTGCAGGAGCGAGCCCGTCCACAGTTGCCGTCCGTCCTTGGCCGACAGGCCGGTCACCTTGGTGCCGACGGCCACCAGGAGCACGCCGTCGGCATAGACGGCCCGCGTGGAACCGCCCGTGGGGAAGCGCTTGACGGCGGGGCCGTCGCTGGTCCACTGCGGCCGGCCCGTCTTGCGATCCAGGGCCACCATGCCGCTGCCGGTGGAGAAGAAGACCTTATCCTCGCTCAGCGTCAGCGTCAGCGGGGCGACCTTGGCATCGTGTTTCCACAGGGCCTCGCCTGACGCCGCGTCCACGGCCATGACGCTGGCCGGCGGCGCGGCGGGCGTCCAGGCCCATCCGCTTTCGGCCCGCCCAATCTCCTTGTACGACGTTCCCGCCGCCCTGTAGTCCACGGCCTTCCTGCCGGGATTGACCAGCAGATACAGAACGCCGTCGTCGAAGACGATTTCCTCGGTAGCCTTGGTCGCATCGTAGGTGCGGAGGGTCTTGCCCGTGACGGCGTCGAGGGCCGTCAGCGGCTCGGTCTGTCCGAACGTGACGAAGACTTTGTCGCCTTCGGCGACCAGCCGTCTGGGGAATTGGCCCGGCCCGCTCTTCAATGGCCAGTTGTTCGGGTACCAGTCCTTCAGCGGTCTCCTCCAGAGTATCGCCCCGTTGAAGGCATCGCGCGCTATGAGAACCCATTTGGACGGCAGGAATATGTGCCTCCTGAGCCCTTCGTCGATGACGTAGAACACCTTTCCGCCGGCCGATACCATCGCGTGCATGCTGGACATGAAATCATGGTTGCGGAGCCACTTCGGATCGCCCATCCACTGGATACCCCGAGGCGGGCCGACCACCTGGTCCAGGCCTACCATGGTCCCCTGCGGGTCGTGATGATAGTGGGTCCACTCGTCGATCTCGCCCGGCCGGGGTTTCACCTGTTTCTTGTCGCCGATATAGGCCACGCCTTTCGGCGCCAGCACCCTCACGATCTCCTCGTTGGGGACGCGGCACTCGGCGTCTGAGACAACGATGAGGTTCGCCATGTTGTCTCTGTACGGCAGGTTCTTGCCGTCAAACGCCCTGACCGCAACTTGGCCGCAGAGACCCTTATCGCTGATGGTCTTGCGTGCTTTGGCGACGTTCTCGGCAGAGGTGTCCAGGCCCTGGACCACGTAGCCGTCATTGGCGTGCAGCGCCGCGGTCAGTGTGCCGTCGCCACAGCCAATGTGAACGACAAGGCCGCCCGTGACGCCGGTTTCCTTGAGAATATCCGCCGCCGGGTCCGCGACAGCGAGATTCGCAGCAAAGAGGCCTACGAGGATTGCCACAGTGAGTTTCTTCATCGTGCTTCCCTTTCCGGTGTTCTGTGGCCGATAGCCGGCCAATCGCATTGCTGCGTCGCCACACGTCGGATGATTGTAGCCCGTCTCGGAGTTCAAACAAGGCCGTTTCCGGCGTGACCGGCCGGTCAATCCGGCTCGAGGATCCCGAACTTGTGGATCGTCACGTGGCTGTACGCCTGGCCCGGACGCAGGACCGTGGAAGGAAACGCGGGACGGTTCGGCGAATCGGGAAAGTGCTGTGTCTCCAGGCAGAGGCCGTGGTACGGCCCGTACGCCTCGCCGCCGGCCTTGAATCGGCTGCTCAGGCCCTTGGCGGTGTAGAGTTGGACGCCTGGCTGGGTCGTGTAGACTTCCATGACGCGTCCGCTCTTGGGCTCGGCCACGCGGGCCGCCAGCGACAGCCGCTCGCCGCCGGTCTTGTTCAGCACTTAGCAGTGGTCGTAGTTGCGGTCTTCGACCTCGCGGATGCGGGAACCGATGGCCTTCGGTTCGGTGAAGTCCATGGGTGTGTCTTTGACGCTCCGCAGTTCCCCCAGGGGGATCTTCCGCTCATCGGCCGGCAGGTATCGGTCGGCGTTCAGCGTCAGGACGTGGCCGAGGACGTCGCCGGACCCGGCGCCTGCCAGGTTCCAATAGGCGTGGTTCGTGAGGTTGACGACGGTGGGCCTGTCGCTCCGGGCCTCGTAGGCCATCCTGAGTTCGTTCCCGTCGGTCAGGGTGTAGGTGACCTTGACCGCAAGCGTGCCGGGGTATCCCTCGTGGCCGTCGGGGCTGGTGTGCGTGAGTTCAACGCCGGCGCTTCGGTCGCCCCGGACGGCCCGGGCCTTCCAGAGGATCTTCTGAAAGCCCTTCCTGCCGCCGTGGATGTGGTTCTTTCCCGCGTTGGGCGCCAGCGCGTGCTCAACGCCGTCGAGGGTAAACCTTGCGCCGGCAATGCGGTTGGCGTATCGGCCCACGACCGAGCCGAACAGCGGATGGCCGCGCAGGTAGTCCTCGAACGTGTCGAGGTAGAGCGTCATGTTGGCGAGGCGTCCCTCACGGTCGGGCACCCTGACGGCCGTGAGCGTCGCGCCGTAGGTCATGACGTCGGCCTGGAGGCCGTGCGAGTTGGTCAGTGTGTAGCGGTCAACGGTCGTGCCGTCGGGCATGCGGCCGAAGGCGGCCTTGACCACTGAAGGTGAGCCGGCACCGCCTTCGGCAGCAGACGAGGCAGCGGCAACGAGGCCCAATGCAACCGCCAGACTCGCAGATCGCAGGATCGTGCTCATGGGACCTCCTTCGCGGAGCCGGCAGAAGCCATGTCGCGTTGCTCGATCCACGCGCCGATGTTGGCGCGTTCGGTTGACTCCATGGCCCGGCGCTTGGCGAGGAACCGGTTGTACCGGGCCAGATCCTTGGCCGACCAGGCGTGGTCCTCGCGGAACTCGCCGCAGTACGGCACCAGCAGGTCGATCCAGCAGGCGATCTTGGCCATCTCCTCGGCGGAGAGACGGACGTCGTTGTGTCGCTTCTCGAGCATGGCGAGCAGTTTGCTGGCGGCGGCGCCGCGGTGGCGCGGCGGCAGCATCGACGGTTCCGACATGCTGTCGATCCAGTTCACCACCGGATGGTTGCAGTCGCCGCCGGCGCCCCGCGCGTGCACCAGCGCCAAGTACGCCCGGCTGAACTTGCGCTCGGTCTTGCCCACCTCGACCCGTTCGCCCGAGAGACTGAAAGGTTTGTCCTTCGCACCGGTGTGGCATCGGGAGCAATGACGGTCGAGGATCGGCTGGATCTCCCCGGCGAAACTGAATCCCCGCGGCGGACCGTAGAAGGGCTCGAGTGGCTGCCGCCCCGCCGCAAGCGCCGCCGAGACCCTGCGCCCGGCGGGCGGCGCCGTCGAGGCCGGCTCGTGGCAACCCACGCACGACTGTTTCTCGCCGGGCATGAGTACCGTCCAACTGCGCATGGTCTGCACGGCGTGGCCCTTGGCATCGAGGGCCTGGAAGTAAATCGGCGTGCGGGCCGGCACCTCGAACAGCGCCGAGCCGTCGTCGTGGACCGTGGCGCTGCCGAGCACGACCTTCACGTCCCATGAGCCGTGCCCCACCGCCACGGGCGTCCAGACGGTGCTGGAACCCCCTTTGCCCCGATGGTCCAGCCTGCCGATGGACGCGGCCTGGTACTCGACGGCCACGACGCGAAGCCGCTTGATCGTCCCGCGCGGGATGCCCTTCAGGCCCGGCCCCTCGTAGACGTCCTGAAGGTACACCGTGCCGGTCGCCTGCCGATAATCCACGAGGTCCGGCCGCCGGTGCGGTCGCGGTCGCGGGGCCAGCGGGATGATCTGCTTACAGCCGACGCCCGCGCCGGCCTCTCGGCCCTGGACAAGCAGTTCGCGCCGGCCGTCAACGTCGACGAAGTAGATGTTGAAGCGGCCGAGGCCGCCTTCGGGCGTCGGCAGGGCCAGCGTCACCAGGAACCGCCGCTCGTCCAGCGGATAGGGATGCTGGAACTGGTCGCCGCCCTCGCCGTACTTGTCCTTGCGAATGGGCTCGGTGTGGCGGATCGGGGCGACGAGTTGCACGCCGCTGGCCTCCTGGCGTCCCTTTGCCGGGTCGATGATGCCGAGTTTGCCCGCCGCCGGCCGATGGTGGCCCGTCACGATGGCCACGATCTTCGTGGTGCCGGGGATCTTGCGCGCGTGCACGACGTTCGTCGGGAACCACGACGTGGCCCCGTAGCACTCGCGCTGCTCCGTGCCGTCGGGGTTCATGTGGAACAGCGGCTGGGGATAGATCTGCCCGCGGTCAACGTACTCCCACCGCGTGTAGAGCACGCGGCCGTCGTCGGTGACCGTCGGGAAGATCGTGTGGACCTGGTCGAACCCGACGCGCCGCATGAATCGCCCGCGGCCGTCCATCAGGTAGAAGTTGCTCACCGGATTCACGTTGCAGGGCACGCTCTGGAAGCACCGCGTGGAGTTGAACACGATGTTGCCGCCCGGCAGGTACACGCCCTCGTAATCGGCGCAGCCCAGGCCGCGCGTCAGTTGACGCACCTGGCCGGTGGCAACGTCCATCTCGTACAGGTGCAGGTCGTCGTCGTTCATGGACTTCTTCCAGGCGAACAGGACGCGCCGGCCGTCGTACGAGACGTCCGGGTCGCGGAGGAAGCCCCTGGCATCATCAATCAGCGTGCGGACCTTGCCGTAACTGCTCGCTGCAGCGCCTGCGTCGGCAAACTCCAGGACGTTCAGCGACGAGCCGGGCAGGAATCCGCCGCGGCTGCCGGGCGAGTCCGAGAGCCCCTCGGTGTACTTCCAACTCCCGCGGTTGAAGCGGTGCTGGGTGAAGACGAACCGCCGCCATCGCACGAGCAGCGGCTCCAGGCGCTTCGCGCGGCGGGCCTCGCAGGCCCGCAGGTACAGGTCCCGCCATCGCGGGTCGCGTCCCGGCGCGGCGGCGCGTGCGAGGGCGGCCTCCTCCCGGCGCATCGGTTCGCCGTCGGCGCCGAGTTCGGCCAGGACACGGTCGATCATCCGCTGCTCGACAACCGCGTCGGCGTCGCCGGCGAAGCAGGTCAGTTCCGCCAGCACGGGCGCATCGTGCATGGACTCCCGCGCCCGCAGGTGCTTCTTCCGCCACTGCTCCTTCCGGGCCTCCAGCGCCGGCGGCAGGGCAACGCTCATGTAGTCCTGGAGGATCCAATCGCGGACAACGGCGTCCTTCGGCGCGGCCGGCCGCCGCGCCTCCGAAGCCGCAGCGCCGGCGGCCGGCACAGCCAACGCGGCCGCAAGAGACACCGTCCGCAGGACAGCAAGCATCAGACCTCCTTCACGGGACGAGCGCACGGCGTCGTCTTTCGCATTAGACTTCCCGCACCCGCACGATTATGCTCTGGCAGGCATGGAACTGCAAGTACCCGGCGATGCCGGATGGGTTTACTTCTGCGCACGGATACCGGCACGCGGGCGGCGCTGTCGCGCGTGCTCGGCCCGTCGGGCGGTCAGGACAATGAGGAGGACGCTATGTCGAAAATCACACGTCGAGGGTTTCTGGCTGGGGCGGCCGCCGCCGGTGCGGCCGCATTCATCGGACCCCGGATCCTGCTGGCCGGCGCTGGCCCCAAGGTTACGAAAGGAACCGACCCGGTCGCCCTGGGGCGGAGCGGCCTGAAGCCGACGCTCCTTGGCATCGGCACGGGCACGCGCGGCGGCAGCGAGCAGTTGGCCATCGGCCAGGCCGGCTTCACGAAGATGGTCCGCCACGCCCTGGACCGCGGCATCCGCTACATCGACACGGCCGACCAGTACCAGACGCACCTGTTCGTCCGCTTGGCGCTGACGGGCGTTCCGCGCGAGCGGTACTTCATTCAGACGAAGACGCGCGCCAAGAACGCGGAGGTGGCCAAGGCCGACATCAACCGCTTCCGACGCGAATTGCGCGTCGACGCCATCGACTCGCTCCTCATGCACTGCATGACCAAGGGAGGTTGGCCAACCGACATGCGACCCGTGATGGACGAACTCCTCAAGGCCAAGCAGCGCGGGCATGTCAAGGCCGTCGGCATCTCATGCCACGGCTTCGCCCCGTTGGCGGCCGCCGTCGATTGCGACTGGGCTGACGTTCAACTCGCCCGGATCAACCCGTTCGGCCTCAAGATGGACGGCAAGCCCGACGACGTGGCAGCGCAACTGAAGAAGATGCACGCGAAGGGGCGCGGCGTCATCGGGATGAAGGTCTTCGGCGAGACCGGCTACGACAGTGCCGAGAAGCGGCTCCAGGCGCTCCGGTACGTGCTCGGGCTGGGCTGCGTCGATTGCTTCACGATCGGCTTTGTCGCACCGGAGCAGATCGACGAGACGCTCGATCTCATTGAGAAAGCGGCACAGCCGTCCGTCGGGTGGCTGCGTGCGCCGCACGCCCGCGAGGCTGCGGCATAGTGCTACTTTGTCAACTTCCCTCCGATCCGGGCAAGTGGTAGCGCGGCGGCCAATCCTGGCCGCCGCGCGGTGGGCAGGATTGCCCACCGCGCTATCCCCATGGGTAGCGATGCGAAGTTGACAAAGTAGCGATAGTCGTCCACTCGGCGGCTCGCCCTCCGGCTCGGAGCGGCGAAGAGATGATGTGGAAAGCCGCTGGAACGTATACTCAGGTTCGCGGCGCCTGGAGCGCCCATCGCGCAACGGTCGGAGACAGGGAATCGTTCATTCCAGGGAGAATCCTCATGGGTACAACGCGTCGGAGTTTTCTGAAGGCGGCCGCGGCCGCCGGTGTGGTCATGAGCGGCCCGGTCGTTCTCGGGGCCGGCAAAGACGCCAAGACGTACCGGACGGCCCTTGTCGGCGCCGGCTGGTGGGGGATGAACGTCCTCCGCACCGCCATCGAGTCCGGCCGGTGCCGCGCGATCGCCATGTGCGACGTCGACCAGAACCAGTTGGACCCGGCCGTCGCCGACATCCAGAAGCGCACGGGCCAGGCCCCAAACAAGTACAAGGACTACCGCGAACTGCTCGAGCGGGAGAAGCCCGAGATCGTTATCGTGGCCACGCCCGACCACTGGCACCCGCTGGTAACGATCGCCGCCGTCAAGGCCGGCGCCCATGTGTACGTCGAGAAACCCATCTGCCACACCCTCTACGAGGGCCGCGCCATGGTCAAGGCCGCACGCCAGGCCAACCGGGTTGTCCAGGTCGGCACGCACCGGCGGGTTTCGCCGTCCAACGTGTCGGCGATGCGGTTCCTGAAGGAAGGGAAACTCGGCAAGATCGGTATGGTCCGGGCGTTCGTGCATTACGGCGGCGGGCCGGGAAAGCCCGTGCCCGACTCCGAGCCACCCAAGGGCCTCGACTGGGATTTCTGGTGCGGCCCGGCGCCGCTCAGACCGTTCAACCGCCGCATGCACCCCAAGGGTTTCCGAGCCTTCCTCGACTACGCCAACGGCCAACTGGGCGACTGGGGCATCCACTGGATGGACCAGATCCTCTGGTGGACCGAGGAAAAGCACCCGCAGACGATCTTCTCCACGGGCGGCCGACACATCAAGCGCGACAACACCGACGCGCCCGACACGCAGGTCGTCCAGTTCAAGTTCGAGTCGTTCACGGCCGAGTGGGAGCACCGGCAGTACGGGGCCAACAACGCGGAGAAGCACAACATCGGCTGCTACTTCTACGGCACCGAGGGGACGCTGCACCTCGGATGGAGCGACGGCTGGACGTTCTACCCCTCCGGCCGCGGCCGCGCCCCCGTCCACGTCGACCCGGAACTGCACAAACCCGACGACCAGAACATCCCGGAATTGTGGGCCGACTTCCTCACGTGCATCCGGACCGGCGCCCGCCCGGTGTGCGACATCGAGATCGGCCACCGTTCCACCAGCATGAGCCTGCTCGGAATGCTCTCGCTCAAACTGGGCCGGAGCATTCAGTGGGACGGCCGGAAGCAGGTCATCACCGGCGATCCGGAGGCCAACAAACTCCTGCGCCGCGAGTACCGCGCGCCGTGGACGTACCCGGAGTTCGCCTAGCCCCGCAACGCTACCTGGTGCGCGGCGGGTCGGGAGACCCGCCGCGCGTGGGCGAAATTGCCGTTTTCGGCGCCGCCTTGATCACGCGGACGAAAGACACGGTGGCGTCTTCGCCTTCCGCCTCGATCGTGAAATCGAACGCCTCTGCCGCGCCGGGGAAACACGCGTCGCGCAGGTGGAACGTGGCGGTGAAGACCTTCCCGCTGTCGCGGCACGCGACGCTGCGCCGCCCCTCCTCCCCGCCGGGCCGCCCGTACACCAGATGCCACCGGCCGCGGCCGATGTCGTGGTACGTGACCTTGACGGCCACACGGTGCGGGCCGCCACGGAGGAACCGGTCGTCGAGGGCGAAGCCGATGCGCCCGTTGCCGCCGGCCAGGTCGGTGCGCCGGGCGATCCAGTCGAACTTGTGGCCCTCCGGCACCATCCACATCATCTCGTGCTGGGCGGCCTTGATCGCCGGCTTCGTGCGATACCCGTCGCGGTCGCGCTGGATGAGCCACCGCTCGAAGTTGCGGACCGCAAACGTCTTGCCCTTCTTGCCTGCCGCAGACGCCCGCACGGTGCTCTGGCGCAGGTAGCAGAAGGCGTCGGGCGAGTCCGCCACGGTGCGGCCGAGGGCGAGGCTGACGTAGGCCGTCAGCGCCGGGTCGGTGTCCACCGACGCCGACGACAGCCACAGGTAGTTGCGGCGCATCTGGAGCGCGCGGAGCATCGACTCGTGGTACCGGTACGCGTGCGTCTCGAGCGGTCCGAAGCGCCCCGTCCAGTTGCGGCCGTACTCCTCGTTCTCGTCGCCGAAGGCCCGGCCCTCGGCGATGGGCGGGCACGTCTCGTCCACCAGAAGGTATCCGTCGTCGCCTGCGCGCTGGCCCAGGTGCGGGTTGTCGAGGTGGTAGAGGTAGTTCTCGACGAACCCGCACCGCTGTCCCATGCCCAGTTCGTAGGCGTGCCGGATGACGCGTGCGCCCACGTCGCGGTACTCGCTCTTGCCGACGCCGCCCGGCCCGGCTCCGACCCAGGCCAGTTTGTGCTCCGCGCCGCGGAAGGCGCGGGCCCAGGCGTCGAGGCGTTCCTTGAGACACCGCTCCAGGCGCTCGGGCGCCAGGCCGGTGTGCTTCTCGCACCAGGTGGCCACGTCGCGCGGAATGTACATCTCGTCGCCCCAGGACTTGGAGATGGCGCCCACGTACACGATGCGCAGGTGCTCGATGCGGCCGATGCCGCTTCGGCCCAGCGCCTCGATAACGCGCAGGTAGCGCCGGTGGTACCGCTCGTCCCAGATGGGGTAGTTGAAGAGTTGGAAGCGGCTCTCCATGCTGGTCATGTCGATGACCGGAATGCCGCAGGCGCCGAGCCAGTCCGGGGCGACGGGCTGTTTGCGCCCCCCTTTAGTCATCTTGTGGGCGACCGTGGCGTAGAAGTGGAAACGGTAGCCCGCGGCGCCCTCCGGCGGGTGCTCGAGTTTCGCTTTTATGGGGCCGAACTCGAAGCGCCCCTCTTCGGGTTCCACGTCGCGCCAGAAAACGCCGGCGTCGAGCAGACGGTTCCCCGGAAAGCGGCGCTGTTCGCGGCGAGAAAAGATGAGGCCCGAATTCGGCGCCGCCGCGACGCCCGCCGGCAGCGACCAGTCCCACCCTTCCACCACGTCGTCTTTGCTGCGCCAGGGCATCAGGCGGACGGCGTCGGCCTCGCCCGGCCCCAATTGGGCCGATCGCACGAGGTGGTGGTTCAGAACCTGCTCGGGGGTGGCGGCGTTCGGGTTCGTCGCCGGCCTCTCGGCGCCGAGAGGCCGCAACGTCACCAGCGCCGCGAAGGCGCCGAGCAGGACCTGTGCGACCCGTGTTCTCATCCGATGGCGCCTCCGGGGCGCGTCTCGCGGCGCGCTTGCCTTGTGCGCTTCTCCTCCCGGAGCGGCTTGCCGCGGACGTCGGCCCTATCGTTATCCCGGATCGCCAAGCCGCAGTCAACTGCCCACCGCGCGGGGGGCACGGCAGGCGTACGGAGGCCGTGTGCCCGAGGTGCGGCACACGGCCATCCCGCCGCACCCTCTGCCTCAGTAGGCGCCTTTTCCCGCTGGCCTGACGCAGGCCCCTCCGCTACAATGCTTCTCCTTTTCGCAAGCCATACACGGACGCCGGGGCAAGGAGGTCGGCCATGGAACGCAAAACGGTTCGCACGGGCATGGTGGGCGCGGGCTTTGCCGCCAACTTTCATTACGAGGCCCTCAGGCGCGTCCACTGCGTCGACGTGGACGTGGCGGGCGTCTACGCCATCGACGCCGACATGGCCGAGACGTACGGCCGGCAGCGAGGCGTCAAGGTGTACGGGTCGCTCGAGGGGCTCATCGACGAGGTGGACGTCATCCACGTCCTGGTGCCGCCCGTGGCCCACGAGGAGATCGCCGTGGCGGCCCTTGAGCGCGACACCTTCGCGGTCGTCGAGAAGCCGCTGACCGGCTATTTCGGCGACGGGTCCGACGACTTCAGCGGCCGCACGTTCCCCAAGGAGAAGATGCGCGAGGAGGCCCTGGCCTCGATCGACCGCATGATCGCCGCCGAGCGGGGCAGCAAGGCCTGCATCTGCTACGCCGAGAACTGGGTCTATGCACCCGCCATCCAGAAAGAACGCGAGATCATCGAGAAGACCGGCGCCCAGATCCTCTGGATGCACGGCGAGGAGGCCCACTCCGGATCACACGCCGCCACCTACGGGTTCTGGAAGTTCTCGGGCGGCGGGTCGCTCATCGGCAAGGGCTGCCATCCGCTGA
>CAZIJC010000070.1:0-20974 GCA_964539385.1 uncultured Anaerolineales bacterium | reverse complement strand
GGCATCGTGGAAATGCTGCTGCCACTCGTCCATCCCCTCGGGCCAGGGCTTGACCGTCTTGGTCCACCGGCCGCCCTGCTTCACGTAGGCGACGCCGAGCGGCGCCACGACGCGCATGATCTCATCATTCGGCACTCGGCACTCGGCATCCGAGGCAACGATGAGGTTCACCATGTTGTCTCTGTACGGGAGCCTCCTGCCGCCAAACGCTCTGGCCGTGACTTTGCCGTAGAGCCCCTTGGCGCTGATGGTCTTCCGTGCCTTGCCGACATTCTCGGCAGACGTGTCCAGGCCCTGCACCAGGTAGCCGTCATTGGCATGCAGCGCCGCGGTCACGGCGCCGTCGCCGCAGCCGAGGTGGACGATCAGGCCGCCCGTGACGCCGGTTTCCTTGAGAATATCCGTCGCCGGGTCCGCGAGAGCGAGATTCGCAGCGAAGACGCCTACGAGGATGGTCACCGCGTATCTGTTCATCGTGCGTTCCTTTCTGGTGTTCCGGGGCTGACGTTCCCCCAGTCCTGAGTCCTGATATCAGTTGCGGAGTTGGGTGTCAACCCGCGCCGGCCAAGGCGGGCAGGCGGGGCTTAACGGGGCTTGGCCGCCCCGTCGGCCTGTTCAACGGCTTCGCGGAAGTCGTTCAGGGCCCGGCCGAGTCTCTCGACCTTCTCGCGCAGCCGCTTGTCCTTCATCAGGTCGGTCATCTGATCGGGCACCTTCTCGGCCTTGCCGAGGCGCGACTCGTTACATCGGCGTATCATCCAGTCGGTGTAGTCCAACTGCCGCAGTTTGTCGTTCTGGTAGAAGCCTGGGGTCATCTCGTCGAGGACGCTGCCGATCCGGTCGGCCTTGCGGCGGAGGATCGCCACCGCATCGCCGTAGAGCAGCATCTCGCTCCTGGCCGCATCGAATCTGCCCTGGCGGATAACGCGATCGAGCATGTCGGCGTACCGTTCATCCAGTGTCTTGTACCAGGCCGTGCGGGACTTCTGCTTGAGTTCGGGCGTGATGCCAACGATCTCGAACACGGGCCGGTTGTCGGTACGGAACGGCGGCAAGGGGTTCTCCCATGGGCCGATGTTCGCCACCGGATAGCCTGCCCAGCCGTAGCGCAAGGCGACCGGCTCGTCCACGAGATCACTCCCAACCTCCAGGGCCTTCTTCTCGCCGTTCGGGACGGCCTTGGCCAGGTACCACCGCCGGTCGGCGCCGGCGATCAGGAACCCGCCCAGGTACTGCGAATCGTTGCCGGACCAGGGCGCGAAGGTGACGGGTTGACTCCGTAGCGCACGAAGTTCTGAACCTTGGCGCCGTCTCGGGCCATGACGTGCAACATCTCATAGACGTCTTCGTTGAGGACCTTCATTCCCTGGACAAACCCGCTGACCGCGTCTCGGACGAGGCGCGACTCGTCCGTCGTCAGGGGCCGGACCAGATTGATGACCTCCGCCAGGGCCTCGGGCACCTCGGCGCGATAGTCATCGCTGTCGGAACGGTACAGGTGGCTCAGCGTCGCAACCGCTCCGGCGCGCACGCCGTGGTGCTTGTCTGTCAGGAGCCGCTTGATCAGTGGCAACGCCTCGTCGCCGCGCTCGGCCAGCGCCTTAACGGCGCCGCCGGCCGGCCCGCCGCTGAAATGACCGAGGTAGCCGGCAATCTGCTCCGGCGTCATACCGTCGAATCCGCCCTTATTGGTTTCCGCAATATAGCCTGGACTGTGGGCAAAGCCGTCTCCGGCCCCGCCCTTGGCCATCTCAAGCCGCTTGATCAGGTCCTTCTCGTTGACGAGCGGTTGCGGTTTCTCGCGCTTGCGATCCTTGATCTTGCCCTCGCCCAGCAGCCTGCGCAGCCGGACGGCCTCTTGGCGTTCCTCACCGAGCATCCTGGCCAGCAGGTCGAGTTGCGTCTGTGCGGTGGCCGGCATGCCGTCCTGGATGCTGCCCTCGATGATCTTCAGTGTCGCCGCCGCGTGCTTCTCCAAACGGTCGTGAGCGGCGAGCAGTTCCCTGGCGTAGGCCAAGTGACTGGCGGAAGCAGACTTGGACGTCTCGGCGGCCTTGATGTAGTTGGTGAGAGACGTCCGCAGTTCCTTCCACTTCTTGTGCTTGTAGAGTTGGGCCGCTCTCTCCAAGGCCTGGGGCGGGCGTTGGGCGAACACGCTGTCGCCTCCGAGGATCTGCAGCCGACGTTCGGGTAGGAAGAGAAACAGGCCCATGGCCGCGGTCATGTTGGGAGGCGTCCATCGGCTGCCGCGCATGAAGGCGATCCCTCCGTCCCGCGTCCGGCCCATCTCGTACGCCCACCTCATGTGGTTCATGAACGCGTGGAACTCCTCCTTCGTAGCCAACGCCGCACCCACCGGTCCCCAGGCGCCGCTGAAGATGCCTTCGGCGTGGCCCCGCTCGCGGCCCATCCACATGTAGCAGACGGTCCGTGCCCAACGGTCGGCCATGTCGTCTTCGCCCAACAGATGAAAGGCGACGGCGGCCATGCTGTTCATGCCGGTGTCCATGCGACCGCCGAGACCGCCGGGCGTGCCCAGCCCGTAGGGGAAATTGGAGCCGCAGAACTTGCCGAAGAAGCGGATCGACCGCGGCAGCGTGTGGTCGTAAGGCTCGATGCCGCACTGCCGGGCCAGGCACAGCCCGATGAAGGCGCCCAGTCCGGAGCAGTTGATCTCGCCGTAGCCGCCTGCCGCGGTGCCTGGAGCCAGCAGCTTGTCGCCGCCGCCGTGCGACTAACTGCCGCTGCGGTATTGCGCCCAGGACAGCGCCTGCGCGTGGTGCCGTATCGCCGGCAGCACCGCCGAGTCTCCGGTCAACAGGTAGTACTCGCAGAGGTTGGTCAGACGGTAGCCGGTCACCCAGGCGCTGCAGCCCCGCCCCTCGGGGTATTCGTCCTTGAGACCCGCGCACAGGTGACGCCGCGCCATTTCCAAAGCGGCCTCGTCGCCGGATGCCATCAGGAACGTGGGCGTCCAGAAATCGTACCGATGCCAGGGGTAATGGCTCATCACGAAGTCGAGCGCGGCTTTGCGGACCTGTCTCGATTTCTCGCAGGCGAGCGGCCAGGTGTCGCTGTAGGAGAGGGTATTGCCCAAGCCGATCTTCACGTTCACGGGCTTGCGGCCCCGCACCATCTGGAGCGTGAGAATGCCTTCTAACTCGGGAGACTGACTCTCGGCCAGGGCGTTCCCCATCTCCGGTCGTGGGTCTTCAGGATCCTCGAACAGCCGGCCGTTGGCGCCGATGATGATGTCGTCCAACTGCAATCTACCGCTCGCCGGCGTATCGTCGAGGACATGCACCACGAGCAGTTCCTTGTGTCCGAGGGCCTCGGCCACGTAAGCCCCCGTAATTCCCAGGGGCAGGACCCGCATCCCCATGCGACCCTTGGCTTTTCTGAGTGCGACCGGGTCGAGTTTGGCGGCACGCTTCTTGGTTTCCGCATCGAACCGGACCTCGCGCGGTACGCCGGATTTCGGCTTGGGGATCGGCCGACAGCGCAACTGGTGCGCAGCCATTTCCGCCGGCCCGGGCAGCGTGCCCAGCACCGTGGACTGTCGCGAGAAGAGGTCTGCTTTGACCTCACGCACCTCGCGGAGCGTCTGGGCAACCTTATCCGGCTCCGACGCCGCAGCCATGCCCGTCAGACAAATGGTCAGCGAAGCGATCCATGCGCGGGCGGTGCGCATCACCTCGGCTCCTTCATGTAAGGCGGGGCCCGGGAATGTTACTGTCGTGGCCCCGGTCCTGATACCAGCCGTGCTGCTGGATGTCAACCTGCGCCGGCCGACTGCCACGCGGCCCTATGGTGCCTGTTGCGTCACTCCTGTTCGTTGACGTGAAAGACCCGTTCGATGATCTCGTAGATCGCCGGGTCGTATTCGCGCAGTTCGGCTCTCACGAACGGGTAGAAGTCGTTGACGCCGAAGTAGGCTTCGCAGGCTTCGGCGAAGTACTCTTCCATGCGTGTCGCGGCATAGGCCTTCGTGTGCGTGCCCCGTCCGCGCTTGCTGTGGAGCACCTCCTGGTAGAGGCCTTTTGCCAGGGCGCTCTTGTACGCCTTGACGATGGCCTGGTTGTCTTCTTCGCCGACTTCGCGGTCGTGGTAACCGTGCATCAGTTCGTGCAGCAGCACCCACGGGCCGGTTGGACGCGTTCTTTTCAGAACGTTGATGTCGGTGATCTGAATGCTATGGGCCATGTCCGGGTTGCGGCCATGGTCGGTCAGCCACTTTCGTTTCCAGTGGTACTCCGCCTTTCGCCTGCCGGGGGTGACCCATATCGGAACGTTCCGCAGTTTGGCAACCGCCTTTTCCGGCACGAGCGTTTCGACGTGGCCCAGTTGAATCTCCGCGTTTTTCAGTGCGCCCTCGAGTACATCCCGATCGCCGCCCAGATAGTCCTTGTGAATGTGAAACGCCCACCCCTTCACGTGGACGACTTCGTAATCGGGGTCGCTGGAAGGCGCCCTCTTCCGTGTGGATCCGTCGAGCCGCGTGGGTGGCGATGCGGCGCCGGCGGATGCGATGGCCGTCGCGTGTTTATCGCGCAGCCGCCGCCAGTAGTCTTTCCAGTATTTGTCGTAGTAATCGTAAGCCGCTTGCTGGATATGCTCGGGTTCCACCGCCTTCGGCGCCGTGGCCGGGTTGAGGCCCTTGAGGTGTCCCGTACCGGCGCGGTCGCGGGGCGACACGAAGCGCCATTTCGAATCGCCCAGCACCTCTTCGCAGAGTTTGGCCAAGCCCGGGTCGTAGGCCTTGAGTTGCCCGCGGGTGTGGATGTGGTTGTGGTCGTGGTCCATGGTGCGATTGGTGTCGTACCAACATTGCACGCCTTCCGCCCAGTACTCCGAGCGGTTCTTTGCGGCGTAACACTGCTTGTCGCCGCCAAAGACGATGAGCACCTTGTCTTGCCCGGTGACCTTGACCTTCGCGCCCGCGGGCTTGCCGTTGACGAGGATGTCACCGCCGTCGAGGCACTTCCGAATCAATTCAGGCGATTCATCCGGGAACGACTTCACCAGCGCATCGAACAGGCTGACTGGCGTTTTGCTCTTGATTCGCCGGAAACGCTGGGCCGCGCGGCCGTCATTCCAGAGGCCCTTCGCTTTGGCCTGCTTGTAGGTTTCGGTCAGGCGTTTTTGCAGTTTCTCGTCGAAGCCCGCTCCGTGGATGACGTGGCCGAACTCGTGGATGAGGATGCTTTCGAGTTGCATGCCACCTTCGTACTGAAGCACATCCTCTTCGGCGAAGACGACGACAGGGCGTCCATTTTGCCAGTGGAGGAACCCGCGGCGGCGCCAGTTGTAGAAGTCGAGTTCTTTGCCGGTCTTGTCGGTGGTGAACTGCGGCAGATCGGACGTCAGTTCCTTCCAGCCGATGAGCAGGCACAGCGGCTTCCGATCACGAATGCGCTGTGCAACCTGTGGGTGGATTCGCCTCATGATCATGTCAAACTGGTACGCCGCCTCCAGAAGGGCGTAGTCGGAGACCTGATCCGAGGTGGCGATGAGGATGCCCTGAACCAGCGTGCACTTCCTGTAAAAGGCGGCATCCAGTTGGTACGCCTTGGCCTGCTCGTCGGTCAGCGGCCTGACTTCGTAAGCGGCGGCAGGTGCGCCGACGGCGGGAGCGGTAATCGCCGCCAGGATGAACAGCCCGACAGCGGACGTGCAGGCAACAGACAGGCTTCGCATGGGATTCTCTCCAAGCCGCTTATCCACAGATTCGGTCCCGCATGGCGGTCAGCGACCTCATCAGTTGTTTCTCTGCAGGAGACTGACACCACGTGACTCAAGCCACCGCAGGAACTTCTCAGGACCGGCAATTCCGGCCGCAATTCCGCAATTCCCGTAATTCCGGGCAATTCCGGGGACACCCATAACCCCCTCGCGCAGCCGCCGGTTGCCCCGTTGGGTGACGTGGTGCGGGTGGTTCGGTACGACGACGCGCGGGAGCCGTGCCATGGCCGGAGCCTAGCCCCGCGAGCGGGACCGTCAAGCGAAAAATGGTATTGTGTCCCAACCCTGTTCGGCCCGGCTATTGCACCATGGGCCGATGCTAACGGCAAGGAGTAAGCGTTGCGGAGGGCGGTCGAGGTGGGACGTTGCGGCGGGGGCGTTGAGGTGGTTTCGGCGCAGCATCAAGGCGGCCGCGGCGGGAGACGGGAGCGGGCTTCGGGCTTACGCCTGGGCGGTCTGATCCTTCAGGGCGGCGATGTGGGCCTCGACCTCATCGAGGTCGGCCCAGCCGGTGAAGTAGTAACAGAGCATCTCATACGTCCGCCGCGTCGGCTTGCGGCCCGTCCACAGCGCGATCAGCAGGCACGCCAGGATAGCCGCATACGTCTGCAGGGCGATCCCGTTCTGCGAGTGACTCAGCAGGTGCCGGCACCCCAGCACGTGCTTGAAGGTGCGGAAGAACGTCTCGATCTGCCAGCGGGCCTGGTAGACGAGACCGACCAGGTCGGCCGGCAGGTCCATCCGGTCGGTCGCCAGGCGCAGCCGCTCCCCCTGCTCGGGCCCGCCGCGGGCGGTCTTGCCGGAGGGTTTCCGGTGCGGCGTGCAGGCCACCTCGACCACGCGGACGGGAAGGCGCAGGTCGTCCCGGGTGAACTTGCATCCGAGCCGTCCGACCGTGTCGCGCAGGACCCCGGCCTTCGTTGCCTCGGACGTGAGCGGCCGTTCCTCGACCACTTCCAGCACGGCGTTGTCGCGCAGGCGGCCGACGAAGGAACTTCCCGCGTCGAGGATCGCCTGGAACAGGGCGTATTCGGCGTAGCCGCGGTCGACGACGTACAGGCGTCCGGCCTGGAGCCGGGCCTTCAGGACGCCGGCTTCGGAGGTGTGGGCGTCGGTGATCGTCGCCCGGACGGGCACGCCCCGAAGCACCTCGAACTGGACGTGGGCCTTGGCGCCCCGTTTGTCGCGGCGGTCCTCCTGCCACAGGGCCCAGCGGGCCAGACGCGGCAGGGCGGTCAGCCACGTGCCGTCGACCAGGGTGAGGACCTGTCCGATCTGGTCGAGGCGGGCGTCGTGCGGCAGGGGTTGGAGGTCCTGGACGAGTTCGCCGATCAGACCTTCCAGAAGCGAGGCATCGAAGACGCTCGCCGCCTCCGAGAGGCTCCCGAGGCTCCCGCGCCCAACGCCCAGGACCCGCTGGACCTTCTTCAACGCGCTGGCCTGCTGCAGGCCCCGGAGCGACTCGCAGATGGGGTTGAACATGAACAGCAGCAGCAACCCCATGTACTGGTCCATGTGCAGACGGCGGTTGCCGGCACGGTCGCGCCCGCAGCCGGCGTCATGGAGGCGTTCAAGAAGGCGGCTGATCTTCTTGAAATACTTGAACCCCTCCAAATCCCGGTCGCGGATCGTCCTGCGCCTGGCGCTCATGCACGGCATCAAACCATACTGTTAAGCCTGGCGCAAGAGGTAATTTGGGAAATCCCGGTCAGCGTTCTTGACCGCCAAGCAAACGGAGTGCCGAACGGGATTGATTGTGTCACCCGATATGTCCTGTCCCCCGATATGTCCCCCGATATTCGGTCTGAACGAGCAACGGGTACGGCTCAAGGTTGGTCACGTCGTAGGCGGAGAAGCTGATCTCTGACACCAGGTCGGTTTCCAGCCTGGACAGGTCAGTCTGCTTGTCCTTGAGAAGATTCACCAGGAAGGTCGGCGTCCCGGTTTCGAACCAGAAGTTCCTGAACTCCGATTCCTGGAAGCATTTCATCACGGATACAAGATTGTAGACAGTGGGCGCAGGATTTCCTCCATCTGCATCACTCCGGGGCCACCTCGATCGTCCCGCCCAGCACGGCCAGTTCGGTGAGTTGAAAACTGTAACGCCCGTTGTCGGAAGGGTTAGGGCGCAAGCGCGAGGCCAGTACGCGCACGTAGCGTGCCTGTTGCTGCGGCACGCCGAAGCACTGCACGCCCTTGGGTAACGGGCAATCGGTTCGGGTGACGACGGTTGTCCACGTCCTGCCGTCCTGGGAGAATTGGATCCGGAAATCCACCGGAAACCCGTAACCTGCCTGTTTGCCGTCGTCGCGCGGGTACAAGCGGACCTCGCCAATCACGAGAGTCGCACCAAGGTCGACGCCCACGTATTCTTCGCGGTCTTGTTCCATCCGAGCGCTGGACCAGCCCGCGTTGCCGGTAGACCAGTCCTGCGGTTTGGCGGTGACGTGGGTCTGCCCGTCCACCAGGCGAATTCGGTTCCAATCCGATCGCGGCGGCCAAGCCGGGTCGCGCTCGATCGAAGTGGAAGCGAAAACCGGGCGATGCAGGGCAAGATTGCGCGGCGGGATCGTGGCCGGGTCCACTTGCAGGCGGATCACGGTGTTCAGTGGGCTCCATGTCTTGCCTTCCGGCAAGGTCAGGTGCAGCCCATTGGCGCCATGCGCCAGCTTCACGGCCATACCTTCCGCCAGTAGTTCTGCCGCAGTGAAACGTTTACCGTCGACCGGTTCCGACAGCGCCAGAATCCGGTCCTTCGGCGGGTTGAGTACGTGCAGGTATTCGACCGTGTCGTCGGTCTTACGCGTAGCGACCACGCCGCACGTCAATCCGGCCAGCGTCCTCCCCTCGGGCGTGGGATAGGACCGGCTCGGATAAACGTCACGCAGCGATTCTCTGACCGGGGCGATATGGGCGGCCAGTTTGGCAAAGGCCTCCCGTACGCCCTTCTCCCAAAGGCCGTCGAGGTAGGGGCTGGCGGCCCAGCAAACGCCTGGTCCCTCGGTAGCGGCGCCTGCCTGTAGTACGGTGTAACGATACATCTGTTCTGCGGTTAGCCGGGCCCGACCTTCCGCGGGCGGCTTGATGGTCGCCCAGTGATATCCCTGTACGATGCCGATGCTCCGTCGGTAGGCCGGCCAGGTCTCGACGTTGTAATCATCCTTGGCGCGTTTCTTCCCGCGGCTGTGGCCGTGCCACGACGGTTCGTAGATTTCCTTCATGCCCAGTTCGCATGTCTCGTTCGGCCCGCACAAAGCCATCAGACTCAGGTCAGGTTGCTGCGAGAGGACCGTCCGGCGCAATCGCTCCCGGTCCAGTTTTCCTTTCCATTTCTTGTTGCTCGAGAGAACTCACTGTCGAACCCCATGCAGATGACGTCCTTCCCGTAACGGCCGGTCAGCTCGGCGTAGACGTCGTTGATGAAGTCGTTCCAGCGCCGGTAGTTCCCAGTGGGGTCGTTCCAGCCGACTCGCTTCTTCTGCTCGGCAGAGAATCCGTTCCCGCAAAGCGGGTGCGTGAAGAGGATCATCGAGATACCCCTCGCTTTGAGGGCGGCAATCATCTCGCCGACAACGTCTCGACGTGAGGCAAATCCCGGGCCGCGCCATTTGTCACTGGCTTTACTTGGGTGCAGCATGGTCCCGTGGCCGTGGAAGTCGGTTAGCACGACGTACTCGAACCCCAGCGCCGCAATTTCGTCGCAGACCTTGGGCACGTTGACAGCAGCAGCGAATTCGTCGGCCGTTCCTGCCAGTTTCCCGTTTGAGAAGCGAATACCGCTGCGACAATCTGCGCCAGGGCTGCACCAATGAATGAATAGTCCCATGCGCTTCCTGAAGATAGCCAAGGCATGGTCGCCTCCATTGCCCGGATCCATAGAGGCAGTTTCCGCTTCCCCGGAATAGACTTTGTAACCCGGAACGGCGAGGGCTAGACAGACGGGCAATAGGGTGTAGATACGCCGATTCACCGTGACAACTCCTTCTTATTCTCTCCGCGCTTAACTTAACTTCTCGTAGTTCATCGCCAGGTGGACGGTCCTTATATACTATATAGGCCGCCGCGCAACGCTTGGAACTGACTGATATCGGGGGACATAATACCTATTACTCGCTTGACGTACTCTCGCAGGGGCGATAGGGTTCCTGCATGGCTCGACTGGCGGGCATCGTGCTGCCGGGGATGCCGCATTCTGTGACCCAGCGCGGCAAGCAACCCGTCCGCAAGCCCAAGGCGGCGGTCGAGGTATAGACCGGAATTTCCTGGATAGCTTCTGGCCGACGACCGCTGTCGGCCTTTCTGACGATTCTACCACCCAACCCCGAGGCTGCAAGCGCCTCTTCTGCTCGATGGGGGCGGCATCGGATCGCTTCTGGGCCTGGCGGTGTACTTTGCTCATCCCTACAGTTCGTGGGAGCGAGGCACAAATGAGAACACCAATGGGCTCCTGCGGCAGTACCTCCCGAAGGCGATGCCGCTGACCCACTTGACAAACGGGCAACTCGGCAGTTACGTTCGAGCCCTGAACAACCGTCCGCGAAAGTGCCTCAACTACCGGACTCCGGCGGAGGTCTTCTGGCACCGACCTGTTGCACTTACGATGTGAATTCGCTGGAGAGGGACCGTTGCTGCTGGAGTTCCCGGCGCCGGCGGTCGCGGCGGGCCATGTACTCGGCGTGCTGCTGCTCGGCCTTGGCCAGCCGGCCCTCGGCCCCTTGGACGCCACGGTCGATCTCGGCCTGTGCCCGGCCGATTGCGTCATCAGCCTTCTGCAAAAGTTCCGTCAGGGCCAGTTCCACGTGATCGGCGATGCGGTCGATCTCAGCGACGCGCTCGGTGCGGACCTCTTCAATGAACGGCCGGAGGGCGTGTTCGTGAAGCCACGGCTTTGCTTCCGGGAGTTCCGCCACGCCCGGCAAGCCGTCGGGCGAATCGGCGGGGATGAGATTGCCAAGGGCCGTGGGTTCGTGCAGACGCGGCTCCGCGCCGTCGGCGAGTTCCACCGTGAAGATGCGCTCGTGGATGGTGTGACCGAGGCCGTCCACAACGCGAGCCCGGTAGAAGTCGATCCGGGCGGGAGCGTCGTGAGTCAGAGAGTAAAAGCAGGCGCCCTTCTTGAAAGGCTCCTGGGCCCGGGCAAGGACGTGGCGGCGAAGGGCCTCGAACATGGGATGGCCGGGCGTGACCCATTCGAGGTTGTGCTTCTCGGCCACCTCGCGGCTCGTGGAGAGGCGCGGGTAGCGGTTCGCCAGGGTGGGCAGACGCCAAGTCTCTTCGCGCTCGTACCGGCGCAGGACCGGCGGGGTCACGGCCGGATCGAATGTGTGCGGCAGTTTGGTGACGGGCTTCAGCGTGAGCGAGGCGCGACCTGCCGCTTCGGCGATGAAACGCGCGATGGTCTCCGGCACGATCCGGTGTTCTTGAGCGCGGGCGCGGCGCTCGATGAGCATTTCCAGGTTGAGTCTCTTGGTGGCGAGACCTTCCAGGGCGTTTTGGCAGATCGACCGGAAGCGGCCCTCATCCACGTCGCGCAGGAGGCGGTCTTCGAGGTCGGCGTCGCCCAAGCGGCCGGCGTAGTAGTCGCGCAGGACCCGTTCAATGTGGGCGGCTGGGAGCACCTCGCCGACAACGTTGAAGACGGCGTCGTCGTCGAGGGCATCGCGGATCTCCTGGAGTTTCTCAAGCAGACGCTGGAGGATGCGGCCCTCGATGGTGTTCGTGGCGACGAAGTTGAAGATGAGGCAGTCCTTGTGCTGGCCGTACCGGTGGATGCGACCCATCCGCTGTTCGAGGCGGTTGGGGTTCCAGGGGATGTCGTAGTTGAAAAGGATGTTGCAGCACTGGAGGTTGATGCCCTCACCGGCCGCTTCAGTAGCAGCGAGGATCTGGATGGCCCCTTCGCGGAACTGCTGCTCGACGTAGAGGCGCGTGCCGGGGGCGTTGCGGGAGCCTGGTTTCATGCCGCCATGGATGCAGCCCACGCGGAAACCCCACTCCTTGAGGTGTCCCAGAAGGTAATCGAGGGTCTCCCTGAACTCTGTGAAGAGGAGGAGGCGCTGGTCAGGGTGGTCGAAGAAGCCCTGCTCGTTGAGGAGCTCTTTGAGCCGGGAAAGTTTGGCCTCTTCGCCCTCGACCTCGGCAGCCTGCGAGGCCAAGACGCGGAGTTCGCAGATCTCGTCGCGGATCTCGTCGGCATTGCCCGTGAGCGCGATGGCTTCCAGCATTGCCTCAAGCCGCTCGCGGTCGCCCTCCTCCATTTCCTCAAGGTCCTCGGGATCGGGCAGGTCGGGCGGAGCCAAGCGGACCAGTTCCTGGGCCTTCTTGAGGCCCTTCTCCAGACGGTTTGCGCGATTCTCCAGGGAGCACCGCACGGCACGGGTGCTGGAGGCGAGCCGGCGCTGGTAGAGAGCCATGAGGAAGCCGACAGCCCGGGCGCGGGGATCATCTCCCTGGGCTACCGCACGGGCGCTCTGGCGCTTCACGAAGCGTGTGACCTCACAGTAGAGGTCGAACTCCGAGCCGTCGATCTGGAAATCGGCCGTGTGCGGGATGCGTTTCGTGAAGATGGGCTCGGCCACCCAGGAGCCGTCAGGCCGCCGTTCGGGGAAGTAGACCATCGCTTCCTTCGTTCGCCGCAGGTAGAAGGGGGCTCGGCGGCGGTCCATCGCCTCGCGGATGGACGTAACGTGCGCGAATGCGTCGGCATCCAGGAGTTGCAGGAACAGTGTGAAGTTGACCGGGTCGCCCTTGTGCGGGGTGGCGGTCAGGAGCAGCAGGTTGTCGGCCGTTTCGCGTTCGCGAAGGAGTTCCCCCAGGGCGTAGCGGGCTGTCTTGCGGGCCGGCGGGGACCACGACATTCGATGGGCCTCATCGACGATCACAAGGTCCCAGTTGACTTGGCGAAGCCCGGGCAGAATCTCGTCGCGCTTTGCCAGGTCGAGGGACGTGATGAGTTGCTTCTGCTCCATCCACTGGTTCACGCCGAACTGATCGCGGATGTCGCTACCCTTGATGACGAGGAACTTCTCGTCAAACTTCTCCAGCATTTCACGTTGCCACTGGAACGAAAGGTTGGCCGGCACGACGATGAGGATGCGTTCGGCCAAGCCGCGGAGTTTGAGTTCGCGGACGAGGAGGCCGGCCATGATGGTCTTGCCGGCACCCGCGTCGTCGGCAAGAAGGAAACGCACGCGAGCGAGTCTCAGGAGGTACTCGTAGACAGCCTCCAACTGGTGAGGAAGGGGATCGACCCGCGATATCGAGAGGCCGAAGTACCGATCAAACTCAGAGGCGATTCAAAGGGAATAGGCTTGGAGACCCAGCCGCAGGAGTTGGCCATCTCCGTCGTAGGTTGCCGTGGAATCGAGGACCTGGAGCGCCCGCAAGTCTCTGGATGAAAGCGTGACGTTGCGGAACGTCTCTGAGTTCACCCCGACCAGACCAACTGCCCACGTGTCGACGCCGATTGGGCGGACCGTTTCGACGCGCATCGGCTCGTTGAAGAGCGCCCCGACAAGCACCTGGCCGTGTCGCAACGGGGAGTTGCTCTCAGACGCGGATTCGGGTTGGCTTTCGCTCACCACCGCCCCCCGTTGGCAAATCCAGCACGCTGTCAGTGCGAGCCTTCACCGTCTGTGGGTGCCTCAAGCAGACAGCCACGCCCAATTGGGTGCCGAACGGCTATGAGAGCACGAACAAGGCGGAACGTCAAGGAAATCGCGGGGCTCGTTGATACATCTGGATGCCGGACGGAAACGACTGCGCGGCAGGAATCTGCCGCCGCCCCTGAGGGCGCACATGTAGGAAGACACCGCAATGTTCTCCGGCAACGTGTTCCGCTCGGCGCCGGGCACGGAGTACGAGTCCCGGCTGGCAATGAGCGGCACCGACGGGACGCCTACGACGGTGCGCACCGTCGCGGCCCGCACCCTCGACTACTGGTCACGGTCTCGCCTCCCTTTGTCTGGTCGACAGCGCCTCATCCCCCGGAACGCCCTCGTATCCTGACATCCCGAAGGAGCGGTGCCCAGCGCCGATTCCCATGCCGAGGGGGCACCCAAGATGGACTACGCCGAGGCCCTGGAGCGCACCGAGACGCCGGAGGATATCGACGCGGCGGCGTGATGGAACCGGGCGGGTGCGGCTGGCGAAGATCGGTCTCCTGGACCGGAAGCGGCTCGTGTCGGCCAAGCCAGTGACGGATCACATTGAGGATTTCAAGCAGGCGCTCCTGAACAAAGGCAACACGGCCCGCCACGCGAACCTTGTGGCAGGACGGGCGCGGCGCGTGATTGAGGGGTGTGGCTTCGCCTCGTGGGGCGACATCTCAGGCAGCAAAGTCACGGGGTTCTTGGCCGACCTGCGGGCCGACCGCACAGACGAAAGCGGCAAGGTCAAGCCGGGCATCAGCGCGCAGACGTTCAACTTCTACCTGCAAGCCGTCAAGCAGTTCTGCCGGTGGTTGGTGCGGGACGGCCGCGCGAGCGAGTCGCCCGTGGCGCACCTACAAGGGTTGAACGTCAAGACGGACAGGCGGCACGACAGGCGGGCGTTGACGGTGGACGAGTTGCGATGACTGCTGAGGGCGGCAGCACAAGGCCCTGAGCGATACGGCATGAGCGGCCCCGAGCGTGCGATGCTCTATCGGGTGGCCGTGGAGACGGGCCTGCGGGCGGCGGAACTACGAAGCCTAACCCGCGCGTCCTTCGATCTGAACGCCACGCCGCCTATTGTGACCGTCCAGGCGGCTTACAGCAAGCATCGGCGCGAGGACGTGCTTCCGCTGCGGTCGGATACGGCTGTTAATCTGAGGGCGTTCCTTTCCGGGGCGCTTCCGGCTGCTCAGGCGTTCCACGTGCCGACGCGCCGGAACGTGGCCCCGATGTTTCGGGCCGATCTCAAGGCAGCGGGCATCCCGTACCGGGATGACTCTGACCGGGTGGCCGACTTTCACGCGCTGCGGCACACGTTTATCACGAATCTTGCCAACAGCGGCGTTCACCCCAAGGTGGCGCAGGCGCTGGCCCGACACTCGACGATCACGCTGACGATGGACCGCTACTCGCACTCGTACATCGGGGAGCAATCCGAAGCCGTAGCCGCGCTGCCGGACCTCACGCAAGCGACGGCTCAGGAAATGCGGGCAACGGGGACAGACGACGCACCTCACTTGGCGGAATACTTGGCGTCGGAGGGCGGGCGCCGTGAGAACGCAGCGGACTACTACGGACCGAGGGCGTCAGGCAAGCGCAGAGCAGCGGTTAAGGGAAAGCCCGATGAACAGCGGGTAGAACGCCCTCTTGAACTCAACAATGGCGGAGAGGGTGGGATTCGAACCCACGGTGACACGAAGGCCACGCCGGTTTTCAAGACCGGTCCCTTCGACCACTCGGGCACCTCTCCGCGTGGCTTGCGGCGTAGATTGTAAGGTTTTCGGTGCATGGGAGTCCACAGCATTCACACCGCGCTGTCACGCCACAGCATTCACACCGCGCCCGACCTTCGAGGTTGAGTATTCCACCAGCAAACGTTCGCCGTTGGGCCGCGGGCCGAGAGAGGCCCGCCCGCCGCCGGCCATCCCACGGATTTGATGCTCCTTATCGGCTTGGCATTGGCCGTTTTATGCGTATAATTAAGGTGTGGGGGCGGTTTTCGGTCCGTGCCGCCACGTCTCTGCCCTTGCGGCAGGGCCGTGTGCGAGCCGGGGTGCAGGGGTAGTGTGGCCAGGGGTCGGCGCCGGGGAATCCAGACAGTAGCACAGAGGAGGAGCGAGATGCGTTTCAGGTTCCCGTCGAGGGGGGACCGTACGCCCGCGACGGAGCAACTCGAGCCGCGCATCTTGCTGTCGGGCTTCACGGCCTACAACGACACCGTTGCAGGGCCGCTGACGCACGCTTTCGCAACGCTGTACGCGGACAACGGTGGGGATTCGTCGGGTCAGTTGAGAGACATCAGCACGGGCCTGGACACGCCCGTTCTTCTGTCAACGTTTGCCGTGGGCGTGAAATTCGGAGGCACCGGCGCCAACCCGAACGTCGGGACCGACGCCTACGACATCTTCGCCGGCAAAGTCGATTTCAGTTCCAGCGATGGCAACAACAGCCTCGAGATCTCAGGCGACGACTCGTACACGTACGAGTTCACGAATCTGAATCCCGGCAACACCTACGAGTTTGCCAGCACCGCCGTTCGCGGCAACGCCGGCTACACGAATCGCTGGACCCTGGTCACGTTGCTCGATGCGGATGGTTTTACAGCAGCCCACAGCAGCGGCAGCGGCATCGTGACCGACGGCCTAGGCGCCAACCAGGTCGCCCTATGGACCGGGCACAACGCTGCGGCCAGCCAGGGGTTCGTCGTCCAGTGGACCAACATCGACCCCGGCGTCGACGGCGCCTTTCAGGTCGTCTCGCAGCAATACACCGGCACCGTCCCGGTCTCGGTCGACCCCGACGGCGTCGCCGACGGCGACAAAGGCTACGGGCTGAACGGCATCCGGCTGATCGAGAACGTGCCGAGCAGCCCGCCCACGGTCGTCAACACCCCTGCGACGAATGTCGAGGCGTTTGCGGCCGAGATCGGCGGCCGGATCACCACCACGGGCGGCGAAGCGCCCGACGTCACCATCTATTACGGGGACAACGACGGGGGAACCAACCCGGGTGCTTGGGATGATTCCATCTATCTGGGACCGCAGATCAGCACGTTCTCCGACGTCATCGGCGGCCTGAGCCAGGCGACCCTGTACTACTTCCGCGCGTTCGCCGAAAATTCGATCGGTACGGCGTGGGCGCCGACGACCGAATCGTTCACCACGCTGACCGCCACCGCCCCGTCCGTCGTGAACCACCCCGCGACCAACGTCGGCGCGTTTTCGGCCTGGCTGAACGGCCAAGTGACCGCTACCGGCAACGATTCGCCGCTCGTCACGGTTTACTACGGCCGGAGCGACGGCGGCACCGCCCCGGGCGCCTGGGAGGACTCCGTCGAACTGGACGTCCAGTCCGGCGCGTTCGTCGCCGTGGTTGACGACCTCGATCCCAAAACCACGTATTACTACGCCGCCTATGCCCAGAACGCCGTCGGCGGCGCGTGGGCGACCCCGTCTCTGTCGCTGACGACCACGACGCCGCCCCCGCTCGAGATCACCGAGTTCATGGCCGACAACGCCGACACGTTGTACACGCGAACCCGCGAGACCGCCGGCCAACCGTTCGTCGGCGACTACGACACCCCCGACTGGATCGAGATCCACAACCCCACCGACGCCACCGCCGTCCTCGACGGCTTCCATCTCACCGATGATCTTGACGATCCGAAACAGTGGGCGTTCCCCGCGGGTACCTCGATCGAGCCGTTCGGGTACCTCGTCGTGTTCGCCTCCGGCGACGACATCGCCGACCCGGATCTCGATGAGAACGGTTACCTCCACACGAACTTCAAACTGAAGGACGAGGGGGGCGAGGACGTGGCGCTCGCGGATGTTGACGGCGCCGTCGTGTTCGCCTACGAGGACTATCCGGTCCAGAGTGAAGACGACTCGTACGGCATCGACGGCGCGGACGAGGAACGCTTCTTCCCCATGCCGACCCCCGGATGGGACAACGCCAACGAGATACCCCAGGCGCCCCGGTTCACCGTCGCGAGCACCACGTTCACCGATTCAATCATCGTGGACCTGATTGCCCGTTACCCGACCGACACGATCCACTACACCACCAACGAGTCGCTACCGACCGCCGGTTCCCCGGTGTGGTCCGGGCCGATGACGCTGACCAACACCACCATGATCCGGGCGCTGTCCATCGGTGCGGGCGGCGAGTCCAGCCGCGTGGTCAGCGAGGCGTATATCGAACTGGGCGCCGACATGCTGGACGACAGTTCCAACCTGCCGATCGTCGTTGTCGAAACGTTCGACGACGACGTGCCCGGCTCGCACTCGGCCTTCGGCGACTGCTTCATCGCCATCATCGAACCCGGCGGCGACGGCCGTGCCCGGCTGACCGACCCGTTCGGCACCACGACGCGGGGGGGCATTCACGTTCGCGGGTCGAGTTCCGCGGGCTTCGACAAGCAGCAGTTCCGCGTCGAGTTCTGGGACGAGGCGGGCGAAGACCAGAAACTCGACCTGCTGGGCATGCCCGCCGAGGCCGACTGGATCTTCTACGGCCCCAGCCGGTACGACCGCGCGCTCATCAGCAATCCGTTCATCTACGACCTGAGCAACCAGGTCGGCCGATACGCCGTCCGGACCCAATGGGTCGAGATGTATCTCAACTCGGGCGGCGGACAACTCTCGGGCAGCGATTACTACGGCGCCTACGCCATCATGGAGGTCATCGAGCAGGGCGACGACCGCGTCGATATCGAAGACCTCTCCAGCGGCGCGGGCGGCATCCCGGTCAGCGGCGGCTTCGCGTGGAAGAAGGACAAGACCGGCAAGTACGTCGAGCCGGAGAACCCCAACTCCGCGCAGCGCACCTACATCGACAACTACATCAACAGTCTCGAGGTTGCGGCCACCGGCTCGAACTTTACCGACCCCGACCTCGGCTACGCCGCCTGGGCCGACGTCGATTCCTTCATCGACCACAACATCCTGAACATGCTGGCGATGAACGTCGATGCGCTGCGCATCAGCGCCTACTACTACAAGACCGAGGACGGAAAACTCGAAGCCGGGCCCATCTGGGACTTCGACCGCGCGCTGGAGTCCACCGACAACCGCGACAACAACCCGTACTGGTGGTACGGCACCGGCGACAGCACGCGGTACTTCAACGACGACACGTACAACGCCACCCGGTCCATGAGGTGGTGGTCGCGTGTGTTCGACGACCCCGACTTCGTCCAGATGTACATCGACCGCTGGTTCGAGTTGCGCGAGGACGAGTTCAGCCTGGCCAACATCACCGCCACCATCGACGCCCATGCCGCCGATCTTGTCGAGGCGGCGCCCCGCGACTACGCTCGCTGGTCCGGCGCGCGGCACTTCACCGATGTCGACCCCGGCATCGACCGGACCTTCGCCGGCGAAATCCAGCACATGAAGAACTGGCTCACCAACCGCATCAACTGGATCGACAGCCAGTGGCTGGCCCGGCCGACGTCGAGCATTCCCGGCCCCGTCGTCACGCCCGGCACGACGGTCACGCTCCACGCCTCGACCGGCGACGTCTGGTACACGACCGACGGCACCGACCCGCGCGGGCCCGGCGGGGGCATCAGCGGCAGCGCCGTCCTGGCCGCCGGCGCGATCCCGATCAACCAGTACACCAACATCACGGCCCGCGTCCGCCTCCCCGGCCACGTGCCTTCATACGGAGAGCCCGGTTATGTTTCCTCCGGCGACGACTGGTCCGCACCCGTGGAGGCCGAGTATTTCGTCAACCCGCTCGTGACCTCCGGCGACGTGGTCATCACCGAGATGAACTATCACCCACACGACGCCACCCCCGACGAACTGGCCACGCAGCCGCCGCTCGACCCGGACTTCGAAGACAACGACTTCGAGTTCATCGAGTTCATGAACGTCGGCGGCAGCACGGTCAACATCAGCGGCGTCAACTTCACCGACGCCATCACCTTCAGGTTCGACAGCCACGTCCTGGCCCCGGGCGAGCGCATCGTCGTGGTCGAAGACCTCGAGGGATTCACCGCGCGATACGGCATCGGCGGGTCGCTCGAGGGCACAGGCATTACGGTGGCCGGCGCGTGGCTGGGCGAACTCAACAACAAGGGCGAGCAGGCGACCGTGGCTGCCCGCGACGGCTCCGGCCTTCTCGACTTCGCCTACGACGACGACGGCGGCTGGCCCGGCCGCGCCGACGGCAAGGGCGCGACGCTCGAACTCATCGACCCCTGGTCCGTGCCGGCCGACGAGGCCCAGCGCCGCGCCTACCTCGAACACCCCGACAACTGGCGATCCGGCAACCGGTACGGCGGCTCGCCCGGGGCCGACGACGACCCGGACATCCCCATCGTCGTCAACGAGGTACTCACGCACACCGACGACCCCCTCGCCGACGCTATCGAACTGCACAACACCAGCACCACCGATCCGGTGGACATCAGCGGCTGGTGGCTCAGCGACTCCTGGGGCTGGGACTGGAACCTCCAGAACGGCGACTACAAAAAGTTCAGCATCCCCGACGGCACCGTCATCCAGCCCGGCGAGTACCGCGTGTTCGACCAGGGGCACTACGTCGGCGGCGTCCTGCACTTCGAGAGCGACGAGTTCGGCGGCGGCGCCAAAGGCTTTGCCCTCAACGGCGCGCACGGCGACGACGTCTGGCTCATGAAGGCCGATGCACTGGGTAACCTCACGCACTTCGTCGACCACGTCGAGTTCGACGCCGCCGCCAACGGCGAATCCCTCGGGCGATGGCCCGACGGCACCGGCGACCCCTATCCGATGATCAGCCGCACGCTGCCCGGCCCCAACAGCGGACCGCGCGTCGGGCCCATCCTCATCAGCGAGGTCCACTACCACCCGACCACCGCCGAGGACCTGGAGTTCATCGAGATCTGCAATCCCACGCCCGACCTGGTCAACCTGTGGCAGGACCATGCGTGGAAGGTCGAAGGGTTCGAGTTTGGAGCCGGCACCACGCTCGCCCCCGGCGAAGCCCTCCTCGTCGTTCCGTTCGATCCGGACGACCCGCTGTTGCTCGGCGCATTCAAGAGCCATTACGGCCTGGCCGGATCGGGCGTCCAGATCGTCGGCCCCTACGACGGTTACCTGGACGACGATGGTGAGACCGTGCGGCTGAGCCGTCCGGACGCGCCGCCGCCCGATGAGCCGCTGTTCACGCCGTACCTGCTGGTGGACGAGGTCCGCTACAACGACCAGGCGCCCTGGCCCACCGATCCCGGTGGCGGCGGCACGTCGCTGAACCGCGTGTCGGTCGGCGCCTGGGGCAACGACGCTGCAAGTTGGGGCTCGGCCGCGCCGACGCCGGGTACGGTCGACCTGGACATCCCGCCGCGCGTCACGGCCGTCGTCCTGAACCCCGACGATGACCGCACCGTCCGCGGCGTGGGCGGGATCGACCCCAGCGCGCTGGGCGTCCAGACCGTCAGGGTCACCTTCAGCGAGGAGGTGATGTTCGCGCCCGGCGACGTGACGGCCGATAAGGTCGAGTTCGACGATGAGGGCAACGAGATTGACGCCGTGACGATTCCCGGCGAGAACTTCACCGTCTCCGCCACCGCCCCGAACGAGATGACCATC